>NZ_KV802350.1:67634-225409 GCF_001810665.1 Brevibacterium sp. HMSC063G07
CCCCTCCACTGTCGCTCACGCCGTGTCAGCGGCCGCAAGGCGACGGGCCGCTGTGACAACAGCCGCGCGTCGCCTGCAATGCTCCTCCTCGGTGGGCGGACCACACAGCATCCGGGCCACCTGAGGCACCGTGGACCACCAGCCCGCGATCGAGAGCACGAACAGAATCAGATGGGCGGCATCAATGTCGCGGGTGATCGTGCCCGCCTCCTGCCCCCCCACGACAGCAGCCGACTTGTAGCCGTAATACTCCCTCCGCTGGGCCTCGTCGGGCACTTCGTCGTCGAATGCCAGAGCCTCCCAACGCAACAGGCGGATCAGCTCGGGCCGCTCACGGTGATAGTCGTAGACCCGCCCGGCGTAGTCCCCGACGTCCTCCCTGGCGAACGAGGCCACGGGCACCGACTGAGCGACCTGCGCCAACTCGTCACGCAACACCGCAGCGAAGAGCTCCTTCTTGCCTCCGAAGTAGTTGTACACCCGCTCCTTGTTGACACCTGCCTTCTTCGCGATCTGCTCGATCGTCGTGCCATCCGGCCCGCGGTCGGCGAACTCCACCGTGGCCGCGTCCTTGATCTTGCGCTTGGTTCCCTCTGTGTCCCAGGCCACAGTCTGCGTCACACTCCTAAATTGCATCTCCAACGTTGAGGTTGCACCCCACGCCCGAGCATACTAGGGTAAATTCCAACGATTGCGTTGGAAGGAGACGTGCATGCCCTCGAACCTCCCACATCCCGAAACGACGGCTCCGGAGAGGTCGCCCTCACGTGACATCGCCAGCCCGGACTTCCCGGCTGGCGGGGTCGCCGTCGTCATCCTGGTAGTGACGGCCCTGTTCGTCCTGACACAGCTCTACGCGGCGATCCCGCTCTTGAGTCCAGTGGCTGCCGACCTCGGGGCTGATGCGACCTTCGCCCTGTCGACGAGCTTCAGCCTCACCTACGCCGTGGGCTTCCTCATCTGGGGGCCGATCTCCGACCGGTACGGTCGAAAGCGGGTCATGGCCGTCGCCATCGGGGTGCTCGCGGTTGCCACGCTTGTGTGCGCGACGGCTTCCTCCGTGCCGGTGATGGCGGCGCTGCGTGCTCTCCAGGGCCTCTCGGCAGCCGGGTTCGCCCCCGTTGCGCTGGCCTATCTGACCGAGGCTGTCGCACCCAACAGACGGGCTGGAGCGATCGGAGCGATGTCGACCGCGTTCCTGGTCGCGGGCATCTTCGGCCAGGTCGTAGCCTCCACGGTGGCGCTGCAAGCGGGCTGGTCGTGGTTCTTCGTGCTCTGCGGTGTCGTTCTCGCGATCACCTTCGTGCTGATCCTCACGCTCGTGACCGAGGCGCCCAAGCATGCCCCGTCGATGTCGCTCCTCAAACAGTTCGGCAACCTTGCGCGACTGCTGGTCATGCCAGCGATCGTGCTGCTCAGCATCGCGCACGTGACGCTTCTGCTGTCCTTTGTCGCCCTCTACACCGGCATCGGACAGCACCTGGAAAGCCTCGACGTGCCTGCCTCCGACATCATTCTCATCCGATTGGCCGCCCTGCCAGCGATGTTCGTCAGCCTCGGCGTTGGGGCTCTCGCGAAGCGTTTCGGCATCGTCCGGGTCGCCCAGACCGGCTTCACGCTCGCGGCTGTGGGCATGCTCGGAGAATTCTTCCTCTCCGGCACCTTGCCCGGCCTGATCGCCGCGAGCATCGTCTATGTCGCGGGCGTCGCCCTGGCTGTACCGTCCATGATCAACCTGTACGGAGAGACAGCCGCCCCGAATCGGGGCAGCGGGATGGCCATCAACGGATTCATCCTCTTCATCGGAGCCAGCATCGGCCCGATCGTAGGTGGTGCGATCACCAACCTCAGCACTCTGGCTATCGTTCTGGTCGCGCTTCTGGTCATTGCCGCAGTGTCCATCCTCTGTGTCTCCATGCTCAACCGAAAGGCGACCCGGTCATGACTGATGTCCTACTCCTGGGGGCTACTGGCCGCACCGGCAGTTTCCTGCTGAACCATCGCCCCGCGGGTATACTTCTGCATGCGGGAGTTCGACCCGGAGACGCCACGCGACCACTGCCGGTACCTGAGCACGCCGACGATGCGCGGGCCATCGACATCGATGACCCCACCCGTATGCGAGAAGCACTCACAGGCATCGACATCGTCGTCAACACCATCCGGCTGCGAGAGGAGATCGCGGCGACAGCACTGATCGATCTCCATGACCGGATCGTCGACGCTCAAGACGAGTCTAAGACTCCGTTGATTGTCCACGTTGGCGGAGCCGGGGCGCTCCATATGGGCAACGGCCGACGTTTCTGGCAAGACCCCGCCTTTCCCACCGTGACTCTCCCGCGCGGAGTCGCCCATGCCGCACTCCGAGACCACCTCGAATCCGAGACGGCGCCACACCGATGGGCTTACCTCATCCCGCCACCCAGCTACCAACCCGAGGGGCAGTTCACCGGCTCTTTCCGGAGACGGCCGCCCGCCGCCGACGAACGCACGTTTCTTCAGTCCAGCATTAGCTACGAGGACTTCGCCCTCGCCCTCGCCGACGCGATCCGCGACGCCTGGACTGGAACACATCTGATCTCAGCCTGACCGCACCAGCTGTTGGCGCATCGCCGAGCAACGATGGTCGACGCCAAATAGCAGCGCCCGCTGCAGGCCGGTGCGGAGCACGAATCCAGTCGCGTCTGTGCAGTCGGCAGGCTCTTGCGCAATACGTGACGCGACACCCAAGGTGGCACATCCCAACATGCCTGGCCGTTCAGGGAGACCCCTCGACCCCAGCTTCACCCCAGCACTTCGACAAGCCGCGGCCGAGATCCTCGCCGAGGGCAGCAAGCTCACGGTGCACGCCCTCTCGGAGCGCACAGGGGTGGGCAAACCGGCGATCTATCGCCGCTTTCCGAACACCGCTGCGCTCGCTCTCTCCGTCGTCGCCGATCGTCTCACCGGGGGACAGGGGCCAGACACAGGCAGTCTTCGTGGTGACCTCACCGCGACCCTCCGGCGACTACGCGACAGTCTCGCCGACCCCGCGATATCCGCTGGCCTGGCCCTAGTCGTCGCAGAACGGCGTCTGCCCGGGGTCGACTTCGGTCGAACCCTCATCGACCCCTGGTCGGACTCCATAGCGCTGATGATACGGCGCGCGGTCGAGCGCGACGAGATTCCTCCGGGAGTCGATACCGAGGCCGTGTTCCTTCTCCTGCTCGGGCCCCTTCTGCTACACGTGATGCTGCCCGAGCGTCCCGCGCTCGACGACGACTATCTCGAGTGGTTCGCCCAAGCCGTACTGTCCGGCCTGGGGCATCTCCCCGAACTCGCGCATCCCCGATGTGCCAGCCAGCGCATCCTTGATGCCGCAGGAGCCGAGTACGCTGCTCATGGCTTCTACGCGACCACTTTGGATCAGATCAGCGAGCGAGCAGAGGTCGGCCCCCGCGAGATTCGCGCCCGATTCGGCGATACGAAGCAGCTCGCTCGGGTGCTCCTGGACTACGAGCGCACCGCATGGGCGGCATGGGAGAAGACCATCCGCGGCCGATCACTGACTGGCGTCGCCGCCGTTCGCGAACTCCTCCTGCTGGCCGCCAACCATTACGCCACCGATCAACGCCTCCAAGGCGCAGCCAGGCTCGCCGTCGAGTCTCATCACATCGATCCACGCCGTCCTCACCCCTACAAGCGCCAGCTCCAGGTACTGCGCAGAGCGGTAGGCCGGGACCTATCGGGCCTACCCGACGGGACAACCGCAGACGGATTCACCGCCACTGTCCTGGCCACCTTCGCCGGCCTGACCACTGCGGTGAACGGCCAATGGGCCGACCTTCCTGAACGGATCGGACAGTTCTGGGATCTGCTCAAAACCACCATTTAGGTGAGGCATCTCGCCGGCTCCTTCCGCGCGTCCCCGATGCCAAAAACCGCTTCGCTTGGAGCGAACTTGCGTGCCTGCTCCGCCCAGTCCTCGTCTCTGGCGAAGGAGGTCTCGTACGGAGAGTCGGGCGGCAGCGACAAGCCCTCCTGGCCACGAAAAACACATCGCGGCCAGGAGGGCAGGGCGTTCGAGGAGATGCTGCAACGGCTGCTAGGCCGCGTTGGCGTCCGCATCCCCGCCGGAGGCGGTGGTGGCCGGGCGGTCGCTCTCCCCGTGGAGCTGTTCGAGGATGGTGTCCGAGAGGAGGTCTTCGGTGCCCTTGAGGGCGTCGGCGACTTCCTGGTCGGTGGGGAAGACCATCTCCGCGGCGACGTTGTCCTGCACGATGCGGGCGAGGTTGTCGAGGGCGACGAAGACGTAGTCCTCGGGGATCTCGGCGGCGGGCAGGTCGATCAGGTGCGTGTCGACGCGGGCGGGGTCCATGAGCTCGCGGATGATGATGGAGTTCTGGTTGAGTACCGAGGTCGTCCAGATCGAGATCACCACGACGTAGAGGTCCTTCCACTGCTGGTGGCCGATCTTCTTCTTCCACCGCTTCATGATCTTCTGGACCCCGGTGATCTGGGCATCGGAGGCGTACCACATGTTGGTGCGGATGCTGTCGTAGACGCTGCCGGAGAACGCCTCGAACGACCGGATGGAGAAGTAGCCGAGCTCGATCGACTTCTCGATGAACCGGATGCCGGAGTCGAGGATGTGCCGGCACGAGCGCTCCAGCTCGCCCGGCAGGTCCGCGTCCCGCAGCTGTTGGCGGGCGGCGCCGAGGGTGTCGGCGAACGCGGAGAGCGGGGCGACCCAGTCGCTGGTCTCGGACCCCTTGAGGTAGGGCGCGATGATCGAGAAGATCCCCAGCGGGACGTGCGCGATCGACTTGGCCAGCTCGAAGGTCTCCGGGATCGGGTGGAGGGTCTCGGTCTTCCCGTTGTGCACGAGCGTGTACTCCCCGCCCTGCGGATCGTTGTTCACGATGATCACCGGGGACAGGTGCTCGATGAGCTCGGCCTTGAGGGCGGCGTAGTTGCGCTGCATGTCGGTGTCGATCTGGAAGATCGCGTTCCGGGCGCGCACCGTCGGGCTGGACCAGTACGCGGTCATGTCCAGGTCGTGCGGGTCGATGTCCTCGGCGCGACGGTGCGGCGAGCGTGACGGACCCTGTGGGCGCGGCTGCTGGTGGTGGCTGGGGTTTCCGCCGTGGTCGTGGCGGACCGGGCATCCCTGGTTCTCGTAACCCATGGGTCTCTTCCTCCTTGAAGATGCAGTGTGATGTGACCTCTGGTGCCCGGCCCCCCGGGGTCGGGGGTCGGGCACCAGAGCCGTGGCGAGTTCGGGTTACCGTCTCGCCGGGTTCGGGGTGTTACCGGAGGTTGCCGGGGTCGGCAACGACGACGCCGTAGAGGTCGGCGATCGTGGCCAGCGCGCTGTTGTGCAGCTGGGTCGAGGGCACCTCGGCCACGGCGGTCTGCAGCGGGCGGGTCGCGCAGGCGCTGGCGACCACGGTGGGCTTCTTCCCGTGCAGGAAGGTGCCCTCGGCGGTGAAGGTGACGCACATGTTGGTCATGAAGCCGGCGATGATGACGTCGTCATGGCCGGCGGCGGCGACGAGCTCGCCGAGGTTGGTGCCCACGTAGGCGTTCGGCGCGGTCTTGGCGACCACGGCCTCGCCCTCGATTGGTGCGACCCTCGGGTGGATCTGGCCGATCTCGTCGTGGATGTCGTACGGGGTGCCGTCGCCACCGTCGTTGACGATGTGGATGACCGTCGCCCCGGCCTGGCGTGCGCGCGCCAGGAGATCGGCGCCCGCGTCCAGGGCCGGTTCCCAGCCCTCGAGTTCCATCACGCCGCGGGTGTAGGTGTTCTGGAAGTCGACCATGACCAGGGTCGAGTCGGCCAGGGTGGCCGGGGTGTCGTCGAAGCCGTTGAGCTGGCGGAGTGTCGTGCGTGCCATCGTTCTCCTCGTCCTAAGAGTTCCGGGTTCCTCCCGTGTCCGGGAGGGGGTACTTCGACGCTATGATCCGACCCAGCGCGTCGGCAATGTCATGTAACCTGCAAATACCGACATGTCGAGGAGTGGGTTCAGCTGAGAAGGGGTGAAGGGCGTGGTTGAACGTCTCGTGGTGGTGGTGCTGTTCGAGCGGGTCGATCTGCTCGACGTGACCGGCCCGCCGGAGGTGTTCGCGCTCCTGCAGCGCGAGATGGATGAGCCGACCGGCTACGAGGTCCTTCTGGTCGCACCGTCGATGGAGCCGGTGACGACATCGGCGGGTGTGCGTGTCCTGCCGGATGCGACCTTCACCGATCTCGAGGGCCGGTCCATCGACACCTTGGTCGTGCCCGGGGCGGTCGATGTCGATGAGGACCGGCGGGTCACCGCGCTGGTCGATCCCGAGATCGCCGCGCATGTCGCGGACCTGGCGCCGCGCACCCGCCGGGTCACCTCGGTGTGCGTCGGCGCACACGTGCTCGCCGCGACGGGATTGCTCGACGGCAAGCGGGCGACGACGCACTGGTCGACGGCCCAGCAACTCGCCGCCGAGCATCCCGCGATCACCGTGGACGCCGACCCGATCTTCATCCGTGACGGGGACGTGTGGACCGGTGCCGGTATCAGCTCTTGTCTCGATCTTGCCCTGGCCCTGGTCGCTGATGACTTCGGTGAAGCGCTCGCGCAGAAGGTCGCCCGCCAGTTGGTCGTCTACCTCAAGCGTCCCAGCGGGCAGAGCCAGTTCAGCGTGCCCTTGGAACCGGCCTCGACGACGCGGCGGGTGGACGAGCTGCGCCACTACATCCGGGAGCACCTGGCCGAACCGCTCACGGTCGCCGAGCTCGCCGAACGGCTCCACGTCAGCGACCGGCAGCTCACCCGGATCTTCAAGACCGAGCTGGGCATGACCCCGGCCGCCTACCTCGAATCGGCCCGCCTGGAAGTCGCGCGGAACCGGTTGGAGACCAGCGACGACACCCTCACCCGCATCGCAGCTGCCTGCGGATTCGGCACCGTCGACACCCTCACCCGCGCCTTCCGCCGCGCTCTCAACGTCACCCCGGCCGAATACCGCGCCCGCTTCCGCATCCACTGACCAACCCGACCCGGTCCCTTGCCGGTCCTCGCGTCGTCCGGCGCCTAGAGAGCTGCCGTCCCTACTACAGCCCCGCGCACCCCACACACTGTTGGCACCAGGGGTGCCCGGGGTGCGCTGACGCGCACCTAACCCCCGAGGCGGCCCCTCTCCGAGGCCTTCTCGGGGAGGGGGTACGTGATGGTGATGACGATCCGCGTGATGTCGTCTGGATCGGGCTACGAGTACCTCCTGAAGTCTGTCGCCACTGCCGACGTGCCCCGCGAGGCCGGTTCATCCCTGACTCGCTACTACACCGAGACGGGCTGCCCGCCCGGCACCTGGGCCGGCCGCGGACTCGACAGCCTCGACACCGGACAGGGCCCAGCGCTCGCGATCGGTGACACGGTGACCGAGGAGCATCTCGAGAAGCTCCTCGGCCGCGGCGTGCACCCCCTGACCGGTGCGAAACTGGGCCTGCCGTATCCGAAGATGCGTTCGGCGCAGGAACGCATCGCTGACCGCATTGCGCGCCTGTCCGACGAGCTGCCGGCCCAGGCGCGCGAGCGGGCGATCGAGGAGATCCGCAACGAGGAGATTGCACGCAAGCAGCCCAAGGCCGTTGCGGGATTCGATCTCACGTTCTCGCCGCCGAAGTCGGTGAGCGTGCTGTGGGGCGTTGCCGATGCCGCCACGCAATCCCGCATCGCCGAGGCCCACCATGCCGCCGTGCGCGACGTGCTGGCCCTGCTCGAGGAACGGGTCGCGGCAACCCGCGTCGGGCACGGTGGCGTGGCACGTATGCCCGTGACTGGCGTGATCGCTGCGGGTTTCGATCACTTCGACTCGCGGGCCGGGGATCCGCAGCTGCACACGCACCTGGTCGTGTCGAACAAGGTCCAGGGCATCGACGGCAGGTGGCGCAGCCTGGACTCTCGCACCCTGCACCGGGCCACCGTCGCCTTGTCGGCGACGTACAACGCGCTGCTGGCCGATCACACCACGCGCATGCTCGGCCTCGCCTGGACGGATGTCGACCGCGGCCAGGACCGCAACCCCGGATGGGAAATCGACGGGGTGCCCGCTGAGCTCATCGCCGTGTTCTCCCAGCGCACCACCGGCACTACCGACGGCGAGGGCATCGCACAGGCCACTCAGCGGCTGATCGAGGAGTACACCACCACGCACGGGCATGCACCGTCGAAGGCGGCGATCGCGCGGTTGCGCCAGCAGGCAACCCTGGAGACCCGTCCGAACAAGGAACTGCACTCCTTGGCCGAGCTGACTGCGCGGTGGCGTGCCCGCGCGACCGAGCTGCTGGGCGAAGACGCAACCGGCTGGGCGCACGGCGTGCTTGCACGCAATCCCCACACCGTGGTGCGCGCCGACAACATCACCCCGGAGCAGATCAGCAAGGTGGCGGAGAAGGTGCTGGCCGAGGTCGGCGACCGGCGCGCCACCTGGTCGCGGTGGAACCTCCACGCCGAGACCGCCCGCCAGCTCATGGGCGCACGGTTCGCTACCACCGAGGACCGCACCACGGTGCTCGACCGCATCGTGCACCAGGCCGAGGAGGCCTCGGTACGGCTGACTCCCGGCTACGACCGGCTCGTGCCTGATCACTATGTCGATGCGGAGGGGGCGAATCGGTTCCAGCCGGTCGACCAGATCGCCTATACCTCGCAGGAGATCCTCGACGCCGAACAGCGCCTGCTCGACCACTCCGACCGCACCAAGGCTCCTGCCGTAGACGAGCGGCGGATACGCCGCCATACCCGGCGGAAGATCGACCGGGTTCGGCTCGCCACTGACCAGGTGAGCGCGGTGACACGGATCGCGCGGTCCGGTCTCACGCTGGACCTGCTGGTCGGTCCCGCCGGGTCCGGCAAGACCACCGCGCTGAGGGCCTTGCGGCGGGCGTGGGTCGCCGAGCACGGCAGAGACTCGGTGATCGGGCTGGCGCCGTCAGCTGCGGCTGCCGAGGTCCTCGGTGACTCGTTGGGGGTGCGGGCGGAGAACTCGGCGAAGTTCCTCTACGAACACGACAAGGGCCGCTGGGACCTCGCCGCCGGGCAGCTCGTTCTCCTCGATGAAGCCTCGCTGGCCGGCACCCTGACCCTTGACCGGATTGTCACGCATGCCGCCGAGGTCGGTGCGAAGGTCGTGCTGATTGGGGACTGGGCGCAGCTGGCCAGCGTGGAGACCGGTGGGGCGTTCGGCATGATCGTGCGCCACCGCGGCGCCGTTCCCACGCTGACTGGTATCCACCGGTTCACCCACGACTGGGAGAAGAACGCCAGCATGGGCCTGCGTCTCGGGAAGACCGCGGCCCTCGACACCTACGAGGACGAGGGCCGCCTGCACGATGGCGAGCTCGAGAACATGCTCGATGCGCTCTACCAGGCCTGGCAGGCCGACCGCGAGACCGGACTGTCCACCCTCATGATCGCCGGCAACGCCGAGACCGTCGCCGAACTCAACCAGCGCGCCCGCGCCGACCTCATCGCCACCGGCGACGTCAAAGAGCAGGGCGTCGCGCTGCGGGACGGAACCGAGGCCGGCGTCGGCGATCTGATCGTCACCCGCCGCAACGAGCGCCGCCTGACGACCGGGAGCATGAACTGGGTGAAGAACGGCGACCGCTGGCAGGTCACCGGCCGCGGCAAAGACGGGTCGCTGACCGTCCGCCGCCTCGGCAAAGGCGACCGCCCCCACGGCAGGGCCCTCACGCTGCCGGCCAGCTACGTGGCCGAAGACGTAGAACTCGGCTACAGCACCACCGCACACCGCGCCCAGGGGGCGACGGTCGACACCGCGCACGCACTCATCGACCCCAACAGCGCCTCCAGGGAGCTGTTCTACGTCGCGATGACCCGCGGACGCGAGTCCAACCATGCCTACGTCGTGCAGCCAGATCCGCACGAGCTCGAACCCCACCTCGACCCGCCCGAAGAGCTGACCCGAGTCGAGCAGCTGGCCCGCGTGCTCGCGCGCAGCGACGCAGACCTCTCAGCCACCGAGACCCTGAAGGCCGAGATCGACAGGCACGCCTCCCTGAAGACTCTGATGGATGAGTACGACGTGCTCGCCCGCGAAGCCGACCACGACCGCTGGGAGGCCCTGCTCGACGTCGCCCCATTCACCCCCGAGGTGGCCGACGCCGTGTTCACCAGCGCCTACTACGAGCGCCTCGAAGCAGCACTGTCCCGCCACGAAGCCGACGGCCACTACCTCACCACGCTCCTCACATCCCTGGCCCCGACCATTACACCCGGGGACGATCAGAACGATCCTGCCGCGCAGCTGGCGTCCATCGTCGAGAAGGCAACCCGGTCGCTCCCGCGACGCCGCGACGCTCGGCCCCGCGTCGCCGGCCTCATCCCCACACCAGCCGGACCCCTCGACGACGACATGCAGGCAGCGCTAACCGCTCGCCAGGACCTCATCGAAGCAGGAGCACGCAGGCTTCTCCTGCATGCACTTGATACTGGGGAAGACTGGACGAAGGAACTGGGAACCCCACCGACGCGGGGGCGGGTCCGGACAGCGTGGATGGAGAACGCCGCTACCGTCATGCTGTATCGGTACCGCAACGACATCGAAGATGCGGCGCCGCTGGGTGAACCGAAGCAGATCCGCGGTACCGCGCAGGACGCCCAGTACCGGCACGCTGCGGCTGCTCTCCGCAACGTCAACGAGATCAACAGCGGATTCGAGGCGGACGCTCGCCGGAGCCCTATCCGACGAGACCAAGGACGCTCTCTGTGACCGTGAGCGCCGAGCTGCCTCACAAGAAGGCGCCCATGCTGACGAACGCGCCGGCCACGGCGCCGCGCTGAGCGAGCCCCGTGAGGATTTTCGGCTTGTGATGGCGACGTGGCGCTGCCATCCCTTACTGGTCTCGCTGGTTTTATAGACCGGCACATTCTTTTGGCGGACATCGCAGACTACGACAGCGCCATCCTCCTCGTTTCTCGACGGCAGAAAACCGCGCCGCGCAACACGATCGCCATATATCTCCACGAGTCACTAGAGCCTGAGAAATCAGCCTAGAGAGCCGTTGAGGGCCCCGCGGATGTATGGGTGAAGGCGTTCTATCCTTGCAGGGAGTGATGCCCAGGAGTCAGCGAGACCCGCGAGCACCTGTTCTCCGATGAACATGGCATTGATGACTTCGGCAGCCTCAGCAGTCGCGACATGTGAGGGAATGGAACCGTCGCCTTTTCCGGTATCGATAACATCTTTCACGATATCGATCCACCGGAAGAACGGGTTGCTCGTATTCGTCGGAAAGTCGACGCTCGGCTGGTTTATGAGGCGAATGCCGCCTTGAACCAAGGAGTCATCGGCGATCAGGCGTGCCAGATCGTCGGCCAGCCGGAGGATCGTTTCGGGTGCCGGGAGGTCACTCTCGAGTGCTGCGTCGAGCACGCTGAGCATGCGTTCTTGCTGGGCTTCGATGACAGCGGCCGCGATGTCTTCCTTCTTTCCAAAGTGGAAGAAGAGAGCGCCTTCGCTACTGATGCCGGACTCTTTGCTTATGTCCTTAAGTCGCGCCTCGGCGAATGTGAGTCTCGCAAACACTCGGCCTGCGGCGTCCAGGAGCTTTGCTCTCGTTGCGATCGAGCGCTGCTGCCGGGGCCGGGCAGGGCCCTCGCGCAGCATTGCATCTTCTATTCGGTTGGTCATAGACACCTGCCGTTGCTCATCGTGTGAGCACCTCTCTTCGTTGCTTCGGGCTGACGCGACACGCACCCGCCCAACTCTACTTGGGGCGGCCGTTGGTGGCCTGGCTCCAGCTTGACCTGGGCTCCTGCATGCTTCGACGATGCCCGTCATCGGTCCCTCACGAACTGGTTCCTAGCAAGCCCCTGGTACAGGCTCGAGGTCCTGAGTAGCTCCTGGTGGTCCCCGACGGCGGCGACCGAGCCTTCGTCAAGGACGATGATCTGGTCTGCCTGCTGGACCGTTGCCAGCCTGTGGGCGACGACGATCATCGTACGAGTGCCGCCGAGTTGCTTAAGCGCGATTTGGATGGCTTCTTCGTTGCCGGAGTCCATTGCTGACGTCGGTTCGTCAAGGAGGAGCTGGGCGGGGCTGAGCAGGGCTCGAGCGAGCGAGAGGCGCTGCTTCTCCCCGCCGGAGAGGTTGACTCCGCGCTCACCCAACACCGTGTCGAGGCCATCGTCGCGCTCGAATCTTTCGCGGAGGTTGACCATGTCGAGGACTTCCTGGCATGCCTCTTCGGTGACCGTCGGGAAGCCCAGCTGCAGGTTCTCGCGCACGGTGCCGGAGAGAACCACAGGATTCTGCTCGACGTAGGCGATACGGCCTCGGAGGTGATCACGATCGACGGTGCTGATGTCCTCGCCGCCTAGCTCAATCCGTCCGAAGTCTGGCTCGTAGAAGCGCTCAATCAGCGAGAGCAAGGTCGACTTGCCTGACCCCGAGGGGCCGACGATCGCGGTTGTGGCGCCTTCTTCCAGTCTGAAGGACACATCGTCGAGGACAGGAGCCCCATCGTCGTAGGAGAACGTGACGTGCTGAACCGAGAGGTGCGGCGTGCGTGTGTCTGCGCCGTCTGCTTCGACTGCACCACCACTGGGGCGCTCGCCCTCTCCTTCGATCGGGATCCCCATGAGCCTGTTGATCCGTTCCATCGCGCCCTGCGCGCCACGGATCGTGACCAGCGACGTGAAGACGCGCCCTAGGGGGTTGATGAGCATGAACAGGAACAGGACGAATGTGACCAGATCGGCGAGAGACAGCGCGCCGGAGGCCACACGCATCCCGCCGATTCCGATGACGATGAGTAGCGCGGCTTGTACGACGACGCCGCTTACGGGAGATAGCAGGGCCTCCGTGCGAGCGATCCTGAGACCTCGGTCGTACGCTTCTTCCGCGTCAGCGACGATGCCCTTCTCGAGCTGCGATTCTGCGCGGGTCGCCTTCACCGTGCGGATGGCGAAAAGGGCGCGTTCCATGCTTGCGGCGAGCCTGCCTACAGCGTCTTGGGCGGCTACCGTCGAGCTGCGGATACGGCGGGAGGCGAGGATGACGACGGCCACTCCGGTACCAGCGACGGCGAGGACCACGACGAGCATGGGCGGGTCGATGGTCGCCATGGCGATGATCGCACCGACGAACAGGAACACGCTTCCGACCGCGTCGACAGCGCCCCCGGTGAACACGGCGCGGACCATCGATGTGTCGGCGCTGAGACGGGTGGTCAGGTCGCCGCTGTGGCTGGTGTCGTAGACCCGCAGCGGCAGACGGATCATCCGACGGACGATCCGCTTGCGCAGGTCGAGAACGGTCTGCTCGGCAGTTCGGGTCAGGAGGTACTTCTGCAGGGCTGCCAAGATGGAGCCGAGCAGCAGCAAGGCGATGAGCAGTGCCACCCACCCTGCGAGGTGCCCGGACCCGAAGAGGGTAATGAGCCTGTTCACCACGAGTGGCTGAGCCAGGGTTGTGGCAGCTGTGAGAACGGAGAGCACCGCGACAGCGATAAGGGGCCGGGTGCGTGCCTTCACGAGCGGAAGTAGAGCGACGAGGGCAGCAGAATCCTGTGTCGTGCGGGTCATGTCCCCACCTCCTCCCGTGATGCTGGGCGCTGCTGTGCAGGGGATGGGCGGTGACCATGGTGGTTGCACCACGGTCACCGCCCATCGGATTGCCCGAACCACTGCCTGGATCAGGCATCGGAGCAGATGTCAGGGAGCAAGAGCTCGCGGGACCTTCCGTCCGATGATCGGCGGGACTGCTCACGCGGAGAAGTCCCGGATCGGGAGAACCGTCTCGATCTCCGGCGCCCAGGGGAACTCTCCCGTGCTGGCGTGGAAGTCGCCGAGCTCGACGATCTCCGGAGTGATGTAGGTGGTCTTCATCGTGGATTCACCTCCTCTCGGTGCTTGCCGAGCCGTGACAGCTCGGGTGTGTAGTCACGTGCTGGTCCGGCCTCAGCCGATCGACCGGTCCGCGATCGCGACGAGGAACTCGGTCTGACCTCCGAGGCCGAAACCGGTCTCGGCGTGGAAGTCGCCGAGCTCGACGAGCGCGGGGCTCTCGTATGCCTTCTTCACGATGCTCACCTCCTTTCCGTGATCGTGGGATGCCCTGGCGGTCGCCAGGGCAAGCTCAGGGACGGGCCGCGCTCCTTGAGGAACGACCGGCCTCGACTTTGTAGAACGTCCGGTAGTCGCCCACCAGCAGGATGTCCTCGACGACGCGGTCTTCCGCTTCCACCCACGCGTGTGCGGTGAACGGGGGCGTCAAGGACACCCCGACACACCAGGACGGCCATCTGCCGCGCAAACGGCAGAGCAGCGCGATCGTGATCGAACGGGTCAAACAGGCATCGTTCCCGCGGCACTCGGGGCTCGCCGTCAGGACCTGTTCCTTGATAGCGTTCGTCTCTTCGTAGGCAGCGGGGCGGGCTCGACACGCAATCGTGGTCAGCAGCTCGCGCAGACGGGCGGAGTCGCGCCTTTGGATGATCGAGGCGACACGGACAGTGAGCTGGATGAGCACCCTTCGAGGGAATCTCACCGGCACTACTTGGCGAGGGAGTACGTAGCTCATCGCAGCCCCTTCTCGTCCAGCGCGCGGCAGAAGGCCTCGACGTCGCGGCGAGCGGTGTCGGCGTCCACGTCGTACTCGTCGACCAGCGCACGAACGATCGCGTCCGTGTCATCACCAGCGTCGAGTCGAGACTTGATCAGCGCCGCGGTGGCATTGAGGTGCAGATAGGCGCCGTCCGCTTCGTTGAGGAGCACCTGACCGTACTCGGTGTCGACGACGTGGACCTTGGGAGAGGAATCCTTCTTCCGCGGCATGGCATTTACCTCGCTTCTTCACTGCTCTGTGGGACGGGGGAATGATGGACATCGCGGAGGAACAGTGCGAGATTGGTCAGGGTGATGACCATCGGCGAGGGGATCCGCGTGTCATTGGGCCGGCTGGCTTCGACCAGGGCCTGTCGGTCGATTAGGCCCTGGTCCAGGACACCGGACTCCTCCCAGATCGCAGCGAGCGTCGGGTAGTGCTTGGCGTAACCACGTACAGCCTGTGGTCCTCCACCGACCTTCGTCGCCCGGTGCAGGTAGTCATCCGGTAGCAGCCCCCGCATCGCCTCCTTCATCAGCGGCTTCCACTCCATCGGGGTGTCGCGCTCGTCGTACCTGACGGCGAAGACGGCTTCGATCACGTGGTCGTCGATGAGCGGAGAGTCGAACAAGACATCGTCGGGCTGGCCGAGATAGGACATGCCCCTGGCTACACGCCCGGCCTCGTGCATGGTGTAGAGGTCGAAATGCTCGGCCACGCTGCTGCTGAGACTGGATGCGTCGCTGGCCAGCTCGATCATCCTGGCGATGACGGCGTCGACCGCGTCGTCGGTCATCCATGCTGGGAAGGCCAGCGGCGCGCCCCAGTCGCTGAGCCCAGGAGGGGCGATCGTGTCCGACCGCTGACTGGCGTCACGGAGTGCGGTTCTCAGCCAGGTCGCATAGTCCTGCCGGTCGGTGAGCTGCCGCAGTGTCGTCCGGAAAGACACACGATTGGCTCGTGCCTCGGTTCGCGCTCGCCTCCATGCAGTCATGGGCTTGGACCTGGCGAGATCGTGATCCCACGCGGCGACGCTTCGGAAGAGATGGTCGCCCCCGATTCCGGTGAAATGGATGCCGACACCGCGTTCGACATCCCCGGCGACCATCGCGAGCAGACGCGGTGCGGCCATGAACGTCTGCGATGGCTCGTCCAGCCCGAGGTGCAAGTCCTCGAGCCCGCCGTAGAAGTCCGGCAGAGAGTCGACGGAGATGATCTCGTGCTCGGTGACACCCGGCATAGCCACGAGTGCCCGCTCAGCCCAGTGGAGATCCTCGCGACCGCCCGGGTCGTCGGTGTAGAACGTTCGCGCCAACACCCCGGAAGGACCCTGCGACGCGAAGTAGCACACCGGCGTCGAGTCCAGTCCGCCGGAAAGGTCGGCGGACACCGCCACGCCAGAACCCGTACGAGCCGCCAGCGCCGAGTCGAGCGCATCGCGGAGGAGACCAGCCCCTTCGTCCCTGGAGAGTTCAGGAGCGGGCCGTGTCCACCAGGTCCGCGTGGAGGTTCTGGTGCCACCCGAATCCACGTCGATGTAGGCGCCACCGGCGACCGGATGCACCTCATCCCACATCGCAAAGTCATTGTGCGGGTGCGGGAGGTTCGGCAACAGGCGCATGCCCACAGCCACTGGACTGATCGTGCGCTCACCCAGCTGGGCGAGAACATCAGCCCGATCACCGATCAGCGTCACACCGTTGACCGTCGAGTGGAAAAGCCTGCGGTTCTGGCTCACCGTCCCACAAGCGACGGTACGGCCGTCGACGCTCAGGTACATCGCGAAGTTCCCATGGAACCGATGAACCCTCTCGATGATCCCGGCGACGTCGCGTCCGAGACCAGTGAGGGAGACGAGATCGCGCTGAGTCGCCGAGGTCGGCCCGATGAGAACCAACCGCGTCGCACCCGAGTCCGAGACAACCACCGGATCAGCGCGAAGACGGGCGCGGATCCAGGGACGGCCCGACGCATGGTCAAGCACGAGGCTCGCTCGTTGATCGAGCCGCGCAGCGATCGGGCCGGATGCGTCGGCGTCCGGCAAGGCGACCGCGAAGGACTCCGGGAGTTCCATGACCGCTCCTTCCGTAGCAGCTGGTGCTTGATCCGAGTATTTAGTTGCGCGCCCAACTTGTCAACCATGATGACGGAGCCTAGCCTGGATGTCGAACCTGGGTCGCCCGGAAGCGCAGGCTGCATGGATCGATGTGCGCTGACGCCAGCGGCTCATCGAGCCAGCAGTGCCGGAGGGTCCCGATGGAGACGAAGCTGACGGCTTCTGGAGCGTGGCTCCAGCAGCATCGGTGGGTCACGGACTCGCTCGTGAGCATCCTCGTCCTCGGCTACGAGGCGATGTACATCGCCCTGGTCTCCTACCAGCGCGGCTTGGGACCGGGTGCCATCGCAGCCTTCATCGCCGCCGTCGCCATGTGCGCGGTATTCCCGCTGCGTCGTCGCTGGCCGTTGGTCACGTTTGGCATCGTGTCGGTCGCAGCCTGGGGGTTGCTCCTGCTGGGCCTTGGCCTCTCGCCGGGATCGATGACGATGTCCGCGCTGTTGTTGTTCACCCTCGCCACCAGGTTCGGGTGGACAGTGGTCGCCTCGGCGCTCGCCGCCGTGTGCGTGTGGGCGGTCGTTGGCGGTCTGGCCTTCATCGAGGCGGGCATGATGCGCATCGGTGAAGTCGGTGTCATCGTCCTGGCCGCTGTGTGCGTGGCGATGTTCGGGGTTGCTGCCCGTCATCGGCGCGGTCGCCTCGAGGCTCTCCGGGAGCGCGCGGACCAGCTCGCACGCGAACGGGACGCGCAGGCCGCGATTTCGGCGGCGGAAGAACGAGCCCGGATAGCCCGGGAGATCCATGACATCGTCTCGCACAGTCTGGGCACGATGGTCGTCATGGCCGACGGTGCAGCCCGAACCGCCGAGTCCGCACCCCAAGAGGCGAGTCGAGCAATGGCCAGGGTGCGCGATACCGGGCGAGAGGCGATGGCGGAGATGCGCCGGATGCTCGATGTTCTCCGTGACGACGAGGCCGCGCTGCGGGCTCCGCAGCCGGGGTTGGACTCGCTGGAGCGGCTCCTTGAGGAGAACCGTGCGACCGGCATGCGGGTGGACCTCACGGTGACAGGAAGCCCGGTCGAACTGCCTACGGGCGTTGACCTGGCGGCCTACCGCATCGTGCAGGAGGCGTTGACGAACGCCCGGAAGCACGGAGGCCCGCTGCTGAGCCTGGTCATGGTCGCGATCACCTATCGCGACGCTGTCATCGACCTCCGGATCGCTGACGACGGCGCCGGGGTGAACGCGGAAGCGCCCGCATCGAGGTCGGGACACGGCCTGGTGGGGATGCGAGAACGAGTCACAGCTTACGGCGGCTGGCTGAAGACCGGGCCACGGCCGCAGAGAGGCTTCGAGGTGCACGCCGTGCTACCGATCGGAGGGACGACATGAGCAACCATTCACCGATCCGCCTGCTGCTGGTCGACGACCAGGAGATGTACCGGGAGGGCTTCCGGATGGTGCTGAGCACCCGGCCGGAGTTCGAGGTCGTGGGCGACGCCGAGGACGGTATGGCGGCGATCAACCTCCTGCGCACCGTCAAGGCGGACGTCGTGCTCATGGACGTGAGGATGCCGCGGATGGACGGCGTCGAGGCGACTCGACGCATTCGGGAGGCCGGGGGCCCACCTGTGCTGGTGCTCACGACCTTCGACCTGGATGAACACGCCTACGACGCGATCCGGGCCGGTGCTTCGGGCTTCCTGCTCAAGGACGCGCCTCTGGACGAGCTGGTCACCGCGATTCGTCACGTCCATGACGGCGACGCCGTGGTGGCTCCCAGCACCACGCGCCGACTCCTGGATAGGTTTGCCGCTCTGCGCCCGGAGGAGGCCCCGCAGCGCGATGCGGGAGAGCTCGACGTACTCACGGACCGCGAGCGGGAGGTGCTCAGCCTCATCGCGCAGGGACTGTCCAATGGTGAGATCGCTGAGGAGCTGGTGATCGCCGAAAGCACGACGCGTGTGCACGTCGGCCGGATCCTCGCCAAGCTCCGTCTGCGCGACCGAGCGCAGGCGGTGGTCATGGCCTACCAGGTTGGATTGGTCGGCCATGACCGAACCTCGGAGGGCGAGCGTTCGCAAGCAAGCAGTTCGCCGTCCCAGTACCGATCAGACGAGAGGAGGTGAGACAGCGATGAAGACGTACCAGACTCCGCAGATCACGGACGTCGGGAGCTTCCACGAGGACACGGGTGGACTGCCGTTCCTCCCGTACCTGGAAGAGGCACTCCCGTTCTTCGACCGCGACAACCCGTGACCGAAGACGACCCTACGGTGACAGCCCTGGTGAGGGCTGAATTGCGAAGGCCGCATCGTGGCGTTGCCGCGTCATGAAATCAGGTCTCGTGCTGAGCACGTCGCAGTTGGCGGTGCTCGCCGCGGCGGGGAATCCTCTCCGTTCGCAGCGAGCACCGCCTCACCATCCGGTTGATTCTCTGAACTCTTGAAACCCGGGCGATGAAAGTAAGAGGCTCATTCAGGACCGAACAGATAAGCGTGGTGCTTACGGCTCACCGCGCGGTACTCAGAATGCTTAGCCAAAGATAGTCCTGCTGCGAGACGACATCGCACGCGGTGCGGACGAGAGTGGATGCATGTCCTACATCGTCGCCACTGAGAATCTCACAAAGACGTACGGCAGCCGCACCGTCGTCGACAAGCTCAACCTACGCATCCCCGAGGGTAGCGTCTACGGGTTCCTCGGCCCGAACGGGTCGGGCAAGTCCACGACCATGAAGATGCTGCTCTCGCTCATCCGGCCCACTAGCGGACAGGCCCACGTGCTGGGCCGTCCCATGGACCGCAGCACGCGCCGCGGCTTGCTCGGCCAGATTGGCTCGCTCATCGAGTCCCCGCCCGGTTACGCACACCTCACCGGCGCCGAGAACATGCGCATCGTCCAGCGCCTGCTCAATCTGGACGACAAGAACATCGACTTCGCCGTCCGGACCGTGCGCATGCAGGACCAGATGAACAAGAAGGTCCGCGAGTTTTCACTCGGGATGAAGCAGCGCCTGGGCATCGCGATGGCGCTGGCGCGACAGCCTAAGCTGTTGATTCTCGACGAACCTACCAACGGCCTGGACCCCGCGGGCATCGAAGAGATCCGCGACCTGCTCAGGCGGCTCGCCGCCGGCGGCGTTACGGTCATGGTCTCGTCCCATCTCCTCGGCGAAGTCGACAAGACCGCCACCGTGCTGGGGATCCTCAGCCAGGGAAAGATGATCTTCCAGGGCACGCGGGCTGAGCTGTTCTCCGCCGCGGCGCCCGATCTGCTCATCGACTGCTCCGACCCGCGGCGGGCGCAGGCCATGCTCGCGCGGCCTCATGGGGCGCGGCTTGAGAACGGCACGGTCCGTCTCTCCGGGGTTGAGACCAACAACGCCGTCGCAGCAATCGTCACAGGACTGGTCGGCGAGGCGATCGGTGTGCACGGGGTGCGCCGCGACGAGCAGACCCTCGAGAGCGTGTTCATGGGCCTGACCGCCGGTGGTGGGCTGTGATGGGGCGGGCGCTGGTCAATGAGTTCGCGAAGATGCGGCACCTGCATGTGCTGCTCCTAGTCGCCGTTCTCTTCGTCGTCGTGGTCGTGATCGGCCTGTACGCCGGCGTGCTCACCCCCGACTTCGACGTGTCCACCGAGTCGGCGTGGAACACGCTGCTTCTGGGCATGGGTTCCGGAGTCAGTCTCGTCTCGCCGCTGCTGCTGGCCGTGATCGCCAGCCGGCTCGTCGACGCCGAGCACCAGGGCGGCGGCTGGCTCATGTCAGCGACCTCGGCGCTCGCGCCTGGACGGCTCTGCCGCGCGAAGTTCCTGGCGCTGGGGATCCTCATCACCGGTGTCACGGTCGGCTCCAGCCTCGTGCTCGCCGCGGCCGGCTTTGCCTTCGGGATCGCGGCACCGTGGCCGGCAGATCGATGGATCGGGCTGACGCTGTGCATCCTCGTGGTCAACCTCGCCCTCCTGGCACTGCACATCGTGCTCGCCGCCCGGGTCGAGAACCAGCTTGTCGGCATCGGCATCGGACTGCTCGGCGTCGTCCTGGCGATGTTCTCGACAGCGGTGCCCGTCTGGCTCGCACACCTGACTCCGTGGGGTTACTACGCGCTCTCCACCGCCGCCGGCTACGTCGACGGCGAACTCGCGCCGCTCACCCCCAGCTATCTCAGCGTTGCCGGTCTCGGCCTGGTCGCCGCTGTCGTGTTCGCACTGTTCGCCCGCTCGTTCGACCGTCAGGAGGTCTGAGATGAAGGTCTTCGCCGCAGAGCTCATCAAGCTCAAGCGTTCGCTCAGCTGGGGCGTCGCCGTCCTGCTGCCCATCATCATGGTCGCCTCCGGGTCGATCATCACCCTCATCGACGGCCGCGCCCTCGAAGACGGCTGGCACACGCTGTGGATGCGCTCGATCGTGTTCTACGGGCTGTTCCCGCTCTCCGTGGGCATCGCCATCCTCGCCTCCCTCGTCTGGCGCACAGAGCACCGCGGGAGCAACTGGAACGCCCTCATGGCAGGGCCCACCTCCTCGCTGAGGATCGTGCTGGCGAAAGCCGGAGTGGTCGCCGTGCTCGCCGCGATCATGCAGATCATTGCCACGGCCTCGACCGTCGTACTGGGCAAACTTGTCTTCGGCCTGCCAGGGTTCCTTCCCCCGCAATACTTGGCGGTCTCCGTCACCATCGTCATCGCCTCGATCCCGGTCGCCGTGCTGCAGTCGTGGCTGTCGATGCAGATGCGGTCGTTCGCCGCCCCCGTCGCCGTCGCCTTCCTCGGGGCCGGGTTCTCCACGTTCCTGCTCGTCGTCGGGATCGACCCTGCGATCTTCGTCAGCCCCTACGCCACCGTCAGCCGCGCCGCCCAGCTCGGCACCGGGAACTTCGCCGACACCGGCGAGATCACGGCCGCTGTGCTCGCAATCATCACTGCGGCGTCCCTTGTGCTCTCCGCCGTGCTCACCGCGGCCAACACCCTCGTCCTCGAGCGCACCGACGCACACACCTGACGCACTCTCGACCCTTCAAGTACCTACGATCCCAAGGAGAATCACCATGAATGACCCGAAGAACCAGCCCGACTTCTGGAACAGCCCCAAGCCCGAGCCCACACCGAGCGCTGCTGCCCCTGTCGACGCCGACCAGCGCCAGCACAACCGCGGCGGCCGCGGGTGGATCTGGTCCTCACTCATCATGAGCGGCCTGGCGGTCATCGGCGCAATCGTCATGCCGCACTTCGCTGCGATCCTCGCCATCTTCTCGGCAGGATCGGCCTGGAACGGTATCCGACTTAGCACGGGCACCCCGAAACTCGGTGTCGGAGCGCTGATCGCCGCCATCGTCGTCTTCGTCGCGGCCGTCATCTACACGATCGTGAGCTACTACATCTTCCTGCCCTCGGCCTGGGAGAATGTGCAATGACCACGCGCGCATACGCCCAGCCCGTGAACCACGCGGAAGGCCCCGATCCGATGACTCGCGTCACGCAGCACGAGACGCACAAGAGGAACCCATTCGCCGTGTGGACACGCACTGCACGCCTCGAGCCGCACGGGGGCCTCACCGCCGCCTACAGCATCCCGGGCACTGTCAGTACTTTTCACCTGTCCACCTTGATGGAGGTCCAGCGACAAGCCGGAATCGTTCACGTCCACCGTGGCCTCGGCATCCCATACGACCACGTGTTCGTCCTCGACCTCATCGAACTGCGGTTGCACGAACACGTCGAGAGGATCCCGGTATCCGGCATCGTCAACGTCACGGTGACGAACTCCGACCGGGGCGCGCGCAGGCGACTCGATCAGGAGTACACCATCGTCACGCAGGACGGCCGCGTTGCGAAGGGCCGGACACGGGCTCGATTCATTCCACGCCCGGTCTACGAACGGCTGCGCCAACGCAACCCGATCGGGACGCCAGATCACGGGGACCGGGACCTGGAATCACCGGAGATATGGCACGACCACCCGTTCGTTATAGATGACACCGACCCGATTCTCTCGGATCACGCCTCTGACCACGTCTCCGCAATGAGCGTCGTGTGCGCCCTCGAGCGCATCCTCGGGGCAACCACAGGCGAACCTCAGCTGAGATCCCTGCAGCTTGAGTTCCTTCACTACACCGAACTCGAGCCGCGATCGATCATCCGGTTGCAGAAGACCGAAGGCGATAATGTCGCAGGACGGCTCATGCAAGACGGCGTAGGCAAGGCAGCGTTCGCGGGTACGCGTGTACCTGCACTAGCTGCCAAAGTGCAGGAGGGAGTGGCTGATGAGCACTGAAGGGAGAGTTGTCGTCGTGACCGGCGCCTCGGGAGGGATCGGGCAGGCGATTTGCAGCCGGCTCGTCGCGGAGGGCTACGCCATCATCGCGCAGTATCACCGCGGCGAAGAGAAGGCCAAACACCTCCGAGACCGGGTGAACGACGCGGGTGGACATCTCTCGCTCGTCCGGGCTGACCTCCGCGAGCAGGACGCGGTCGACCGCATCGCTGCGGAGGCTGCTCGTGCCGAAGAGGACGGTCTGGTGCTCCACGGACTCGTCAACAACGCGGCGAAGCTGCTCAGCCCCTCGTTCTTGGACACGACTCCCAAGGATTTCGACGAGTACTTCGCCATCAATGTGAAAGCGCCGCTGTTCCTATCCCAGGCGCTTATGCCGCGAATCCGCACGGGAGGGGCCATCGTGAACGTCTCCTCAGCGAGTGCTCATTTTTCTAGCTCGGGGGATCTGGTCTACGCGATGAGCAAGGCTGCCCTGGAGTCGTTGACGGTTAATATGGCCGAAGCTATCGCGCCCTCGGGTGTACGTGTCAACTACGTAATCCCCGGGTTCACGAACAACGGGCATCGAGCCTTCGGCGACGAGCGCGTTCGAGAGTACATGTCGTCCTTCTCAGTTCTTGGAAACGTGTCGCAGCCAGCGGATGTCGCCGCCGGAGTGCATTTCCTCCTCTCGGATGAGTCCTCTCGCACCACCGGTACTGGGCTGGACGTAAGTGGTGGCAGCACTCTAGGCGCGCGGGGAAGGCGTGAAAACTCGGTGTCTGCATTACTCGACCGTGAGGCTTGACACGCGGACGATGTCGACATTGAGCCGATTCTCGCGAGCAGGGCGAGTGGGCGGCTAGATCCTGACATCATGTGAGGTGTTAGCCCGGATCAATCACAAGTTACCAAATGTGGCTAATCCCACTTGCGCCCCGTCTACTGTGACGTGCGCGTCGGCAAGCGCGAGGCAACCAGGCGGTGTCCTCGAGCCCTGTGCCCTCAGTCACGGGCTTTTCGACCGCGACCCGCGCGGCGCGTGATCTTGTGCGAGCATCGAGTCGAGAACCGTGTCGCTGATCTTGTCGAGGGCCCTTCAGTAACTGCCTCGGGAGTGAGCTGGTGGTAGCTTGCTCTCTTTTCCTTCAGATTTTTGTCGACTGCCCGGTCGATTCATCGGCTGCAGTGAGGTTTGATAGTTCTAAAATAGAGTGTTGATCCTTGCGCGGGTGATGGTGGATCGCATATGTGTAGAACATAGCGAATACGTGGGCAGACTTCACCTTTCTTCCAGTCCATCGCTTGCCACCACAAGAGCCGCCGTTAGGAGATGTCGACGGCAGACTGTCCAGCGTCCTCGTATGCAACTCAAGTCGATGCCGTTAAATGCGGGAGCTGGAATACGTAGGTGTCCTGCGAATGTACTAGCCTCGATTGATACTTCGCATTGGGTGAAATCGAGCCATGACTCTGTCAGCGGAAACCAGGTCTTAAAGATGCTCTCCTTTATGCTGAAAAGGAGGCGGTCCCAGGCAACATACGGCTCGGACGATACGAGGTAACGGATTGCTTGTGCCTCGTTTTCGGACATTATCAAATCCGCCACCTCCACGGGGAGCGGCTCGTTGATCTCGGCGTCAATTCCAACCGCAGCCATGTCGGCTTTTGATGCAACTGCGGCGGCTCTGTATCCATCGCAGTGCGTCATGCTGCCGACAATCCCATCTGGCCAAATTGGTTCGCGCCGCCGGCCGGACAAGATGGGAACAGGAGGGTATCCGAGCTGTCCTAGGGCTTGGCGGGCGCAGAAACGTACGGTTGCGAATTCCCGGCGTCGCGACCGGACTGCATCTACCGCCTGTGCCTTCTCCTCGATAAAGAGCTCCGATTCGCTCACATCCTCGTCGGTCTCTTCGACAGCGATGGCAACAGGGAGAATTGCGCGAAAACTGTCAGGACTGTGTAGAGTCTCATGCATACGAAATCCGCGTATTTTCTATTTGGATATTGTTGAGCCCTCGTTCTATTCCTTCTTCAGGCCGAGGTTCTGGCGGATGGCGTTGGCATCAATTTTGCCGATGGTCGTGAGTGGAAGTGCGGGCATACATTCGACGACGTCAGGGAGCTTGTGCGCGGCGATCCCTTCGGCAAGCAAGAATTCCCGCAGTTGCTTAAGGGTCGGCGGGGTGCCTGAGGGGACAATGACCGCGCAGATCCGCTGATCCACACCGTCACCTGCGATCCCGACCACTGCACAGTCGCTGATAGCGGGGTGTTCTCGTAGGATGTCGGTGATGTCATCGGTGGCAATAGACTCCCCGCCCTTGCTGATTGTTTCGTTGACTCGACCCGAGACGACCAAGTTTCCGTCGCTCAAGCGTCGAACACGGTCGCCAGAACGATAGAAGCCCTCGCTCGAAAAGGCTCGTTGGTTGATCTCATCCTCGGCGACGTATCCGCGGATGGTGTAGGGACCTCGGGCCCAGAGTTCGCCGTCCTCACCGGAAGGCACGTCTTTCCCATTTTCGTCGACTATCCGGATTTCATCCAGGGAGGACAGAGGCCGTCCTTGGGTGTTATCGGTGATGTCGTCGGGGTCATCAAGGTGGGTAAAGTTGAGCAGTCCTTCGGCCATGCCGTAGACCTGTTGCACAGTCACCTGCCAGTCAGTTCGAACTCGACGGGCAAGGCTGGCGGGCAGCCGTGAGCCGCCGGCCTGCAACAGTTCCATGCTGGACAGATCGGGGTGCTCCCATTCGGCGGCGTCGAGCCAGACTTGCACGAGCGAGGGGACGAGTGCGGTATGCGTGACCCGGTGCTGCGCGATGAGGGTAAAGCACTCGTCTGGTGCGGGCGATGGCGCCAGAACCACGGTGCCACCGGACGCCCATGTACCGAGAATTCCGGGACATGCGAGTACGAAGTTGTGCGCTGTAGGAAGAGCGGCAAGATAGACGGTGTGGGAATCGAAGCAACAGAGCTCGGCGGAAGCGCGGGCGTTGAAGGCGTAGTCGTTGTGGGTGCGCGGAATGAGCTTCGGTACGCCGGTAGTGCCTCCGGACAGGAGCAGAAGCGCGATGTCGCCCGGGTCCGCACTCTCATCGCTTGGCACACTCGCAGGGTCCGCGTCGACGCGTGCCAACGATAGGTGGGGTCCCGGATTTCCGTCGACGAAGACCTGTCGAAGTTGAGGAGCTGCTGACTGTACTTCGGCAGCGAGATCCCGGTAGTCGAAGCCCCGCTCACGATCGACCGTCACGTAGGCAACGGCTCCAGAACGTCTCGCGAGGGCGGTGATTTCCCTGTGTCGATGCGCCGGCATAGTGAGGATCGGCACGGCACCGACACGGATGAGTGACAGCAATACGATCGGGAACTCGATACGATTGGGCACCTGCACCAGTACCCGGTCACCCGGACGGATACCTTGACCAGACCACCCTGCCGCCCGGCGGGCAACTCTGTCGGCGAGTTGCGTGTATGTGAGCTTCTCCACGCCTGCTATCACGGCAATCGCATCAGGGCTCCTGAGACACCAGTCGTTGAATTCCTCGGTGAGAAGTCGGTCTGCCCACGCTCCAGCTCGTCGGTAGGTCAGGGCGGCGTCGTTCGGCCACGTGGTCAGGCCGGATGGTCGGATAGGTGGTGTGAGGGTCATATGGAGGCTCCTGGTCTCGAACAGTGGGTTGCAGGCGCAATTACGGGGTGGACGGCCAGTTGGTGAGCTCGGGTGCTAACGCACTGGTGACTTCGCTGACGGCCGTTCGAGGATCCTCGGCGAGATAGAAGTGCCCGCCGCGCAGCACCCGGATCTCGAACAAGCCACGGGTGACGGCCGCCCATTGTCGTCCGTCGGCCGGGCTGGCTTCTGAGTCACGATCGCCGACGATTGCGGTAACCGGCGTCTCAATCATGGGAATGCATGCCTCGCTCGGAGCGGTGCCCGGTTCAAGCGCGCTGGGCTGGTAGGTCTCCGCGAGTTGGTAATCGGCCCGGATCGTGGGGAGTAGCAGCGAGCGGATCTCGGGATCGTCCAGGACTGGCGAAGCGGTCCCACCGAGCCGACGCAGATCTGCGACGAGCTGGTCATCGCTGGCCAAGTGCAGGGTGCTTGCCCTCCGGATGTGCGGTGCGTGCCGGGCAGACACGATCAGACGGTCAGGCTGGAGGTCTTGGTTCTCCAAGAGTCGGGTGACTTCGAAGGCAATGGCTGCTCCGAGGCTATGCCCGAAGAGTGCCCACTGTGGTCTAGGGCGCTCTCGAAGTTCACTGGCAACGGCGGCCGCGACCTCGTCAGCGAGTGCTGACACGGTCCCTGGCACAGGCTCGGATATCCGGTCCTCGCGGCCGGGATACTGGACGCCGAGGAGTTCGACCCGTTCGGGTGTGACAGGTATCCACCGTCGGAAATAGCTTGACGCTCCACCGGCGTGGGGTAGGCAGATCACGGTCAGGTCAGGTGTACGGGGGCTCGTCAGCGGACGTAACCAAGTGTCGTGAGCTCGAGTCAAAGCTCTCCTTCCTCCTCATGCGTGGAAGTCTGGGCCTGGGTGGGATCAATGAGTTCAAGGCTAGGACCGATCTCGATCACCGAGACACCCTGTAGGCCGTGGAGGGAGGTGATGATCGCGGATGGGTCGAGGATCTCTTCGGCCCTGTAGACGCCATTTGGGATCTGATCGGAGTGGACGAGCGCTGCCACGGTGGAAGTGACGAACGCGGTCACCTGGTACCCGTCTTCGCAGCTGAGGACGACGGTGCGGACGTCGCCGGCATCGGTGGCGGCTTGCATTACGATTCTGTGATACGGAGCCTGGCCCTGCATGTCGTGTGCGACGGCGCTTCGCAGTTGGGCGACGGCGTCGTCGAGGCCGGTATCAGGTATGGGTCCGAGCGTGGCGATGACCTGTTCGGCCTGACCGGCTGGGAAGATGTTGAACCATCGTGCCTTCGGCACCTTGTGCCGGTGACAGATTCGCTCGAGTTCAGCTGGCAGATACGGAAATGCCGATACGCTGCCGGGGAAGAACGGCAGATTGATTTGTCGGGTTGGGCGTAGAGCCGCGGTCCGGCGTTGATGATTGGACCAGTCGGCGAGCGGCTGGCCTATTCCCGCTTCCTCGCTGAGGAGGAAGTCTGCAGCGGCGGCATCGGACAAGGGTGCGATGCCGCCAGCGAGGCAGGAAAGGCGATGGATGGGCTCGTCGAATCGGGTGACGAGCCAGGACGGAATCATAGCGCTGACGCCGGGCAAGAGCCCGGCAGAGACGACCGCTGCCCTCTGTGGGCCGGGGGGCCGTTGGAGACGTGTGTAGACGGGGTCGTCGCCTGCGGGATCGACGTAGTGAGCTCCATTGCTGAGGGCAGCGCGAGCGACGGTGTCGAGGATCCTGTAGGACGGGCCAGCACAGTTGACAACGACCGAACATCTCCGACAGAAGGCGTCGAGGGAGACCGAATCGGTGATGTCTACGTGTGCGACCTCGATGTCGGCATGCGTTGGATGGTTGATTGCTGACCTCCGACGGGCGCTGAGCAGGACCGGGAGACCGGCTGAGTGGAGTCGCTCCGCAACAGCTGCGCCGACCATCCCAGTTGTGCCAATGACGCCGATCATGGTTCGCCCTGCTGATCTCGGTGCTCGATCCATGCCGCCACCGTGTCGACATGGGGCTCGTGCAAGCATGAGAAGTGGTCGCCGGGGATGTCATGGATGGTCAATGACGCGCCGCACAGTTCTCGCCAGAAGGCTGTGGGCTCGTCCACGACACCAGGGAGGAAAGGCACGTCGGAGGCATGGCTCAGGAACTCCACTGGCCCGTCGTAAGGATCCGGGCGCCATTGAACGACACCGGTGATGCTATGGGTGAACACGGTGAGTCCTTGTTCCAACTGCTCGGCTGTGTCTCCGGTCTGTGCGGCCAGTGCCGAGATGCGCTCAGCGCGGGCAGCGGCGAGATAAGATCCGAGCACTGTGTCGAGGCTGCCCTTGGGCACGAGTCCATGCCGGTCGAGCGCCGCCCGTACTTCGTGGCCGACAGCACCAGGATCGGCGGGCAGGCCCACGGAGGTCGGGTCAACGCCGCGTAGACGGGCATACCCGTACTCGACCAGCCCGGGTTCTTCGACCAAGTAGGGAACACGGTGACTGTCGATCACGGTGAGGCGTTGGACATGTGTCCCGCGATGGCGGAGCTCGCGCGCCAGTTCCAGTGCGGTCATGCCACCCATGCAATAGCCGATGAGTTCGACCGGAGGACCTCCCGCCAGTAGTTCTGCGTATTCGCGCGCGAGCCCGGTCACGAGCGTCTCGGTTGAACGCGCGAGGTAGTCATCGAGCCGTGGCGGGGCCAGGCCGAGTAGTGGAGCATCGGAATCGAGTGAAGCGATCAGGGACCGGTACGGCAGCAGGGTCGCGCTTCCGTCATGGACCAGCACCCGTCGACGATCCGACGTGGCGGATGCGCCATGCAATACACGCAGGGTCTGGGGGGAATCAGCACGGCGCAGCTGAGCGGCGAGGTCCATGATCGTCGGCCGTGACATCAGCTCCGGGATCAGTGCCTCCCACGTGATGCCTGAGGCCTCCGGGACCGAGGTCCGCAACTGTTCGGCGAGCCGGGCGATCAGCAGCGAGTCACCGCCGAGGGCGAAGAAGTCGTCATTTCGGCCCACGGTCTCGAGCCCCAGCAACTCCGCCCAGATGGTGGCCAGACGCCGCTCGAGGTCGTCACGCGGTGCAACGCTGGCTCCTATGGCGGCAGGCTGCGAGCGTGGCACACGTGCAGCGAGAGCAGTTCGATCGACCTTCCCGTTCACCGTGAGTGGAAGTGCATCTACCGGGATCAAGCGTGAGGGCACCATCGGTTCGGGCAACCGTTCGGAGAGCCACTCGGCGAGGCCATGATCCTGGATGCCGTCGACGTCGGAGCCGAACCGCACGCAGAATGCGGCCTGCCCGAACTCTTCCATGACCCGATCATCGGGGAGGCAGACCTCAATGGCCCCGCCTGCCCGGCGCAGAACATCTAGCCATTCATCGCGAGTCAGGAAGATGCGATCCTGCCCGTGTCGCGCATCGGCGAAGTCCGGGCGCGTGGTGTCATCAAAGGTCATCAAGAACTCCATCGACATCATCACCGATGTGTTCTCACGCACGGTTTCGATGAACACGAGTCGCCCTCCAGGAGCGAGGAGTGCACGAAGCCGGTCGATGACCACATCGGCCGACGTGGCGTTGTGCAGGACGTTCGCGCACAGGATCACGTCGTATCCGCCCGGTTCGACATCCTGTCCGGCGAGGTCGGCATTGATGTCGAAAAGCCCGTATCGCATTCCCGGAATGTTGGAGAACTGCCGCTGCGCGTCGGTGAGGAAGAACCGCGACAGATCAGTGAACAAGTAGTCGATTCGTGTGCCGGCGAGTGCCGTGACGACGTCAGCGGTCGTCCCTCCGACGCCAGCACCGACTTCGAGTACACGCAGAGTTCCCGTGTGCTGGTCGGCAAGTGTTCTCATCACGGCGGTTACGGCCTGATTGACGTATCTGCTGATGATGTTGTCCTTGTACGCCGCCTCGGCCGTTCCTATGTCGCCGTGCGGGAACAGCAGAGAGAGGGCAGAGTCCTCGCCGCGCACCAGATCGGCTAGCCTCTGTGCACACGAACGCAAGAACGTGATGAGCTCGGCACCATCGTCCAAGCCTTGATGCGCCTGCTCCACTGAGTCCCACGCATCCTGGACATCCTGGCCTGTCACAGGGGTCAATTTGGTCCAGTCGCCCTCGGGCGTGCGGGTGACGAGGCCATCGGCAGCGAGTGCCCGTAGCCAACGCCTCACCACCCGTCGGTTGGCAGGGGTAGCTCCGGACTGCGTGAGCAGCCCTTCCGTGCTGTACGCGGCCACCGGATCGGAGAACAGGCCGAGTTCACGAAGGGCGCAGGCCATGGACAGTCGAGCTGCCCGGTCCATCTGGTCCGCGAACTCTGCCAGCCGATCCGGGTCGGTTCCGGTCAGGATGCCAGCAGCGGCGTTCTTCGCGTCGGCTCCGAGCTGTTGATCGGGTACAGCAATTTCGCGCAGGTGGTCGCGAGTGTAGAATCCGACCAGCCGACGTTCCAGTGAGCGGTCGCCGTCGACGATGACCGCAGCGGCAGTGACCGGTGGGAAGGCTTGCATCGCCGTCTCCACTTCGGCCAGTTCGATCCGGTGTCCTCGAATCTTGACCTGTTGATCTTCGCGGCCGAGGAACTCGATGATCCCGCCGGGTAGATACCGTCCGATATCGCCGGTGCGGTACATGCGAGTCCCGGACAGCGGATCGGTGACAAACCGGGCAGCGGTCAGGTCGGGGTCACGGAAATAGCCGGTGGCAAGGGCGTCCCCGCCGATCCACAACTCACCGGGTACCCAATCGGGCTGATCATGGCCGTGTTCGTCACGGACGGCGAAGCTGTGGGCCAGCAGCGGCACTCCGTACGGAATACTGCGCCAGTGCGGCGGAACCTCGGCTATGGGATGGAATATCGACCAGATGGATGCCTCGGTTGCCCCGCCCAGGCTCACCTGATGTGCCTGTGGCAACACCTCGGAGAGCTCGCCGGGCAAGGAAGTGGGTATCCAGTCTCCGCTCATCATGATCAAGCGCACCGATTCGAGACGCGCACGCCCGCTTTCTGGCTGCGAGCGCAGGTACTGGACGAGCATCTGAGGCTGAGCCGGAACACTATTGACCACCGACACAGCGTGGTCATCGATGAGCTGGGCCCAGCGGGCGGGGTCGCCGCGCCGGTGCGGCTCCGGCAACACGACCGCGGCCCCTGCTGCAAAGGTGCCGAAGATATCGAACACGGACAGGTCGAAGCTCAATCCGGAGAGGCCGAGCACCCGGTCTTGATGGTGTAGCTGGAATCGGTCGACTATGTCGTCGAGCGTGGCCCGAACTGCGCGATGGGACACCGCGACGCCTTTCGGACGGCCCGTTGACCCTGATGTGTAGATCACATACGCGAGCTCGTCCGGGCCGGTGTTGCGTGCCGGGACCGAGGCGGCCATGTCCGGGGCAGGGATGTGGTCGATGGGGACCACAGTGAGGGCATCGGGCCATGTGTGAGGGCCGGCGCCGTCCGTGAGCAGCACGTCGACGCCGGCATCGTCGAGAATGCTCGTCTGCCGTGTAGCCGGCTGTCGTGGATCGAGAGGCAGGTAGGGTCGTCCGGCCAGCAGTACGGCGATCACGGCCGCGATCTGTGCGGCGCCCTTGTCGAGCGCCACTGCTACTGGAACCGGCGAGTCGTGGTCTGGGATAAGGGTTGCCAGTTGGGCGGCGGCGCTGACGAGTTCCTGGTACGTCAGGGTTGTATCCGGCGCAATGATCGCCGGTGCGTCCGGGGTGCGGTGCGCGGCGGCGAGGAGTGGACTATGTACGAGCCCGGCGTCCGGTCCGGGAGCTGCGGGTGTGGTGACGCGGTTGAGGTTTTCCCGGGTGCGTAGCTGGGATTCCGGCACCGGTATGGGGCAATGCAGTTCCCATGTTTGGAGTGAAGCGGGGTTCCGTTCACTGGGTGCCTCGGTGGACGCGGGCCGGCCGGCGAGGACGTGGAGAAGCGACTCAAACCCGGCGAACATGTCCTCGATGACGCCCGCTGGATAGACGCCGTCGCGGACATCCCAATTGACGACGAGGCCACCGCGGTCCTCGAGCACCTGGCAGTCCAAGTGAACCTGTGGAGTCTGGCTGATGCCGTAGCGGGAGGTCGCTTCCGTCATGAGACCGTCTGCAGTGCCCTCGGTGCGACCTGTGTCTGACTCGGTTGTGCGGGTGAGCCCGAGTGCGCTGGTGAACACGACGGGCATGAGCGCGGTCTCGGACCCGTGACGGCGACCGAGTTCACGCAGGACCTCGATGCCCGAGAACATTCGATGGTCGAGGTCGTCGGCGAGCTGATTCTGCACGGCCATGGCCCGCTCGACGTAGGTCGCAGCCGAATGATCCACGGCCAAGGGGATCACAGAGGTGAAATCGCCTACGACAGCATCGATATCAGGATGTAGGGGCAGGCGCCCCTGCAAGGTGACATTGAGGGAGAACCGGTCGTGTCGTGACCAGCGCCCGATCACTTCGGCGTAGGCGGACAGCAGTGTTCCCGAGGGAGTGAGCCCGTGGTTGCGGCCGGCTTCTCGCAGTGCAGCCCATGACTGCGGTGACAACCGCAGCGTTCGACGGGTGAAGCGAGGCTGGGAGTCCTCGACCGGGGCGGGGCCGGCGACGGGTGCGCCATCTCCAGCCGCGGGCAATTCCGGGGCCGAGGGGAGGGTATCGATGCGGTTGAGCCAGTAACTGCGGTCGCGCCTCCACTCTGGATGCTGAGGCAGTTGGCGATGAGCCAACACATAGTCGCGGAACGTGATTCTCGGCTCATCGGTGTCGACCCCGGAATAGCTTCGGTCGAGATCAGCCAGGAGCAGTTGGATGCTGACGAAGTCGGCGATGAGCATGTCGATCGACAGATGCAGGATGTCTTGATCCGGCAGCCTTGTGATCCGGAGTGTGAATAGGGGCCATTCATGCGTGACGTACACGGTGTGATCGATTTCGGCGCGCGTTCGCGTCAGATGCGACTGGCGCGCTTCCCGATCAGCGCCACGTAGGTCCGTGACCGCAATTCTGTAGCGCGGTACCTCTGGCAGCACACGCTGTTCGCCACGCTGCAAGATGACTGCACGCAGCATCGGGTGCCGATCGATGACTGCCTGCCATGCGCGTTCGAGGCGGTCCACGTCCAGGGAGCGGAAAGAGATCTCCATGTAGCTGTGGCACCCCACCCCACCGAGCCTGTTCCCACGCACCCGCCCGAGCAGATATGCGGCCTGCACGTCGGTCAAGGGGAAGGGCGCATGACAGGCGTCCGGCTCGGGGATGGCCTCGGGCAATGCCTGCTGGCGCAACAGCTGAATGATCTCGTCACGTCGTGCGGAAACTTGCTCGCGTCGTTCCTGGCTCATGACACCGCGGGGCCCGCGGAACCGGAGCTTGTCGCCGTCAAGCCAGAGATGCACCCCGGCATGTTCAAGTTCGGTAATCAGTGCGTTGGCGTTCACAGCTCTCCTTCCTCGAAATCCTCAGTCCCGGCCTGCATCTGCCCACCATGTGGTCCCATCCCGGTCGCAGCCACCGCGGCGATCGTTGGGTCAGCGAAGAATTCGCGAAGGCTCAGTTTGATCCCCACCTCAGCGCGCACTCGGGCAACCATGCGGGTAGCGACGAGAGAATCGCCGCCCAGACCGAAGAAGTCAGCAACACGATCGATCCCGGTCGACCCGAGGAGCTCCTCCCAGATCCGGGCAACAGCCGACTCGACGCCGGGGCGGGGCTTGCCGGCCTCGGCGACTGGGGAACTCTCGCCTCGTATCGAGACGGGCCCCTGTGGAGACGATGCTGGTTGGGCGAGGTGGGACGCGGATGCTGCCGGTAGGCCTGGACGGGAGTCGGCCCAACCCGGATCGGCGATCGCTGAGACGAGCCGGGCATATTCGTCGAACATGGACTCGATGGTTTCGGCCGCAATCAACCCTTCTACGGCATCCCACTGGATAACCAGCTCTCCGTCGGGAGTCTGCGAAACCTGATGGTCGAGCCAGATTTGCGGGGTTTGCGAGATGCCCCAGATCCGGTCAGGAAAGCCAGGCCCCGGATCGAGGGACATCGCCGTACCCAGCCCGAGACCACTGGTGAAGACCACTGGGGCACCGGCCACGGCACCGCGTCGGCGGGCCATTTCGCGCTGCACCCAGATTGCTGAGACCGAGCGATGCTCTAGGTCGGAGGCCAGCTGATCGCGGAGGCGAATAGCCCGTACGCCGCGCGTGTCATCCGGGCTGGTTCTGATCTCGACGAGGAGCAGCGAGGTGAAGTCACCGAGGATGCGATCGATGTGCGGGTGAACTTCCTGCCGGTCGAACAGCGTCACGTTCACGCTGAACTCTGAACTGGTGCTCCATCGGCCGAGCACTTCCGCGTAGCTGGACAACAGGACCACCGCTGGGGTGAGCCCCAACTGGCGGGCGTTCTGCAGGGCCGACTTCCAGGTCTCCGCGGGGATCCGGCGCTGCCAGCGCCGGAAACGGGGTTGCGTCACTGTGTCGGGGTCGACCAGTGTTGGCAACTGCGGTCCTGGCGGGATGCTGTCCAGACGTTCCTGCCAGTACTCTCGATCGGCGCGCAGTTGTGTGTCCGATGGTTCAACCTGAACGCGGTAGTCGCGGAACGTCAGTTCCCTCTCGGGCAGTGAGGCACCGGGATCGCGGTAGAGTTCTTCGAGCTCGGAGAAGACGATCATCATCGACAGGCCGTCGAGGATGATGTTGTCCAGTCCTATGCCGACCCGTGTGCGCTGCTGACCGAGCTGATGGTAGGTGACCGCTTCGACCGTGAACAGCGGCCACCTGCCGGGGTCGAGCACGCGATGCGAGAGGCGATCGCGCAGTGTGTCCAGTTCCTGGTTCACGGCCTCGGGTGTAGTGGTGGCGTCCAGTTGCGTGTGTGGCACATGCAGAACCGTCTGGTCAGATGGCAGAAACTGTTGTCGGCCGTCGGGCGTGAACACGCTACGCAACTCGGCATGGCGGCGCACGAGAGTGTTCCACGCCTGCTCGAGGCGGCTGATGTCCACCTCGGCGCCGTCGAACTCGCTGTAGTAGTAGGCACCGACTCCGCCCAGGGCGAGGTCGCTATGACGGCCGACCCAGTACGCGCGTTGCACGTCGGTGGCCTCGAACGGCTCGGTCATCTCCGCCGGGTTCGGCACGACTCGCCGCCGTCGATCCTGACGTGGGGTCCGCGTAGCGAGGCCGATGTAGAAGTCCTCGAGCACGGGGCGGGTGAAGATATCGGCGACCTGCACTCCTGTCGCCCCGGCATCGAGCAGGCGTCCGATCAACCTGGTGGCCAGGAGGGAGTCGCCCCCGAGGGCAAAGAAGCTGTCGTGAGCGTTGACCTCAGCGACAGCGAGCACGTCAGCCCATATCGCGCCGACCTGGTCTTGTGAGAGGGCAGCATCCCCGTTCGGGGACGCGTCGATGGCCGCGACTTCCTCTGGGGTCGTGAGGCCGGGAGCGGATTCAGCCGTGCGGGTCCTGACGGCAGACAGGTCGGCGTTCGGAAGTTGTTCCAACAGGCGCCGATACTCTTCGAACATGTCGTCCAGGAGTCCGGGGGCGAACAGGTCTTCAACGGCATCCCAGTGATAGAGCAAGGCTCCGGATTGTTCCATGACCTGATGGTCGAGCCACACCTGTGGGGTCTGGGATGCGCCGCCGACGAATGTGGGAAATGGTGGACGGAGCCGGTCGAGAACGTGATCGGACAGGCCCAGCGTGCTGGTGAAGACGACCGGCATCGCGGCCTCGGTCGGGCTGGTTCTTCGGGCCAGCTCTCGCTGGACCCACAACGCCGAGACACCCCGGTGATCGAGGTCTGAGGCGAGCTGGCGTTGCAGCCGTTGTGCCGCATCGGCGAGGCTCTCCTCAGCGGTCGGGCGATGCTCCAAGAGCGTGAGACTCGTGAAATCCCCGAGCACGCGGTCGATGTGCGGATGAACGCGGGAACGGTCGAACAGGGTCAGATTGAGCGTAAGCTCGGGCCGCGCGCTGAACGCAGAGAGCACATGCGAATAGCAGGCCAAGAGCACCGAGGATGGCGTCACGCCGGCCTGCCGGCACCACTGCTTGACCTGGGTCCACTGCTCGGCCTCCAACCGTCCGGCACGCCGTTGGAAGACGGGCGTGTCGATCTGTGCCGGATCGACGGCAACCGGTAGGTGCGGGGCCTGTGGCAGGCTCTCCAGCCGGTCCGTCCAGTACGAGACGGATGCTTCTCGGTCTGCCGGGGAAGTGCCCGCTGCGAGGACGTAGTCACGGAAAGACACGTCAAGCTCGGGAAGCGACGTCTCCGGGTCGAGGTAGCACGCGGCGAGTTCTGTGAGGAGAAGTTGGACGCTGAACCCGTCCAGCAGCAGATAGTCGACCGCGATTCCCACACGCACTCCGTCGGGATGACGGATGAGCGCGGTCGCGAACGTCGGCCACGTCGACAGATCGAACGAGGAACGTGCAAGCAGCTCGTGGAGCCTGGCCGAGGCCGACTGCTCATCGTCGGCGTGGCCGATGGTCACCGGTGGAGCCGGTAGATCCTCTGGTGGGAGGATGCGCTGCTGTTCACCCTCGACGATCACCCGAAGCATGTCGTGTCGGTCGATCATGCGACGCCAGGCCTGCTGCCAGCGGTCGATGTCCACGCTCTCGGCGCTCAGTTCCAGATAGTAGGTCGTGCCGATGTTGCCCAGCGGCATCCCCGGAGCACGGCCCCGCAGATAGGCCAGCTGCACGTCGGTGAGCGGGAAAGGTTCGTGCCGCTGGGCCAGACCCGGTGCCAGCTGCAACGGGAGAGCATCTGAGACGGCCGGGCGTAGGCGCTCGGCGAAGTCGGCGAGCACCGGATGCTCGAAGAGCGCTCCGACTCCGACACCGCCGAGTGCCCTGCCCGTGCTCGGCGCGTCTCGTAGCCGAGCCACGACCCGGGTAGCGGCGAGGCTGTCGCCACCCAGGGCGAAGAAACTGTCAGATGGTGCGGGCAAGGTCGGCAGGCTGAGAACCTCCGCCCATACCGCGGCCACCTTGTCCACACGCTCGTCGGACCGACTGCTTGACTCGGGCGATGCCGGTGTCTCGGGTTCCGCGTTCGTGATCGCAAAGATCTTGGTGGCAACTGCTTCTCGGTCGAGTTTGCCATTGCCAGTCAGCGGGATGGCCGGAAGCTCGACGACAACGTCTGGGCGCATGGTGGGCGCGAGGAGACCCGCAGCATGCCGAGCGATCGCGTCCAGGTCGAGGCCGCCATCCGCGTCTCGCTCGTCATCGGCCGAGGGGGCAACAACCGCGGCGGCAATCCGGTCAGCTGTGCCCCGCAGCACCACGGCGGCGGCGCTGACAACATCGGGGTGGTCCCGCAAGGCCGCCTCGATCTCGCCGAGTTCGATACGATGCCCGCGCACCTTGACCTGGCCGTCGTCACGTCCGAGGAACTCGAGCAATCCCGCCGGCCGGTACCGGCCGAGGTCACCGGTCCGGTACCAGCGGTGGCCTCCCACGACAGGGAAGCGTTCTCGTGTTCGCTGCGGATCCCCGAAGTACCCGTCGGCAAGGCTGTCGCCTCCGATCCACAGTTCGCCGGGCACCCAGTCCGGACAGTCCCGTCCAACACCATCGACCACCCGGAACGTTTGCCCGCCGAGCGGAGTTCCGTAGGGCACGCTCGCCCATCCGGCGATGCCGTCGGCGACCGGGTAGAAGTTCGACCAGATACCTGCTTCGGTCGCGCCGCCCATCGCGATCAGCCGTGCGCTTGGGGCAGAGTGTGCGAGGCGATCGGCCAGGTCGAGTGGCACCCAATCCCCGGACACGAAAGCGATCCGCAGACTTGAGCTGGTGTCTGGGTGCCATGCCGCTGCGGTGACGTACATGTCGAGCAGCTGGGGCACGGTGTTCCAGACGGTCACGCCGTGGTGACGGACGAGGTCGTGCCATTCGTCAGGGTCACGCCGCTGGTGCTCCAGCGCGCAGATCACCTCCCCGCCAGCGGCGAGAAGCCCGAAGATGTCATACACCGACAGATCGAATTCGAGCGCAGAGATCGACAGAACTCGATCAGCCTTTGTGATCCCGAACCGCGCGTTGATGTCGGCGATCGTGTTCCAGGCGGCTCGATGGCTCATCTGCACGCCTTTGGGTTCGCCGGTGGAGCCCGAGGTGAAGATCGTGTATGCCGTCTCCGAAGCCTCTGTCGGGGCAGGTTCGGGGAGCGGGTCGAGGTCGTTCAGGTCGGGCAGGCTGTTGAGGACCAACCGAGGCTGCACGGTTCGCGTGATGCGCTCGATCCTGGCGGTGGGCTGATCGACTCCGATCGGTATGTAGCTGGCGCCGGTGGCGAGCGTTCCGAGCACCGCGATGACCTGGTCTGGGCCCTTCGGCATGCTCACGGCAACGGCGTCGCCGCGTCTCACTCCGTTCTGCTGAAGATGCCGGGCCAGGCGAAGCGCCCGCTCGGCGAGCTGACCGTAGGTGAGAGATCCCGACTCGGATGCGCCAGGCAGTCCCCAGCGCAACGCGACAGCCGCTGGTTGCTTGGCTGCCCTGGCGAAGAACTCGACATGCAAGGCATTCGCCTGTGGCGCGAGGCTGGGCACGGCATTGACGCGAGCACGGCTGTCCTGTTGCGCCGCTGGCAGTGCGACGTCTGCGGGGATCGCGTCAACGTCTGCGGAGTCGATGAACGCGTCCACGAGACCGAGGTAGGCCTCGAACATCGCCGAGACGAGTCCCTCCGGAAAGAGTCCTTCTACCGAGTCCCAGCTGAGTAGCAAGTCCCCAGCCTGCTCAACTACCTGATGATCGAGCCACACCTGCGAGGTCTGTGATGCGCCGTCGGCGTACGCTGGGAACCCGCCTGGCGCATCGTCGAGGAGCCCGCCGCCAATGCCGAGGGTGCTGGTGAACACGACCGGAAAGATGGCCTGGGTGATCCCCTCAGTCAGCGCGATCCGCTGTTGCACTTCCACTGCCGAGACACTGCGATGCTCAAGTGCCCGGGCGAGTTCATCCTGCACCTGACGCGCGAGGTTCACGAGATCGTCCTGCCCATCAGGACGATGTGCGAGCAGCAGCAGCGAACTGAAGTCGCCGATGACGGAATCGACATCGTCGTGCACGGGCTGGCGGTCGAACAAGGTGAGGTTCAGCGTCAGCTCCGGGCGGGCGCTCCACCGCGACAGCGTCTGTGCGTAGCACGTCAGGAGGAGCGCTGAAGGTGTGAGCCCGACCAAGGCCGCTCGTTCCCGCAGGAGCCGATAACGTGCACGGGGCACCCGGTGGGCGACGCGCGCAAAGCGGGGCCGCCCGAGGGCCGCAGGGGCCGAGGCCAGCGGCAGTAGAGGAGCTGGCGGCAATTCGGGACCCACACGGTCCCAGTACGCCTCAGCGCGGGCCTTGTCATCCGGATCGACGGCGACTCCGGTGAGATAGTCACGGAAGGTGAGACCCAACGGCGGCAGGTCGAAGTCAGGATCGTCGTACAGATGTGCCAGTTCAGACAGAAGTGTCTTCACACTGCGCCCATCGAACACGATCGGATCCACGACGATCCCGACCCTGACACGTGCAGACGGTCCGTACTCGACGGCCATGGCAGCATAGGGCGGCTCACTGGCCAGATCGAACGACCGCCGCCGCAAGGGTTCCAGCAGCGTTCGTGCGGCTTCAAGAGTGGGTGCGGTCAGTCGGGGAAGCTCGGTCACGGTCATCTGTTCGACCACTTGCTGGCGTCCGTCCCGAACCGTGACTCGCAGCATGTCGTGGCGCTCTGCCAGGCGCCGCCACGCGTTCTCCCAGCGCTCATGATCGAGACGGTCACCATCGAGCTCGAGATAGAAGTTCGCGCCGATTCCGCCCAGGACGAGCGTCTCGTCACGCCCGACGAGGTAGGCATGTTGCACGGGTGTCAACGCGAAGCGCTCGAAGCGGGCCTCAGGGTGGGCGCGAAGTACCGCGTTCTCAGAGCGCGGCCCGGCCTGCGTCGTGCGAAGAGTAGATGCGAACCCTCTCACCGTGCGGCCCCGCATCAGGCCGGATATGGTGCATTCAGCGATCGCTACGCCTCCCGGCAACGTGCAGGTGCGCAGTCGGGCCACAGAACGGGTCGCGGTGAGGCTGTCACCGCCGAGTCGGAAGAAGTCATCATCTCGTCCCGACACAGTGATACCCAACAGCTCGGACCACACCTGTGCGATTGCCTCCTCCACCGGCCCCTGCGGTGGTTCGCCGTCGACGTCCGCTGAAAGAGCGGCCTCCTGCAGGAGAGCGGCCACCCGCTGACGGTCCACTTTGCCGTTGCTGTTCAATGGCAGGCTGGTCACGCTCACGATGAGTTCCGGCACCATCGCCTCAGGGAGATACCTCCTGGCCCGTTCGCGAATGGCCGCGTCAAGGTCCGGCGCATGGTTTTCAGGGTCATCGACGACGGCAAGCACGCGGATCCGCGGTCTCTTCTCCGCGTCGATGACGGTCGCGACTGCCCGCCGAACGCCGGGATACTGCTCAACCGCGGATTCGACCTCGCCGAGGTCAATGCGATTACCGGCGATCTTGACTTGGAAGTCTGTACGCCCGAGAATCTCCAACTCGCCGCTGTCTCGCCAGCGCACGAGGTCACCGGTCCGATACCAGCGGTGCCCGTCCCGCTCAACGAACTTCTGCGCAGTCAGCTCGTCGTTGTCGCGGTAGCGGCCGTGGACACCCGCCCCGCCGATCCAGAGCTCGCCCGCGGCCCAGTCTGGGCGATCACGCTCCTGTCCATCGACGACCCGCACTTTCTGATTGCGCATCGGATGCCCATATGGAATCGACCGCCACAAAGGATCGATGTCGTTGACGTCGAAGAGTACCGACTGGATCGATGCTTCGGTCGCGCCTCCGAGCACAACGCACCGACAGCCGGGGGCCAAACGCGCCAGTCGGCGGGGAAGATCCAACGCCACCCAGTCACCACCCAACATCACCAGCCGCAAGCGGGCGACCAGTCGGGCGGCGGGCGGGGACGACTCGGCGACCGTGAGCAGCATATCGAGGAGCACGGGCACGGTGTTCCAGACGGTGATCGGCGTGTCGGTCATCAGCTGCATCCACGCATCAGGGTCGGCGCGGCGGGCCTCATCTGGGAGGACGACGGTTCCACGGACGCTGAGCAATCCGAAGATGTCGACGACAGACAGGTCGAATTTCAACGCGGACACGGCAAGCACAGCATCGGTGGGGCCGACCCCATAGCGGTCATTGAGATCCTCGATGGTGTTGCTTGCCCCACGATGGGTGATCTCCACTCCCTTCGGAGTGCCTGTAGAACCGGAGGTGAACAGCACATAGGCTGGCCCATCGGGATCAGAACGACGGGCTGCCGACAGCGGGGTGGCTTCCAGAGCATCAGCGATTCGTACGATGGCCGGGCTACCGGGCAGATCCTCTGGAAGATGGGCGTTGGCGTCGGTGATGACGGCTACCATCGGAGTGGCGCGGTATATCGCCGTCTGTCGGGCAGGCGGCTCATCGACGCCGATCGGTACATAGGCGCCGCCGGCGGCGAGCACACCGAGAACGGCTGCCACTTGTGCGGGACCCTTCGGCAGGTTCACTGCGACCAGGTCGCCGGCTCTGATCCCGGAGGCGTCCAAAGCACCGGCCACACGCAGGGCCTGCTCACACAGACCGCCATAGCTGAGGGAGGCTGGCCCCTCGGCGGTTTCCCATGCAAGCGCAGTCGCCTCAGGACACTCGGCGGCCACCCGGAAGAAGGGCTCGTGCAGGATGTTGGCCCGTTGCGGTGCGCCGGTGTCGTTGACAGCGGAATGCCGGGCTGCCTGCGCAGGGGGCCGTAGGTCGTCAATGGGGCGTTGCCAGGCGGCGTCGTCTGCGACGAGCTGGGACAGCACATCCCGGTACGCACCGAACATCGACTCAGCCACACCGGGGGCGAAGAAGCCCTCACGGACGTCCCAGTTCACCAGGTAGCCACCATCGAGTTCCGTGGCCTGCGCGTCGAGCCATACCTGCGGCCCCTGTGAAACGAGCCAGACCGGATCACCGAAGACCTCCCGCACGTTCGGTGCGAACAGTTCTCCCAGGTTGAGCGCACTCGTGTACACGACGGGCGCCAAGACTCGTTCTCCTCCGGCGAGGCGGGACAGATCGCGCAGCACTTCGATGCCGGGATAGGCGCGGTGATCGATCGCCGCTCGCAACTCCTGTTGTAGACGAACAGCTCTTTCGGCAAACGGCATACGGTCCGTGACGTCCGCGGCCAACAGCACTGAGCTGCTGAAATCTCCGACCAACTGTGGCACCTGGGCGTGTAACTCTGCGCGGTCGAAAAGTGGCAGGTTGAGCAGGAACTGCGGATCGGTGGCCCACCCGCCGATGGCCTCGGCAAAGGCAGTCGCCAATGCCATTGCCGGCGTCACGCCGTGCTTTCGCGCGGCGTGTTCCAGTCGTTGGCGCTCCGCTGGATTCAACCAGTGGTGCAACCGCTGCACGCGCGTCGACGTCCGCCCGGGTGCCTGCCTCAGGCGCGGCAGGTCAGGAGCACCAGGCAGTGTGCGCAACCGTGCCTGCCACCAGTCGCGAGCTTCGGCATACTCCCGTGTGTGAGTCTCGGACTGTTCCGCCTGACGGCGGTCAGCAAGATACTGAGGGAAGCTGTACGTCAGGCTCGGCAGCACGGAGTCCGGGTCGCGATAGTAGGTAGCGAGATCGGCCATGAGGACCCTGAAGCTGGCTGCATCGGCGGCAATCATGTCGAGATTGATGTGCAATCGCGTTCTGGTCTCACTCATCAGCGACACCGCGACATCGAATACTTGTCCGGAGGCGATATCGAGTTGTCGATGTGAGGCCTCGTGACGAACACGTTCTAACGCGGCGGCCTGCTCCGCGTCATCGAGGTCACGTAGATCATGAATGGTGAGGCCCGGCCACGCCGGCTGCGGGAGAATACGCTGCCGCCCGTCGTCGCCGATCGCGACTCGGAGCATCCCATGGCGTTCTAAGATCAGCCGCACGGCTCTGTCGAGTTGGCCCGTGTCGATGCCGGGGGCATCGAACTCGTTGTACAGATGTGTTGCCACACCTCCGAACTCCATGTCCGCGTCTCGTCCGGCCCAATATGCATGCTGCATGAGCGCGAGGTCGAACGGCTCGCCAGGACTCACTGGTGGTGCCGGGTCCACAGCCTCGGGCTCGGTGCGCGGGGCATCGAGCAGTCGCCGCCAGGCGCCGAAAGTTGGGCGTTCCGCGAGCTGTTCGAAGGTGGCCGATATTCCGAGTCGGCGGGCTTGGTTGATGACGGACATCATCCCGAGCGAGTCGAGGCCGAGCTTCAACGGCTCGGCGTCATCGCTGAGGGCTCTGACATCGCAGCCGAGCCGCGCGGCAATCAATTCCGCGATGATGTCCGACGGACGCGCGTCGGCGTCGGACGATGACCCTAAGGGGACAGCTCGATCAACGTTGGACGACATGGATCTCCTTGCTGCGTATGGGTGTTCAGGGCAGGCTGGTTGTGGCATAGAGCGGATACTGGTTGGCCAGTGCCGAGACGCGGCTCGCCAGGCCGGGAACGTTCTCCGCTCGGGCCAGGGCGTCGGCCAGGATCTCGGCGACCTCGGCGAAGGCGGAGCCGTCGAAACCGCGAGTCGCAAGGGCCGAAGTGGCCAGCCGAAGCCCAGAAGGTCGACGGGATGTGCGTGCCTCGTTCGGAACCGTATTGCGATTGACTGTCACGCCAATACTCTCCAGATGCCGTTCTGCGTCTGCACCGTCGGTGAACTGGCCTTGTTCTATTGCTTCGGACAAATCAAGCAACACGAGATGACAGTCAGTGCCACCGGTCACCACCTGGATCCCCGATGATCTGATGTCGGGCTGACAGAGCCGCTCGGCGATCATCTTCGCGCCTTGGAGTGTTCGCCGTTGGCGCTCGACAAACCCAGGTCGGCCGGCGAGATGGAAGGTGGCAGCCTTGGCGGCGATGCTCTGATTGAGCGCTCCGCCTTGGTGCCCAGGGAAAACAGCCGCGTCGATTCGGTCGGCCAGTGAGCCCCGGCAGAGGATCAGCCCACCGCGCGCACCTCCGAGAGTCTTGTGGGTCGTGCTGGTGACGACATCGGCATACGGCACGGGCGAGGGGTACACACCGGCTGCGATCAGGCCAGCAAGGTGCGCCATATCCGCGACGAGAAAGGCGCCGACCTCGTCGGCGATGTGTCGGAATCCGGCCCAGTCAACCGTCCTCGGATAGGCTGTCCAACCTGCAACGATGACTCGCGGTCGATGCTGGCGCGCGAGACGGGCCACGGTCTCCAAGTTCACCAGCCCGGTATCGGCATCTAGGTGATACCGGACAGCTTTGTAGAAGGTTCCTGAAGCATTCATTGTCGTGCCGTGTGAGAGGTGCCCGCCGTGGGAAAGGGCCAAACCCATCACCGTGTCACCAGGTTCCATCAGGGCGCCGAACGCAGCGGCGTTCGCCTGAGCTCCAGAGTGCGGCTGCACATTTGCGTGGTCGGCGGAGAACAGCTTCCGAGCCCGATCAATCGCGAGACACTCAATCTCATCGATATGGGCACATCCGCCATAGTAGCGACGGCCCGGATATCCCTCGGAATACTTGTTTGTCAGCACCGAACCCTGCGCCTGAAGCACGGAGATCGGCGCGAAGTTTTCCGATGCGATCATCTCCAACGTCTGCCGCTGACGTGACATTTCCTCCGACACGAGGGTGTGCAGCTGGGGGTCTGCGTCCATCAGTGACACGTCGAGATCGTTGTGCGCTGGCGGCGACGCTCTGCGAGTTGACCGGAGGGACTCATCGGAGTCCGGCGGCCAGGCGTCAGTGCTGTCTGTCGCGGACAAGGCAATCACCTCCGATGGGCTCGGCAAGCGCGGGTGACCGGAGATCCGCCTCGGAAGGGTGTCCGCGCCGGGAAGGACCGACAATCCGATGCCAGGTGTGCAGTGCACAAATTATCGATCGGTGCCAGTGTACCCGATGCTCTTAGGCGAGGCTACCCTAATGAGATGTTGCCTATGGTTTCATCGGCTGTCTCGTCGCGATGCGGGCTGCGACGCCGTCGAGTGCACGTTCGACTGCGTAGTTGTAGAGCCTGTCGAGGTCAAAGGCATGGGCGAGCGTGTCCGCGAACATTGCCGCCCCTGGATGCTGACTGTCCTCGGACAAGACGCCGAGGCTTGCGAGGATCGCGTCCTGAAGCTTGGGGTCGACATCTCGCTCGTCTTCGGAGGCGATCAGGTGCACGGCGGTGTTCAATAGCATGATGTGTGCGGCGGGCGCCTCGTCGCCCAAGCCGGCTTCAGCGAGCTTGCTGACCCCGGTATCGATCATCAGTACCGCCGCAGGGACGGTCGTGGCGGCCATGCCGAGCCAGCGGGCGACGCCGGGGTGTGCGGACAGTGTGTCGTGCAGCGAGGTGAGGAGCTGCTGATACCACGGTCGCCACGAGAGTTCTGGTGACGGTAAGTCGACTGAGCGCATGACGGCGTCGACGATGACGCGGTCGACCTCGTGGCGTGGGCCGACGCGGTGCACGATCGCCGTCGGCCAGCAGCCGACCTCTTTCGCGAGGTCCCGAGTGGACCACCCGGCTAGGCCGCGGGCGGCTGTGAGGCGGACTCCGGCTTCGATGATCTGCTCTGTAGTCAAGGGGGCTTCGTCCGCGGCGGTGCGCGGTCCGCGCTGGCGTTTGCTCTTCTTTGCCTTCGGCTTTGTCATGCTCGGCTCCCATCCGCGGAGTGTCGTGCCACCACGATACCCGGCGTGGTTGTCCGTTGAACAAACGCGCCGGGTAAGGGTACACTCACTTCAAAGATTTGTGCACTGCACAGGGCTCGCGATCGGGGACCGTGCAGATCGCCGATGAGTGGATGCTTGAAAGGATGGCTCATGCCCGATGATGCGACCGCTACTCAGGCTGTGTTGCCCGACGCTGAATCCGAGTCGGCCCCGGACACGCTTGAGCCCGAGACGAGAGCCGCTGGTAGTGGCAAGAGCCTCGGCTCGCTGCTCGCTCCGGTGCGTGGGCGGCTGATCCTGGCGGGGGCGTTCCAAGCGCTTGGCGCGCTGACGTCCCTGGTGCCGTATGTCGCGATCTATCGGATCGTCGAGGAGCTGTTGCAGCCGGCAGCCGCGAGCGGGAACGTGGTGTGGGCGTGGGCGGTCATCGCCGTGATCGGCGTGTTGGTGCGCACTGCCGCGACAGGGGCGGCATACACCATCACTCACGGAGCGGACGGAACGGTTGGCCAGGCGCTTCGGCGGCGATTGACCGATCGGCTGTGGCGGGTGCCGCTGGGCTGGTTCGGAGAACGCTCCTCTGGTCAGGTGAAGCGCCGCCTGCAAGATGACGTGCACGACGTGCATCATCTGGTGGCACACGCGATCAACGACCTGGTGGGAGCGATAGTGGCCCCGCTCGCGGGATTCGTACTGCTGTTCGTCGTCAACTGGCGATTGGGCCTGGTGTGCCTGGTGCCGGTACTGCTGTACTTCGTCGGACTGAGCGTGATGATGCGCGGAAATACGGAGAACGCGGCACGCTGGGACGAGGCATTGGGCCGGGTGAACTCCCGGATCGTGGAGTTCGTGCAGGGCATCGCGGTCGTGAAGACGTTCGGCCGGACACGCAGCACGCAGGAGCGCTACCACGCAGTCGGTGACGAGCTGGCCGTGTTCTTCGAACGCTGGATGGGACCACTGCTACGCGTCAACGCGCTGGCGAGTGCGGTACTGGCACCGCCGACGGTGATCGCCCTGGTGCTCGCGACAGGGGCCTGGTTCGTCCATTCAGAGTGGGCGGCTCCGGCCGAGGTGCTGCTGGCGTTGATGATCGGGGTTGGACTGGGTGCACCGGTGCTGAACATGGGGATCGGGGCGCAGGCAATGCGCACCGCCACCGCGGCAGCGGCGCGGCTGGGCGCCCTGCTCCGCACCCCGGTACTACCGCAGGTCGCGCATCCACGCACCCCGGAGGGTGCCGTGGTGGAGTACGACGGCGTGCGATTCTCCTACGATGGGCAGACCGACGTGCTCTCGGACATCGACCTCGTACTGCGACCCGGCACCGTCACAGCACTGGTGGGCCCATCGGGCTCCGGCAAGTCCACGCTGGCGCGGCTGCTGCCCCGGTTCTGGGACGTCACCGACGGTGCGATCCGGATCGGCGGAGTCGACCTGCGGCACGCGGCTCCCGAAGAGATCTACCGGCGAGTCGCATTCGTGTTCCAGGACAACGTGCTGCTGCGCATGAGCGTGCGCGACAACCTGCGCCTAGCGGCCCCGGACGCCGACGACGAGACCGTGGAGGCGGCAGCGCGAGCGGCACAGATCCACGATGTGATCATCTCTATGCCGCAGGGCTACGACACGATCGTGCACGAGCAAGTGACGCCGTCCGGCGGTGAGACCCAGCGGCTGTGCATCGCACGGGCCATGCTCGCCGACGCTCCCATCGTGGTGCTGGACGAAGCCACCGCCTTCGCAGATCCCGAATCAGAAGCAGCCGTCCAGGACGCCCTGTCAACCCTGATCGCTGGCCGTGCGGTCCTCGTCATCGCGCACCGGCTGCGCACGATCACCGACGCGGACCAGATCGTGGTTCTCGAGGGCGGTCGGATCGTCGAGAACGGCCGCCATGACGAACTGCTGGACCATGGCCGGCTCTACGCCGCCCTGTGGAACGCCCAGGAAGGAGCGACCGCATGATCCGGAAGCTGCTGCCGATCCTCGCATCGGACGACCGGGCGAGGATGCGCGTCTTCCTCACCGTCTGCGTCGCCTACGGGATCCTCCAGGGCGTCGCGCTGCTGCTGGCAATCCCCGCACTACGCCACCTGCTCGCCGGTGAAGCTTCTGCGAGCTGGCCGTGGATCCTCTCGGTGATCGGTGCCGCTGTCATCGCGGGCATCGCGTTCTCGATCCAGAGCGTGCTCGGATCCCGGATCGGGCTCGCCCTGATGCGCCGCCTGCACCGCAGCATCATCGACCACCTCGGCGTGCTGCCGGTGGGCTGGTTCTCCTCCGATCGCACCGGAAGACTCTCGCAATCAGTCTCCCAGGGCACGACCGCCGTGTGGACGGCCGCCTCGACCCTGATCCAGCCGCTGGTGACCGCCGTCGTCACGCCCATGACCATCGCGATAGGACTGCTGTTCATCGACTGGCCGGTGGCGCTGACGATGCTGATCGCCGCCCCGCTCCTGTACCTGGTGTACCGGTGGGCGGCTGCGCTCGCGGAGCGCTCCGCCGATCAGATCGACCAGGCGGCGGTTGAGGCGGCCGGACGCGTCGTGGAGTTCACTCGCGCCCAGCCGGTGCTGAGGGCCTTCCGGGCCGATCAGGCCGGCAACGGCATGCTGGAGAGAGCACACCGCGCCCAACAGGAGGCCTCCCGCCGCTCGCTGCGCACCAGCCTGCCCGGCCTGATCGGCTTCGCGACCGCCGTGCAGTTGGTGTTCGCCGCCGTCATCGTCATCGGCGTGTGGCAGTCCCTCACCGGCGCGGCGAGCGCGGCGACCGCCGCCGTGGTGCTGTTCGCCGCCGCGCGCTTCACCGGTCCGCTCATCGACGCCGCCGACCTCGGCTCCGCGCTCCGGCTCGCCGGTCACGACCTGGATCGCATCGCCGATGTCCTCGACGAACCCGCGCAGCCCGAGGGCACAGACAGCATCGACCAGGCCGGAGAACTCGCCTTCGACCACGTCGACTTCGCATATCCCGGGGGCCGGCAAGTGCTGCACGAGGTGACTTTCTCGGCGCACCCGGGAACCACTACCGCTCTGGTAGGGCCGTCAGGATCGGGCAAGAGCACGATCCTGCAGCTGGCTGCCAGGTTCTTCGACCCCGACGCAGGCACTGTGCGCATTGGCGGTGTCGATGCCAGGCTGCTGCCGGTACAGACCGTGATGGAGCAGCTCTCGGTGGTCCAGCAGAACGTCTATCTGCTCGACGACACGATCGAGGCCAACATCCGCTTCGGAAACCCGGAGGCCACCGACGACGAACTGCGCGAGGCGATCCGTCTGTCCCGCGTCGACGAGATCATCGACCGGATGCCCCACGGCCTCGACACGCAAGTCGGCGAGGCTGGAGTCGCGCTCTCCGGCGGTGAGCGTCAGCGCGTATCCATCGCACGAGCCTTCCTCAAGGACTCGCCCATCGTGCTTCTCGACGAGATCACCGCATCGCTCGATCCCGAGAACGCGATCGCCGTCCACGCCGGGCTGGCGGCACTGTCCGAAGGCCGAACCATGCTGATCGTCAGCCACGACCTGACCACGATCGCCGGAGCCGACCAGATCCTCGTCCTCGGCGACGGCGCGATCGTAGAGCACGGCACCCACACCGATCTCATCGCCGGCACAGGTCTGTACGCCGACTTCTGGGTCGAACGCGAACGCGCCCGGGGCTGGCGCGTCACCGACCCCACCGATGCCTCATGAAACCACACGCGAAAACAGCGCGGTGTGCGCACACATGCGACGCCGCCGTCGTGACCGACCCGGACGCACTGAAGGGCCCCCAAGGATGACGACAAGCAACCCCGCGCCCACCGCGCAGATCAAGCTGGTGCTGACGGCGGTGTTCCTGGCCTACCTGGCGCAGATGACGCTGAACCCGATCATTGCCCCGCTCTCACGCGAGGTCGGGCTGGCCGAATGGCAGGTCGGGGTGACCATCAGCACGGCAGCGATCATGGTGGTGCTCACGGCTCAGATGTGGGGGCGGCGGTCGCAGTCGCTGGGACGCAAACGTGTTCTCGTCGCGGCGCTGACCCTCGGTGCGATCGCGACGGCAGCTTTCGCGCTGATCTCCCAGCTCGGCATGATCGGCGTTCTCAGCGGCACCGTTCTGTTCGCGCTGTTCGTCGTGCTGCGCGGTATCGGGTTCGGCACCGCCATCGCCGCTATTCAACCGACCGCGCAGGCCTACATCGCTGACGTCACCACCGATGAGACCACACGGATCAAGGGCATGGCCGGTGTGGGTGCGGTCCAGGGCGTGGCTCAGATCGCCGGTTCCGTTGTCGGTGGTCTACTCGCCGCGTTCGGGCTGATGGCCCCGATCCTCTCCGTCCCGGTGCTCCTCGCCCTCGGCCTCGTGCTGGTCGCCCTTCGGTTGCGCCCCGAGGCACGCGCCACCTTGATCGAGAAGCCAGTGAGCGTCCGGCCGACAGACTCGCGGGTGTGGCCGTTCCTGCTCGCCGGGTTCGGCATGTTCACCGCCCTGGGGTTCATCCAGATCATCACGGGCTTCATTGTCCAAGACCGACTCCACCTGGACGCGAAGACAGCCGGAGTGCTCACCGGCGCGGCCCTCCTGGCCGCAGGTATCGGCATGATCCTCGCCCAGACAGTCGTTGTTCCCAAGACCGGGTGGAGCCCAGCCACCCTGCTGCGTGTGGGCGGCGTGGTTGCGCTGCTCGGATTCCTCGTGCTGATCCCCGATGCCGGGCCGGTCGCCCTCTTCGGATCGATCACCCTCATCGGCCTCGGATTGGGTACCGCCATGCCTGGTTACACCGCCGGGCCAACACTGCTGGTCTCCCGAGAGGAACAAGGAGGCCTGGCCGGCCTCATCGCCGCCAACATGGGTCTCACCTTCGTTGTCGCACCCACCGCCGGAACCGTCCTATACGGGGCTTGGACCCCTCTGCCGATCATCATCGGCGCGGCCATCATGGCGATCGTGACCCTGTTCGTTCTGCTCCACCCCCGATTCCGACGCATCCCGATGCCGCCCGAAGGCGACGCGACGAACTCGGACGTGCCAACGCAGGACGCCGGCCATGACTGTTGAGACAAACGTCGTGAGCGGCCTCACCAGGGGCCTCGAGCCTGCGTCGACGCGTGTCCGAACCAGGAACACTGGGGGCACGATCGGAGCAGATCACCGCTTTCGACTCCACCTTCCATATGAGCCTGACTCCTCACGGCTCTCGAAGACCGCGAGCGGATACGCACCATCTCGATGGCGCAGTCTCGCGCGCAAGGCCCACTGGTGACTTCCTACATAAACACTGCTTGAAAGGACCGCTATGAACACTCCAACCCAGGACAATCCCTCCTTGTCGCGAAGGCGTCTGGGGGTCAAAGACCTCGTCACCATTGGCATCTGCGGCGTCCTCGCGATGGTGATCAACACAGTGATCGGCATGATCCTCACCCCGATCTATGGTTTCGCTTACCCCGTCGTCGGAGGCGTGTGCGCGCTATTCTCAGCCCCGGTGTACGTGCTGATGAGCTATCGGGTCGCCAAGCGCGGAACCGCTGTGCTGTTCTACCTGATCATCGCGATCATCTCCGCGCTGCCTGGCTTCTTCTACATGATCCCCTTCTACCTGGCCGCCGGCCTGATCTGCGAGGCGATCTTGTGGCGCCCGGGAGCGTACCGCAACGGCATGCTCAACGCTGTGACCTACATGATCTTCGGAATCATGTTCTCGATCGGCTCCTACCTGCCCATCTACCTCTTCGGCGACACCTACTATGACCAGTTCGAGAGCATGGGCGCCTCGGCCGAACTGTTCCTACGTTTCGCGACCTCCCCGGGTGCAGTGGCAGTGTCCGTGATCGCCGGTGCCGTCCTTGCCCTGCTCGGGCACTGGATGGGGCGGAAACTGCTGTCGAAGCACTTCGTCAAGGCCGGGATCATCACCGCCGCATGAGACCAGGCTGGCTGCGGTTCGACCCGCGCACAACGATGCTCCTGCTCCCGTTGTGCAGCATGCTCACGCTCCTCGTAGACCAAACGGGCCTGCTCTGTCTCGTCGCCGGAGCATCGGCCTATCTACTGCTCACGGGCATGTGGCGGCAGGCCGTGACTGGCGTCTGCGTGTTCCTACTGCTGTATCTGGTGCAGTACGCAATCGTTAAGTATGCGACCGGGACTGTGCTGATGCTCGGCTTCATGGTGTTCTTCGCAGCACGTATCATGCCCGTCGCGATGCTGGTGCAATGCCTTGCCGGGACACCACCAGGTGAGCTCATCGCGGCGTTGCAGCGACTCCGAGCGCCTCGTGCGCTCGTGCTTCCCTGCGCGGTCATTCTGCGCTTCCTGCCGACCATCGGGTCGGAGTTCGCATCGATCCGCGACGGGATGAAACTGCGAGGCCTGTCCGCGCTGTCGTGGCGGACTGCGGTACACCCGGTGATGGTCATCGAATCGATCTACGTGCCCCTGCTGATGCGGAGCATGAAGGTATCCGACGACCTGTCGGTCTCCGCGGCCACCCGCGGGGCCGACAACCCCGGCCCCCGAACATCTCTGCGGCAGCTTCGCTTCCGACCAGTCGACGTGATCGCCGCGGCATGCGCGATCATGGCGCTCGGATGGGTGCTGGCCGACCAGCTCGTGACAGGCACAGCGATATGATCCACCTCAACGACGTCACCTTCTCGTACACGGCCGGGACAACGCAACTGCGTCACGTGTCCTTCCAAGTCAACTCCGGCGAGTTCGTCGTCCTCACCGGGCCCAGCGGCTGCGGCAAGACCACCCTCACCCGAGTCCTCAACGGGCTCGCCCCCGGGTTCTACGGTGGGGAACTCGAAGGCAACGTGCAGATCGACGGGACGAACGCCCACGAACTGCAACCGTGGGAGTACGGGCGGCTCGTCGGCAGCGTGTTCCAAGATCCGAAAACCCAGTTCTTCGCACCAGTCGTGCGCGACGAACTGGCATTCGGATGTGAAAACTACGGCATCCCACCCGAGGACATCCAGACACGCATCGAGGACCTCTCACACCGGCTGGGCGTCAGCCATCTCCTCGACCGGGCACTCCTCACCCTCTCAAGCGGCGAAAAGCAGAAGGTCGCGGTCGCCGCTGCGGCAGGCACAAGGCCTCCCATCTACGTAATGGACGAACCCTCCGCCAACCTCGATCTCGACGCCACCCGAGAACTCGCAGGAGTGCTGACGACGCTCAAGGAGTCCGGCAGCACCATCGTGATCGCCGAGCACCGCCTCACCTACCTCATGGACCTCGCCGACCGGATCGTCTACATGGACGACGGGGCCGTCCGACAAGAATTCACCCCTGCACAGCTGCAGAACCTGTCGCAGGGCACACTCGATGAACTCGGCCTGCGTGACCCGGCTCTCCGCACCATAGAACCAGGAGCACAACATGCCTCCCGTACCACAATCGGCGGCGCCCCTGCCGTCGAAGTCGCAAACCTCACTGTCCGCAGGAAACGACGCGGCGCATCACTGTTGACGAGCCTGGCGTTCACCTTGCAACCGGGTGAAGTCGTCGCACTCGCCGGACCTAACGGCGCCGGGAAGACCACGCTCGCCCGCACCCTGTGCGGCCTCGAGCGCGCAGGCAGAGGCACAATCTCCCTGCGCGGCGCCCCAACGCGCCGAGCCAAACGGTCCCTGAACACGTGGTTCGTCATGCAGGACGCCGACAGCCAGTTGTTCTCCGACAGCGTGCTCGGAGAAATGACGCACGGCACCAAGTCCACCCCCGACTCGATGGCCCAAGCGCAACGCGTTCTCACCCAGCTCGGGCTGTGGGCGCACCGGGACCGTCACCCGGGCTCGCTGTCCGGTGGGCAAAAGCAGCGTCTGAGCATTGCTGTCGCACTCATGCAAGACCGACCGCTCATCATGCTCGATGAGCCGACTTCGGGACTCGACGGAAGAAATCTCCGCCGCGTCGTCGACTGCATCACCGAACAGGCCGAGCGCGATAAAACGATCCTGGTGATCACTCACGACCCGGAATTCATCCGGAAGGCCTGCACCAGAATGCTCCTGGTCCGAGATCAAACCCTCGCAGCAGACATCCCAATCGAACCAGACGAATTTGGACTCGTCTTAGACCATCTCACAGGGAAGACGGCCAGACATGACGAGTAGTTTCGCTCTGCTCCTTCACGGCGGCATGCACGGGGCTTGGTGCTGGGAGAGGGTGATCCCACATCTGCGGCATCGGACGATTGCCATCGACTTGCCTGGCCGACCCGGGGCCGGAAAGCAACCACCGACACTAGACGGATTTGCCGAAACCGTCGTCGACGCCATCAACGATGAACCAGGAGACGCTGTTATCGTTGCCCATTCACTGGCCGGGATAGTCGCATTGGCGGCCGCCGAACGGGCTCCGGGGAAGATCAGGAAGACCATCTTCGTTTCTGCAGTAGTTCCGCCATCGGGCTCGTGCTTCTGGGATATGCTGCCTGCGCCTCTGCGGTGGTTCGGCAGGTTCCTTCTTAGCGGAGATAGAACATCGATAATGCCCCGCTGGATGGCTCGAGCAGTGTTCTGCAATGACTTGTCGCGCGAGGACCAAGACCGATTGCTTGATCGTCTTGTTCCTGAACCAGTAAAGATACTCGATACTGAACTGCACTACAAGATTCCAGAGAATATCGGAGTCAGCTATGTTCTCACGACCCGCGATCGAGCTATCCGACCGCGAACGCAAGAAGAATACATGAACTCGCTCCCCAAGCGGACGCGTCACTTCACCTTAGATAGTGGCCACAGCGCTTGGTACTCCCGTCCGACCGAGCTTGCCGAAATCATCAATGCAGAGATTGAAGACGATGATTCTTCAATCCCACCCGGGTTCATGCGAAGCTGAAAGAGGCCGATCGTGTGGTGCTGTCGAGCCGCGGAGCTTGAAAATCACCGGGTCCACGGACGGATGCTGCACAGCGAATGGTCGCTCAGGGGTCCGGTGCTGTGGATGTATGCGAGTGCCGGCGACGGTACGCGTCCGGGGCCCAGCCACCAACGTTCTTCGCCGCGCCGAGGAGGATCTGGACTCACATTCGGGGTCCACGAAGATAGGGAGCGATACTGCGCAGCTTTTCGCAGGTTTCTTCCCACTCGCGTTCGGGCGTGGACTGGCCCATGACACCCGCACCGGCACGAAGCCAGCTTCGTCCGTCGCGCTGGAAGACGGTGCGAAGTGTCAGCGCGGCATCCAGTTGACCCTGGGTGTCGGCCATGATGACCGCTCCGCCATAAAGGCCGCGTTCCTCGCCCTCGAGCTCTCGGATGACTCGCAACGCGGCCGCCTTGGGCACCCCGGTAACGGTCACGGCCGGGAAGAGCGCTGCGAAGGCCGACCAAGACGACATGTTCTCTTGCAGCTGTCCCGTGACGCGAGAGGCGATATGCTGCACCGACCCACGTTCCTCCACGTCCATGAACTCTGTAACGGCCACCGAGCCCGGTATGCTCACCGATCGGGTTTCGTCGAGAGCGAGCCGGACAGAGATCGCGTGTTCATGCACTTCCTTCGCGTCACTGAGTAACTCTGAACGCAAGCGACTATCCGTTTCGCGATGGTGGTGCAGTGCGCGAGTACCAGCCAACGGCTGTGTGCGGACACGGCCAGTGGGGTCAACCTCTACAATGGTCTCAGGACTGAATCCAGTTGCCTTCCACCCGCCGACGTTAAGAAGGAATGAACGCGCTGGCGTGTTCGCGCGGCGACCTGACAGATAAGTCTGCGGCAAGTCGATCTCGGGCCCAGCGGGAAGGGGCACAACCCTCGAGAGAACTACCTTGTCCAAGGCACGACTCTTGATCTCACCGATTGCCTTATTGACCATTTTCTGATATCTGGCAAAATCGGGTTCCTCGATCGAGATCGGGGTGGCGTCGGACGTAATAGGTTCGGCGCGAAGCAACGCTGTGATCCGAGCAAGTATTCCCGGAATTGAGGTGCGGGTATGAACTGCATTTCCGTCGAGCTGCACTTCGACCTCAGGCAACATGAGATGGATGAGTGTGTCCGATCCTGTGTTGGTCCGGTCCTCGTACAGTAAGAACGCCAACTCGAAAGTAGCCCACCCGTAGCACCGTGATGGTCCATGCCTGCTAAGGGATGCTAGTGCCGTTGCGACAGCTTCAACGGGATCGTCTACAGGGACACTCCGGTGCCATTGGCCGACCCGCAGGTGTAGTGTGTCGCTGCTGACGCTCACCTCAGCAGCAGGTCCGGCGGCAAAACACCATGTTCCCGCTCTCTCGTAGACGAGATACTGTTCCCCAATGCCTCCTTGTGCGAGCTTGATCGCAGCACTTGCTGGATCGAATCTCAGGGCAGTGTGCGCCTCGTGGGCGAGTTTCGGTGTTCGCGAAGCCCAGTCCTCAAGGGCTTCGGCGAGTCCGTCACCGAGGGTGTCGTCAAGTCGTTGATCGTTGGCCAGTGGGTCTCTCATCGGGCTTGGACCTTCCCTCCAGTGTCCGCTCATCGAACGGTCTGCGCAGCACCTGGCCATGCGGAAGAGGCCCGTCTGTGCGGCGCACAAATATGAGGTAAGTATAGCCTTACCCGGTTCGTCCGTTCAATCGGCAGCGGGTCCCAGCCCGGAATCGGCTCCGGCTTCTATGAGGCGGGCCCTTGTGATCGAGCGCCGCGTTCTCCTTGCGGGATCGAGTGTCACGCGGCTGTTCGTGCTGACCATACAAATTCTTGGGTTCGATCACCTGGTCGGTGACCGTCAATCGCCCAAGGCGAGGTCGCGTGAGAGTGCTTGTGTGGTTCCCGTCGCCGGGCCACGGGAGGTGGCGGTACGGCCCTGCGACAGCAGCTATCGCACTGACGATGAAACAAGGCCGGAGAACGCCCTGGTCGGGCATGGCCGTGCCCGACCAGGTACGCTACCAAGCTGCACCATAGCCCGTTATTCAGTTTTCGGCTGGTGACTGGGGCTTAAGTCATCTAACCCCCAGTTAGACGAGGTCAATGGTGCAGGCCTTGCCGGAGCGTAGCTGCGTCACGTGGGTCTCCTCGGGCCAGGGTGGCGTGCCATGCCGGTGATGCCACGACCGCATTGAGGCTGGTCAGAACCTGGAGGGTGTCAGCCGGGCGGTGCCAGCGCTACACTGGAAGTCCACACCAACGTAGGTGTACTTTCCATTCCTCGACGAAGCGCCCGAGTTCAGCCGCGATGTCCTTGAAGCCATGCGACAGCCTTTGGAAAGCGGGGTGTGCAGTATTCACAGGGCGTGGGGTTCGGTTGATCTTCCGGCACAGTTTCAGCTAGTTCTGGCAGCCAATCCGTGTCCGTGCGGAGGCTCGACGGGCAGGCAGTGCATGTGCAGTCCCACTGAGAAAAGGCGCTACCGGGCCAAGCTGTCCGGGCCCCTGATGGACCGTGTGGATATTCAGCTGACGGTCCAGCCGATCAGTCCGGCGGACCTGCACAGAAAAGAAAAGCGAGAAGGCTCGGCAGAAGTCGCGCGGCGGGTAGCTGAAGCACGGCGGGTGCAGGCGCAGCGGTATCGCGATGACGGCTTTGCACTCAATGCGCGCGCTCCCGGCAGTCGACTCCGTGAGATCTTCCGCTTCACCCCGCAGGAAACAGCACACCTGGACACCGCTTTGGAACGCGGCACGCTCTCCATGCGCGGCTATGACCGGGTGCTGCGCATTGCCGCGACAATTGCCGACCTGCGCAGCATTGATCGGCCGGGCCGTGATGATCTCATGGCGGCGGCCGCGCTGAGAACCCAGGAGCAGCTATGACCGACCCAGCCGAACTGAGAGCCGCGGCAAATCTCATGCGCACCGCTGAACCGACTGACCGGATGCTCGCGGTGTGCATACGCGCGGAAGGACTGACCGAAACGTGGCGCGCCCTCAGCAGCACCGCCCGCGACGACGGCCCCGATAACAGCAGGGCACGAAGCTTCATAGCAAGCTGCGCGGCCGGCTTCGGCATCACCGTGAGCACAGAAGCGGTGACGAAAGCCGCCGAGCGGTGGAAAACCAGAATCACCGGACAGGACTGTGATGCTGACCGCGACCTGCGGATTATGGAACGGCTGGGCGCTCGCCTCATTGCACCGGGCTGTGCCGAATGGCCACAACAGCTGGACGATCTCGGCCTGGACGCTCCCACCGCCCTGTGGGCGCGGGGGCCGGGAAACCTGAACGACCTGACTTCTGTTTCGTGTGCCCTCGTCGGTGCGCGCGCGGCGACCGGCTACGGGACAGCACTTGCCAAGAACACGGCGTTCGAACTGGCCCGTGACCGGGCGACCGTCATTTCCGGCGGTGCGTTCGGCATCGACGCGGCAGCCCACGCCGGAGCCCTTGCCGCATCGGTCGGACAGGCCTCAACGATTGCACTTATGGCCGGGGGAGTGGACCGCATGTACCCGCGCGGCAATGCGGATCTGCTGGAAGAACTGTGCCGAAATCACCTGGTGGTCTCAGAGTGCCCGCCGGGTGCCACGCCGATGCGGCACAGATTCCTTGCCCGCAACAGGCTGATAGCAGCCCTGTCAACTGCGGTTGTGGTTGTTGAAGCGGGGTGGCGTTCCGGTGCGATCAACACCGCGCACCATGCGGCTGAACTCTGTCGACCCCTGGGTGCTTTTCCCGGACGGGCCTCCGATGCTGAGTCCGCCGGATGCCACAGGCTCATTCGGGAAGGAGGCGCTGTGCTCGTGGCCGAACCAGACCACGTGCGCGAACTGCTCGGCACCGCAGATGTTGCAGAACTGTTCAGTCGCGAAAGTGCCCGAGCGCAGCGCGAACCGGCTGACGGGCTGAGCGATGCTGAGCTCAAAGTGTTCTCCGCGCTTCCCGTACAGCGCGGAGTCGACTGCTTAACCCTCGCGGTACGCGCAGGGCTGGACCCGCAGAGCACACGGGCTGCGCTCGCCGCACTCGAACTTGCCGGACTGGCACACCGCAGCGGTGACGCGTGGCAGAAGGGTCGCTGACCCAAGCCGCTATCCTGGGCCTATGACCTCGAACCTTCCCCACGAGGCACTGCCGACCGAGTACGCCTCGGCGCTGGAGGACTACGAATCCGAACTCACGGTCCACCAGACAGTGTCCGAGCACACGCGGCGTGCTTACTGTGCAGATGCGCGTTCCGTTCTCGAATTCCTTGTGCGCGCAGCCGGCGGTCAGCCGATCGCCCTGCGTGACGTCGAACTGGCAAACCTGCGCCAGTGGCTCATGGAGATCCACGAACACGGAGCTTCTGCCAGCACAGCGGCACGCCGCATAGCGGGAGTCAGGTCGTTCTTCACCTTTTTGCGCCGCAGTGGCCGCATCGAAGCATCGCCCGCCGAGCGCCTGCAGGCGCCGAAGAAGCCCGGCCGCCTGCCGGCGGTGCTCAAACAGCGCGCTGCGGAAACCGTACTTGCCAACACTGGGCAGACAGCTGGTGAAGACTCGGAGCAGGCGTCGGATCCGAACCCGGTTCAGCTGCGTGACCGTGCCATGGTCGAACTGCTCTATGCCACGGGCATGCGCGTATCTGAGCTGACGAGCCTCAACCTGGACTCCGTTGACTTCGCAAACAAGCTCATCACGGTGCTCGGCAAGGGCCGCAAAGAACGCCGGGTGCCTTTCGGCGGTCCATCAGAAGCAGCGCTGAACGCATGGCTGGACGAGGGGCGGGAAGCTCTGGCTGCAGAGCCTGAAGCCCTGTTCGTCGGTGTGCGCGGAAAGCGCATTGACCCGCGCCAAGTTCGCGAAGTCGTGAGCAGGGCAACGGCCGGCTACAGTGATTCCCCGCGGCTGTCACCACACGGACTGCGGCACTCTGCGGCCACGCACATGGTGGAAAACGGAGCTGACATTCGCCAAGTGCAGGAAATGCTGGGGCACGCCAGTCTGAGCTCCACCCAGATCTATACCCACGTTTCCCTGCAGCGGCTCAAAGACACCTACCGGCAGGCCCACCCGCGCGCATAAGAACCGGAACCAGGTGGAGGTCAGCCCGCGCGGAACTCCCAATGCCACGGTTCAGGCAGCGAACCCGACGGCTGGGCCCAGGGCGGGTGCACCCACCCGAACCGGGATGCGTTCGCCTTCATCCACTTATGCTGCGCGGTGCCGAAGCTGTTGATGCCTGAGCCTAGGTCCACAGCCAATGCCCACCCGTGGTTGGAACGCCCAGGGGTTGCCGCCCACTTGCCCTTGCGTGCTTTCAGCGTCACCTGTGTCTGGTAGTCGCGGTAGGAATCTGTCACCGAAATCGGATGGCCGAACCTCTGGGCAAATGCCGCAGAGAGTGCATCGAAGCCTTTTGCGGCATCACACCGCAGTCGGTGGCCGGGAGCTGACCGCAGCGGGCACAGCGCCACAGTGGGAATGCGGCCGTTGCTGTAGCCGCCCCACGCGCCGGCCCCTGACTTCCCGACTGAGGTTCCCTGTGCCGCGGCAGGCAGGCGGTCAGGTGCTTGCGCCTCGGGCAGCAAGATTGAGGCATCGGAAACAAAGAAACCAGCCGGATTCACATAGTCCTTAGCCCGGTCCGCCTTCCAGACCCCGACGTGCACACAGCCGTCAGCGCAGTGTGACGTATCCGCAACAGTGCCGATCACCTGCCCTGCAGCAACCTGATCGCCCTTGCGCACAGTGCCCGCGACGGGTTCGAACGACACTGCGTAGCCGCCCACCTCGAGACTGATAACCGGTTTGCCCGCGACTTTCCCGACAAACCGGACTGTGCCGGCAGCGGGGGAGCGGATCGACTCACCGACTGCTGCGGCAACATCGATCCCACGGTGGCCCGCATTCCAGTTCTGTGCGGGCTTGTCGAAAGCCCGCACAATCTGCAGACCCGGAACGGGGGTCAGCCAACGGTGCGCAGCGTCGACTTCGGCGCCGTCGGTGTTCTGCGCGTAGGCAGAATGTGGCCCACCCACCGCGATCAGTGCGGCAAACACAGAAGCTATGGCAACAGAAACAGCAGCAGATAGAGCAGAGGTGATGACTTTCATGCGGACAGTTCAGCGCGCATCATGCCCTACCCGCGAGACCCGGAAGACAGCTGTGGGAAACCCCGCCGCAATCCCCAGACACGAGAACGGGAGTCACATTCACCCCTGAATTCCACCTCGCGAGCCTCTGCACTCAGCTGCCCGTTTTGCCCAGGTTGAGCGACACCGTAGAATAGAACCAGCAGAAGCGTGTCTGCTTCTGACTTCGCGCATCCGATTGAACCGATCTGCCGCAGGTGCGCGCTGTCCACAGCCAATGGATCCCAAGTCCAGTGGAAAGCGCGTCGGCAGATCCGCGGGTGCCAGGACCAACCGAAACCCGTTCCGCGATCGAGTCCCAAAGCTCACCGCAGGAACCCTAGGCGCGCAAGCGCACAGAAAGGAGACCACGGCATGGCCGTCGTCACCGTTCGCCAGCTGCTCGAATCCGGCGTTCACTTTGGTCACCAGACCCGCCGGTGGAACCCGAAGATGAAGCGCTTCATCTTCACCGAGCGCAACGGCATCTACATCATCGACCTGCAGAAGTCGCTGGGCTACATCGACACCGCCTACGACTTCGTGAAGGAAACCGTCGCCCACGGCGGTTCGATCCTCTTCGTCGGCACGAAGAAGCAGGCCCAGGAAGCAATCGCAGAACAGGCAGCGCGCGTGGGCCAGCCCTACGTCAACCAGCGCTGGCTCGGCGGTATGCTCACCAACTTCCAGACGATCGCCGGTCGTCTGCGCCGCCTGAAAGAACTCGAAGAAATCGACTTCGAGGACGCCGCGGGCGAAGGCCGCACCAAGAAGGAACTGCTCATCCTGTCCCGCGAAAAGGACAAGCTCGAGCGCACCCTCGGCGGCATTCGCGACATGCAGCGCACCCCGTCAGCAGTGTGGGTTGTCGACACCAAGAAGGAACAGCTGGCCGTTGACGAAGCTCGCAAGCTCGGCATTCCGGTCATCGCCATCCTCGACACCAACTGCGACCCCGACGTTGTCGACTACCCGATCCCGGGCAACGACGACTCGATCCGCTCCGTCAAGCTGCTGACCCGCGTGGTTGCAGACGCAGTCGCCGAAGGCCTCATCAAGCGCCACGGCGGCAGCGAAGAGGGCGAAAAGAACGTTTCCGCCGTCGAACCGATGCCCGAATGGGAGCGCGAACTCCTTGAAGGCAAGTCCGAGGGCGCCGCAGACAAGGCCGAAGCTGACAAGACTGAAGCTGAAAAGTCCGAAGACAAGGCCGCTGACAAGCCCGAAGCCTGACCCCACGTCCCTTCGACCCCGTATCTTCCAAAGGAGATTCCATGGCGAACTACACCACAGCTGACATCAAGGAGCTGCGCGAAAAGACCGGCGCAGGCATGATGGACGTCAAGAAGGCACTCGACGAAGCCGAAGGCGACAAGGCCAAGGCCGTTGAGATCCTCCGCGTCAAGGGCCTGCAGGGCGCTGCCAAGCGCGAAGGCCGTTCCACCTCGGACGGCGTTGTGTTGGCCCGCGTTGAAAACGGCGTCGGCACCATGATCGAGTTCAACTCCGAAACCGACTTCGTCGCCAAGTCCGACACCTTCAGCAAGCTCGCTGAAGAGGTTCTTGACCTGGCCGTGTCGAACAACGCCGACAACGCTGAGACCCTGCTGAACACCGAAATCGACGGCAAGCCGGTTTCGCAGATCATCACCGAAGGCGGGGCATCGCTCGGCGAGAAGGTCGACCTGCGCCGCGTGGGCCGTATCGAAGCTCCTTCGATCGCGCAGTACATGCACCGCACCAACAAGGACCTGCCCCCGCAGGTCGGCGTTCTCTTCGCCTACGAAGGCGGAGACGACCAGGTTGCACACGATGTCGCAGTGCACATCGCAGCCATGTCGCCGAAGTACTTCTCGCGCGAAGACGTCCCGGCTGAGATTGTCGAAAAGGAGCGCGAAGTCGCCCTGGAGACCGCCAAGAACGAAGGCAAGCCGGAACGGGCCATCCCGAACATCGTGGAAGGCCGCGTGAACGCATTCTTCAAGGACAACTGCCTGCTGGACCAGGGCTTTGCCAAGGAGCCCAAGACTCCGGTCTCGGCTGTTCTGAAGGACGCCGGTATCGACGCTCAGGGCTTCCTGCGCTTCCGCGTGGGCGTCTGATCGTCTGAACTGCTGAAGAAATGCCCCTCGGCTGACTGCCGAGGGGCATTTCTGCGTCTGCGGTTCTTCTGTCCGGTGGTCGGCAGGATATGCGGGGAAGACTCACGAGGTGCCGCTTGGCTTCCGCTGCTTCTTCCCGCAGTACCTCTCAGGCCACGAGAAGCGCGCCGCTCAGCGCGGCTGAGGCGACACCCAGGGTCACGAGGGCTGCCAGGATGAGAGGACGCAGGCCCATGCGAACAAGGGACCGGAAATGAACACCGAGGCCCAAACCAAACATGGCCGCGGTCAGAAAGATCTTCTGGACCCAGTCGGCGCCGGTGAGGAACCATCCGGGCAGAGGCAGGAACGTTGTCGTGACAGCCGCGACGATGAACAGCGCGACCCACAGCGGAACGAGAGGGGGACGTTCGGAAGATTCCCTGCTGTCGGAAGCTCCGCCTCGTACCATCCAGCGGCCCAGGAAGAACACGACCGGAGCGAGCATGAGCACCCGGGCGAGTTTGACGATGACCGCGGGTTCAAGGGCTGCCGGACCCAGAATGCCGCCGATCGCAGCGACCTGCGCGACTTCGTGCACACCGGCCCCCGTCCAAATGCCCGCTGTGCGAGGGGCAAGGTCCCACAGACCGGCAAGCGGGGGCACCACACCGATCATGATGGTTCCGAACAGAACCACGAGCGCGACGGCAGCCGCCGTGTCTTCTTTCCGAGAGCGCAGAGTGCTCTGCGCGCCGCCGACTGCTGCTGCACCGCAGATCGAGAAACCGCAGCCTATCAGCATTGACAGGTCACGGCCCACTCCCAGCAGTCGGCCCAAGCCGACGCTTAAGAAGAAGCCTCCCGCAACAAGCACTATGACCAGCACGATCACGAGAGGGCCCAAGGCCGCGATGTCCGTCAGCGACAGCTGAAAGCCCAGGGCGATGATTGCCGCGCGCAGCAGCGGTTTTGACGCAAAGGCAACCCCGGGGTCAAAGCGCGCCGGCAGCGCAGGCAGCAGGTTGCGCACCAGCACGCCCAGAACAATGGCCATGAGAACCGAACCCGTGTGCGGAATTGCAGCGGCTAATGCGAAAGCAATACCTGCGGCAAGGCCGCACAGCAGAAGACCCGGCAGCAGCTTCAACAGCGCGGACAGTGAGGGGAGTGAGTGGACGGATGTATTCACGCCCTCTACTATGCTCCCCGCGGGTGTCGGCACCGCACTCGGCCCGGTGGATTCGGACGCTGAGAGCGGCTGCGGGGCGCCTGTCTGCGTGCCACAAGGCGGAATGCAGAATCGGCAGGCGCGGATGGGTAGACTGGGAGCGATCCAAACGAAGGAAGGAAGCAGATGCCGCACACCGTGAGTGAGAGTCCGAAGCCCGAAGCCACACATCGGCGCAGGGTCCTGCTCAAACTCTCCGGCGAAGTGTTCGGCGGCGGCTCGGTCGGAGTGAACCCCGATGTCGTCGCATCTGTCGCTCGTGAAATCGCGCCCACTGTCGGCGAAGTCGAAATGTCGATTGTCGTCGGCGGCGGCAACTTCTTCCGCGGGGCCGAACTGCAGAACGGCGGCATGGACCGCACGCGCGCTGACTACATGGGCATGCTCGGCACCGTCATGAACTGCCTTGCACTGCAGGACTTCCTGGAACAGCTCGATGTGGACACCCGCGTGCAGACGGCGATCCCCATGCCGCAGGTGGCTGAAAGCTACATTCCGCGCCGAGCCATGCGACACATGCAGAAAGATCGCGTCGTCATCTTCGGCGCCGGTGCGGGCCTGCCGTTCTTCTCAACCGACACCGTCGCCGCTCAGCGCGCGCTGGAAATCCACGCGGACGAAGTTCTCGTGGCCAAGAACGGAGTCGACGGCGTCTACACGGCCGATCCCAAATCCGATCCGACGGCGCAGAAGCTCGACAGCATCTCCTACCAGGACGCTCTGCAGCGCGGGCTCAAAGTCGTCGACGCGACAGCTTTCAGCCTGTGCATGGACAACAACGTTGCTATGCGCGTCTTCGGTATGGAAGGCGAAGGAAATCTGCGCTCGGCCATCATGGGCGAGAACATCGGCACCGTGCTCTCTGCCTGAGAGCCAGCACTATTCATAGGAGACACAATGATCGATTCTGAGCTCAAGGACGCACGCGGCCGCATGGACGGCGCCGTAGAGGCCACCCAGGAGAACTTCGGTTCCGTGCGTACCGGCCGCGCGAACCCGCAGCTGTTCGCCAATATTCAGGTTGAGTACTACGGAGTGCCGACCCCGCTGCAGCAGCTGGCCTCCTTCCAGGTGCCCGAAGCTCGCACCCTCCTGATTTCACCGTTCGACCAGTCGGCATTGGGCAACATCGAGACCGCCCTGCGCAACTCCGACATCGGCGCCAACCCCGCCAACGACGGCAACGTCATCCGCGTGGTCCTGCCGGAGCTGACCGAAGAACGCCGCCGCGAGTACGTCAAGATTGTGCGCGGCTACGCGGAAGACGGCAAAGTGGCCATCCGCAACGTCCGCCGCCGAACCAAGGACACCCTCGAGAAGTTCCAGAAAGACGGCGACCTCGGCGAAGACGAAGTCCGGGCGGGCCTGGCCGAACTCGACGAGCTCACGAAGCGCAAGACCGACGAAATCGACACGCTTCTTGCGGCCAAAGAAAAAGACCTGATGGAAGTCTGACTTGACTGCTCAATCACCCTTGACTTCCTCAGACGACAGCGCGGAAGCACAGCAGACGCCGTCGCCTGAGGAAGTCACACCTCCGGCGGAAAAAGACTACGGAAAAGCAGGACGGAACCTGCCTGCCGCAATCGGGGTCGGCGTGGGCATCGGCGGGACCGTGCTGGTCAGCCTCCTCGTCTACCCTCCGGCGTTCCTTGTCATCGCCGTCATCGGGGTTCTCGCCGCCACGTGGGAACTGTCCACCGCACTGTCTCGCTCCGGGGCAGATGTCTACCGGCCGCTGACCATGACCGCAGCTGCCGGCCTTGTGCTGTCGAGCTGGTTCGGCGGGCGCGAAGCCGTATGGGTCGCATTCACCCTTTCAGCGGGCATCATCATGCTCGTCTCGCTTATGACCGGGCGGCCCAATCCGGTCAAAGAAGTGTCCCTGTCGCTGTTCGCCCTGACCTATGTCGGGCTCATGGCGGCGTTCATCGTCTACATCCTCCACCAGCCGCAGGGCAATCTTCTGCTCATCACGTTCCTGGCCCTGGCCGTGTCCTCTGACACCGGGGGATACGTGTTCGGCGTGCTGTGGGGCAAGCACCCCATCGCACCGAAGATCTCGCCGAAGAAATCCTGGGAGGGGTATGCAGGTTCGACCGTGTTCGCCGTGACCGTCGGAATCTGCATGGCCGTTTTCGCCTTCCACGTGCCCTGGTGGGAAGGCGCTGTTCTCGGTCTGGTGATCCCAGCCTTCGCAACGCTCGGGGACTTTTCGGAATCCATGATCAAACGCGATCTGGACCTCAAAGACATGGGCAATCTGCTGCCGGGCCACGGTGGTGTCATGGACCGATTGGACTCGATCCTGCCCAGCGCCCCCGTCGTTCTCGTGCTCTACACAATTCTGCCGGGGTTCATCACCACAGGCTGATGAGGACGACGATCACACGCTCCCCTCGGGCCACTGGCGCGGGAGCTTTGGAATAATGGGGGAGTCATGAGCAACACGCGTCGCAAGCAGGTCCGCCCCGTCGTCGAACACGAAGACGGCTCAACATCCAAGACGCCTACCCGCGATGGCCGCCCGCTGCTGAACTTTCGCGCACCGCGCGTGACCCAGCCGCCGCGGCACTTCGCCGACATGTCGATGGAGGAACGACAGGACGCCGTGCGCGAACTCGGTCTGCCCGCCTTCCGCGCCAAGCAGCTGTCCAATCACTACTTCCAGCGCAACATCACCGATCCTGCGCTCATGACAGACATCCCGGCCGATAAGCGCGATGCTCTTGCCGAAGCCTTCTTCCCACCGCTGCTGAGCGAGGTCCACCGGCTGAAGACCAAGAACGGCGACACCATCAAATTCCTGTGGCGTCTGTTTGACGGCGCACTCGTCGAATCCGTTCTCATGCGCTACCGCAATCGCATCACCCTGTGTGTGTCGTCCCAGTGCGGCTGCGGTATGAACTGCCCGTTCTGCGCCACCGGCCAGCAGGGGCTCACCCGCAACATGTCAACAGCCGAAATCGTCGAACAGGTCATCCGAGCCAACCAGGCTATCGCCGCAGGGGAACTCGCACCGACCGCGGAGCCGGACATCAACATGCTCGGCGAACAGGCAGCCGCGGTCGGCGACGAATCCGGCGAATCCGACGTAGGCGCTCAGACCGGTGCGCACACCAGCGCTGGCGACAAACCCTCTGCCACCCAAACACCCGCTGGCCAAGAGCGGGTGACGAACATCGTGTTCATGGGAATGGGCGAACCCCTTGCCAACTACAAACGCGTCATGAACGCCATCCGCCGCTTCACCGACGCCGCCCCGCACGGCCTGGGAATGTCGCCGCGGCGCATAACGGTTTCAACGGTGGGGCTGGTGCCGGGCATCCGCAAACTCATGAGCGAAGATATTCCCGTCACATTCGCCCTGAGCCTGCACGCACCCGATGACGGCCTGCGCAATGAGATGATTCCGGTCAACACACGCTGGAATGCCGACGAGGCGATTGACGCCGCCTATGACTACTACCGCACAACGGGCCGTAGGGTGTCGATTGAATATGCCCTCATCAAAGACATGAACGACCACGCGTGGCGGGCAGACCTTTTGGCAAAGAAGCTCAATGCCCGAGGCAGGGGCTGGGTGCACGTCAACCCGATTCCCCTTAACCCCACTCCGGGCTCGGTGTGGACCGCATCTGAACCGCAGGTTGCCCAGGAATTTGTAGACCGCCTGGTTTCGGCCGGAATTCCCACCACTATTCGCGACACCCGCGGACAGGACATCGACGGTGCCTGCGGTCAGCTGGCAGCGTCCGGCGAGGACTGAGACAAGCCGAACACAGCACGCATCACCTAAGAGGAGACCACATGGAGAAGAGCTTCCCCAGGATGTCGGGGTGGAAGTCCGGCTATGATCCCGGACAGGTTGACAGCTTCTTCAAGCGAGCCCGCGAATCCTATGAGCGCGAACAGCCCGGCCCGGGTGATCTCGATGCTCGCGCAGTGCGCACCGTGGGCTTCGATTTGGTGCGCCGCGGCTACCACGTCGGTGTTGTCGACGCGGCTCTCGACCGTTTGGAGGACGCGTTTGCCAAATCGTCTCGCGAACGGCTGATTGCCGAAGAGGGCGAAAAGGCGTGGATGGACAGACTGTCTTCTGCAGCCGGGTCGCTGCAGGCCCGTTTGGAGCGTCCTCGCGGTGAGCGGTTCGAACTTGCCGCCGACCGCACCATCGGCTATGACCTCGCTGAGGTCGACGAACTGTGCGACAAGATCAGCGCCTACTTCACACAGGGCCGGGCGATGAGCGTCGACGAGGTGCGCCGAGTTCTGTTCCGCACCCGCCGCGGGGAGCGAGCCTACGATGAAGACGAGGTCGATGCGTTCATCGACCGTGTCGTGGAAGTCATGGCCTCTGTCGACTGAGGGGATCTCTGTGAACGCCGATCTGCATTGGTTCCGCAAGCCTGCGACCAACGGTCCACGGGACAAGGGGACGTTCAACCCTGTCTTCGAACTGCTTGACCACCCGATTGCTGTGGGCCGCGGTGGGGAGGCATTTGCCTCTGGCGAGTGCGAACTGAGCTATGAGGACGCATTGGATCGCGCTGCGAAGTTCGCCGGGATTATGCGCGCTGTGTCCGAACCGGCCCCGCAGATGCTCATTGTTGAAGACGGGCTGAAGCCGACAGCTCTGCTGCTGGCTGTTCTCGGGGCAATGCGCGTGGGCACGTGCGCTGTCATCGGTTCAAAGGGACTGACTCCGCGGCAGAAAGCAGAAGCGCCGATTCTGCGGTCGGCATCTTCTGCAGCCATGCAGCATCAGGCGCAGGCCGTTGCTGAATCGCAGGCGCGCGCTGGAATGCACACTGCCACTCGGTCACTCGATACGCACTTTGAGGGTGCGGAGCTGCTGGCCGATGGGCCGGACAGCGCACCGTCTGCTGTGGACACGCTCATGAAGCAGGCGGCCTTCAAACACGCGGCCGCCGAGCCGCTGGGACCCGGACGTACGCTCATGCGCCTTGACGGCATTGAGGTTACGGCCCTGGAAAGCCTCGAAGCAGTGCGCACTCTGCTGCGCTGATCAGAGCGAACCGAACTCACAGCAGGCGGCCTGGCTGTCGCCGCATCAGCCCTCACAGCCGCGAAAAGGCCCCGCTCCCTGTTCGGAAGCGGGGCCTTCTCGCGTTAGCAGTGCCTCAGCTGTGGATCAGGCGAAGGCGTTGATGCCGGTGAGCGCACGGCCCAGCGTGAGCTGGTGAACTTCGTGTGTGCCTTCGTAGGTCAGCACGGTTTCGAGGTTGATGGCGTGGCGCAGCGGCGAGTATTCGCTGGTGATGCCCGAACCGCCGAAGAGTGCGCGCAGGTCGCGGGCGATGTTCATAGCGGTGTCGACGTTGTTCATCTTGCCAAGCGAAATCTGCTCGGGGCGCACGCCGTCCTTCGAGTCCTTGAGATCGCCGAGGTGTGACGCAAGCAGGGTGATGTTCGAGTACTGGCCGAAGGCCTTCGCCAGTTTCTGCTGCGAAATCTGGAAAGCGGCCAGCGGCTTGTCGAACTGGATGCGGCTGCCGGTGTACATGAGTGCCTGTTCCAGGGAGTCGCGAGCAGCACCGGTGACACCCCAGACGATGCCGTAGCGGGCTTCTGAAAGGCAGGACAGGGGTCCCTTGAGTCCCTCTGCCTTCGGCATGACGGCCGAACCGGGCAGGCGGACGTTGTCCAGGACGATTTCACCGGTGATGGAGGCCCGCAGTGACAGTTTGCGCTGGACGGTGGGGGTTTCCACGCCGGGGGTGTCGGTGGGAACCACGAAGCCGCGGATCATGGGACGGCCCTTGGCATCGGTTTCGTCGGTCTTGGCCCACACGACGGCGACGTCTGCGACGGGGGAGTTGGTGATCCACATCTTGGCGCCGTTGAGGATCCAGTCGTCGCCGTCGCGCTTGGCGGTGGTGCGCATGTTCGACGGGTCCGATCCGACATCCGGTTCGGTCAGGCCGAAGCATCCGATGGCCTTGCCTTCGCCCATGCGGGGCAGCCATTCTTCCTTCTGCTCTTCCGAGCCCCAGTGGTGAATGGCGAACATCGCCAGCGAACCCTGGACTGAGACAAGCGAGCGCAGGCCCGAGTCGACTGCTTCGAGTTCACGGCAGGCGATGCCGTACATGCGGGCAGAAGCGCCGGGCAGCGTGTAGCCGTCCAGGTGCATGCCGAGCAGGCCGAGCTCACCGAGGCCTTCAGCGAGTTCACGCGCGGGAATGGTGCCTTCGAGGTACCAGTCGCCGATTTTTTCGCGCACGTTTTCATCCAGCCAGCTGCGGACGATGCCAGCCCATTCGCGCTCTTCTTTCGAGAAGAGGTGATTGAGTCCGAGGATTTCGTCCGGGTGTGAGGTCTTGGCCATTTCACTCCTTTGTTCAGAGGGCTCAGGGAGGACTTCCAAAAAAGAGTATAGCCGAGATATGTATTTTCTGTGACGAATATCCCCTGGTCCCTCTGAGCGCGGGTTCAGCGACGTCTGCCAAGATAGCCGGGTGCTTCACATCTCAATTCTCGGCTCGACCGGTTCCGTTGGGACGCAGACCCTCGACGTCGTCAGCGCCCACCCTGACCGCTTTCAGATAGTCGGTCTCGTCTGTCACACGAATATTGCCGCCGCAGCCGCGCAGGCCGTTCGCTTTCGCGCAACTGCCCTGGGTGCTGTCGGTGCCGCATCGGCTGACGAGGTGGAGCGGGCCGTCGCATCTGCCGCGGCCGCCGCTTCGGTTGCGAACCCCGTGGAGCGGGTGTTCGTCGGGCCACGGGCAGCTGACGATGTTGCGAAGCTCGAAGTCGATACGGTCCTCAACGCCATCACGGGTGCTGCCGGTCTGACGGCGACTCTGGCTGCCCTTGAGCGCGGCACAGATGTCGCGCTGGCAAACAAAGAGTCGCTCATCATCGGCGGCGATGTCGTCATGGAAGTCGCTGCGCGAACGGGTGCGCGCCTGCTTCCGGTCGATTCTGAGCACTCTGCCGTGTGGCAGGCCCTACGGTCTGGCCGCCGCGAAGAAGTCAGCCGTTTGGTGATCACGGCAAGCGGGGGGCCCTTCCGCGGGATGACGGAGTCTGAACTTGAGGCGGTCACACCGCAGCAGGCGCTGAAACACCCCACGTGGGACATGGGCAAGGTCATCACGACGAATTCGGCAACGCTTGTCAATAAGGGTTTGGAGGTCATTGAGGCGCATCTGCTCTTCGACATTCCCTACGAACAGATCAGTGTGGTCGTCCACCCGCAGTCGCAGATTCACTCCATGGTCGAATATGTCGACGGCTCCACGATCTCGCAGGTCAGCCCGCCGGATATGAAGCTGCCGATCGCCTACGCCCTCGGCTATGAGGAACGGCTGTCGAACATCACGGCACCCAACCGCTGGGACGAGCCGACACAGTGGACATTCGAACCGGTTGACCACGATGCGTTCCCCGCCTTGCGCTTGGCCGTGCGCGCCGGCCGGATCGGCAGCACCGCACCGGCGGTCTACAACGCGGCAAACGAAATCCTGGTGGATGCCTTCCACGATGGGAAGGTCTCCTTTCTCGACATCAGCAGGGGGCTGAGTGCAGCACTCGATGCGCACACACCGCACAACGGGAAGCTGACGGCCGAGCTTGTCTTGGCGGCTGATGGCGAGGCCCGCACGTTCGCCCAGCAGTGGGTGGCCGAACGGGCAGCGCACGGGGGAGAGCGTTCATGACCGCCCTGCTGTACGCATTGGGAATCGTCTTCATGCTCGCAGTCGTCGGGCTGTCCATTGGGCTGCACGAACTGGGACACCTGGTGCCCGCCAAGCGCTTCGGGGTGAAGGTCACCCACTTCATGATCGGCTTCGGCCCGACCCTGATTTCGTTTAAGCGCGGTGAAACCCGCTACGGCATCAAACTGCTGCCGCTGGGCGGCTTCATCGCCATGCCGGGCATGTATCCGCCGAAGCAGGCGGTTCACGCTCGGGCTGAGGAGCTGCGCGGAGTCGAATCAGCACACGACATTGTGGAGGCCGACGCCCAGCGCCGGGCGGTTGAAGGCGTCTGCGGGCAGCAGGGCGCCGGACGAAAGCGCGTGTTCGAACAGAGCGCGGAGGACGCCCGAGAATTCTCCAATCGAGGAATCGCACCGGGAGAAGAAGGCCGCACCTTCTACGCCCTGTCGGTTCCCAAGCGCTTGGCCGTCATGTTCGGCGGGCCCGCCGTCAACCTCGTCCTCGGGATCGTCTTCTTGGGCATTGTGCTCATGGGCATCGGCGTTCCGGGACTGTCCACCCAGCTGTCCGGGGTTGTTGAATGTGCCGTCGACGCCGAAACCGCACAGAAGCGCGGGCCCGATGCCGAATGCCAGCCGGGTGATACTCCCGCCCCGGCAAAGGCTGCCGGTCTCAAACCGGGAGACACGATCACCGCCGTCGCCGGTACGCGGGTAGACACCTGGGAGCAGGTGCAGAAGATCATTGCCGACAGCGCCGGCAGGACCGTCACCGTGGCTTACGAACGCGGCGGCGGTGAGCACACTGTGCAGGTGCCTATCATCGAAACTGAGCGCGCGGTCTACGACGACGATGGAAAACAGAAGTTCACTGCCGACGGAAAGCCGGAAACCGCCACCGTCGGCTTCTTGGGGGTCTCACCGCAGAAGAAGCACTATCCGCTGTCACCGGCGCAGTTCCCGGCCGAAGCGGGCAAGGCACTCGGGCAGACCTTCGCTGCGTTGGCGACTCTGCCGGTCAAACTCGTTCAGATCGGGAATGTCGCTCTCGGGGGAGCGGAGCGCGACCCCAACGGGCCGATGGGCATGGTCGGTGTGGGCCGAGTTGCCGGCGAAATCGTGTCGGCAGACGCTTTCGCGGTGGTCGACAAGGTGCAGCTGGGCCTGAGCCTGGCGGCATCGCTCAATCTGTTCCTGTTCGCGTTCAACATGGTTCCGCTTCTTCCTCTGGACGGCGGGCACATCGCGGTCGCCCTCTACGAAGGAGCTCGCCGCAGGATCAACCTCTCTCGCGGTCGAGGACTCATCGGCCCGTTCGACACCGCAAAGCTGCTTCCCCTGACCTACGGGGTCGTGGGAATTCTGCTGTGCATGACAGCACTGCTCGTCTACGTCGACATCGTCAAGCCCGTCAGGCTGTTCGGCTGACACCTGCGGCTGAGCCCCGGGGCTGGAGAACTACCGGCAGGAAGCTTGTCTGAGCGCCCGCTGAGGGATTTCTGGCAGTGCGCCCAGAAGATGCGCTATTCTTCTCACAGCCATTTGGACGTATGACCTGCCGCACGTTTCTGCGTCGGCGGGCCCAGACATAGGAGCCTCATGAAGAAGAGCGTTCTTCTCAAGATTGCAGCTGCCGCAAGCGCAGCCGCTCTCGTACTCACCGGATGTGAGCGCGGCGGAGCCGAGGGCGGCTCGGCGGCACCGGAAGAGAACTTCACCAAGGACCTGACTTTCGGCACCGGCGGCACCGCGGGCGTCTACTACCCGCTGGGCAACGAATACGCCCGCCTCCTGCAGGACACGGACGCAGACCTGAAGGTCAACGCCGTCGAAACCGACGGTTCTGTCGACAACCTGGGCCGCATTGCCAAGGGCGACGCTCAGCTGGGCTTCACCCAGTCGAACACCGCAAACGATGCCGTGCGCGGAACCGGCGATTTCGAAGAGGTCGGCAAACTCAGCAACGTCGGCTGGATGGGCCAGCTGTACCCGGAAGCCGCCCAGATCATCACGCTTGAGAAGAGCGGCTTCGACTCGGTTGAAGACCTCAAGGGCAAGAAGATCGCCGTCGGCGCACCCGGTTCCGGCACCGCCGCGGTTGCCAAGCTCATCCTCGACGCCTACGGCTTCAAGGAAGGCGACTACGAACCCTACGAAGAGAGCTTCGCGGATGCCCGCTCCAAGGTGCAGGACGGCAACATCGACGCCTCTATCGAAATCCTCGGCGTCCCGGCTGCCGCGCTGTCGGAACTGTCTGCCAACGCCGACGTCAAGCTCCTTCCCATCGACAAGGACAAAGCCGAGAAGATCGCAGCTGAATCCGAATACGAAAGCTACGAAATCCCCGGCGGCGCCTACGACTTCGCCAAGGACCCGGTCCAGACGGTGACCGTGTTCGCAACGATTGTCGGCTCGACCAACCAGATCAGCGAAGAAGACGGCTACGCCATCACCAAGTCGCTGTACGAAGACGCCGGTAAGATCTCGCTGGCGCAGGGCAAGCTCATCAAAGTCGAAGACGCTCTGCTCGGCCGCGGCGATGTCCCGCTTCACCCCGGCGCTAAGAAGTACTTCGAAGAAAAGGGCGTCGAGGACCAGAACTGATCCTCTCACCCTCGGCTGACAACCGCGGCGACGGCGCGCTGAGCGCCGTCGCCGCGTGGGCCGTCTAGACCATCCCCACGACAGGCAGAAGATCATGACTCCCTCCGATACCGCCAAAAACCCGGACCCAAGTCCCGTCGCTGACACGGCGCCCATGGACCAGAAACAAGCGCAGGACCTCGCAGACAAGGTCATGCGCGACCTGGACAGCGCTTCGCGTCACCGCATCAACTCCGACATGGGGCCGTGGCGCATTGCCGTCTTCGTCCTGTCTGTCGCACTGACCGTCTTTCAGCTGTACACAGCGCTCTTCGGCACTCGCCCCACACTGATCCAGGGCTCGATCCACGTTGGCGGGGCCATGGGCATCATCTTCCTGCTGTACCCGCTGCACAGGAGCCTGTGCCTGAAATCTGATAAGAACCGCAAGGCCTACTACACGGCTCTCTCCGTTGACACTGTGCTGTCGCTGCTGGCAATGGGAACCTCCGTTTACCTGCTTGCCAACTACACCTATCTGACGGGTGTCGGCGTGCAGATCCACGGCTATTCGACTCTCGACACGATCGTCGCGCTTGTTGCGATCCTCCTGATCCTCGAAGCCACCCGCCGCTGCGTGGGCCTGCCGATCGTGATCATCGCCGTTGTTGCGCTGCTGTACTTCTGGCTGGGCAACTACTCGCCGATCATGCGCTACCACGGCACCACGTGGCAGAACATGGTGCAGCAGACCTACTATTCGTCGCGCTCGATCTTCGGCGTGCCGATCCAGGTGTCCTCGAGCTTCATCTTCCTGTTCCTGTTCTTCGGCGTCATTCTGGTGCGCACCGACATCGGCGCCTACTTCAATTCGCTTGCATTCCGCCTGACCGGCCGCTTCGCCGGCGGCCCGGCAAAGGCTGCAGTCGTCGCCTCGGCAATGCAGGGAACCGTGACCGGCTCATCGGTCGCCAACGCTGTGACGTCCGGTTCTTTCACGATTCCGCTGATGAAGAAGGTCGGCTTCGGCCCGAAGTTCGCCGCTGCGGTCGAAGCAACCGCGTCGACCGGTGGTCAGATCATGCCGCCCGTTATGGGTGCGGCCGTGTTCATCATGGCCGAGTACACGGGTGTTCCCTACTCGCAGATCATCCTCATTGCGATTGTCCCGGCGTTCCTCTACTTTGCAGGCGTGATGCTCGCGGTGCACTTCGAAGCGCGCCGTCTGCGCATCGAAGGCTACTCAAAGGACGAACTGCCGCGCTGGAAGATGCTGCTCAAGCGCCTTGACCAGCTGCTGCCGCTGGGCGTGATCATCGTGACGCTTCTGGCTGGCACCACGCCGCAGAAAGCCGCACTGTGGGGCATTCTCATTGCCTTCGTCATCAGCCTTCTGCGCGCCAGCACTCGCCTGGGCTTCAAGGACACGATCCTGCTGCTGGAAGAGGGCGCGAAGACCGCTCTGCCCGTCATTGCCGCCTGTGCGACTGCGGGTATGGTCGCAGGCATTGTGACCGCCACCGGTCTGGGCGGCCGTCTGGCCGATGGCATCCTCACCGCCGCGGGTGAGAACTTCTTCCTCGTTATGTTCTTCACCATGATCGCCTGCCTGGTGCTCGGCATGGGCTTGCCCACCACCGCCAACTATGTCGTCACGGCCACCGTGGCAGCGCCGATCCTCATTTCGAATTTCGATGTGCCGATTCTGGCTGCGCACCTGTTCGTGTTCTACTTCGGTCTGCTTGCCGATGTGACCCCGCCGGTCTGCCTTGCTGCCTACGCGGCTTCGGGCATTGCCGGTTCGAACCCGCTGAAGTCCGGTGTCACGGCGCTCAAGGTGGCTGTCGCCGGCTTCCTCGTGCCCTATGTCTTCGTGATGGAGCCGGTGCTGCTGTTCCAGGGCGACCAGAATCCGCTCATGTTCATCCCGGTGTTTGCGACAGCGCTGCTGGGCATGGCTGTGCTTTCAGCGGCTGTCGCAGGGTTCTACTTCCGCAAACTCGTTGCGTGGGAATCCGTCATCCTGGCACTTGCAGGCCTTCTCCTTGTCTACCCGGTCATCGCAATGTCGCTTCTTGGCCTGGCTATTGCGGTCGTCATGGCCATCTACCAGCGGATGACCGAGCGAAAGAAGACTCTCGGCACATCCACAGGAGCCGGGGTCTAGAATCGTTCTGCGGGCCGCAGGCTACGGTCCAGGCCCGCAGAACTGTGCACATCCCCGCAGCCTCGTTCGAAAGGGAACCGCCTGTGACATCGGTCAATCTGGGAATGCCGAAACCACCCCCGCCTGTTCTGGCTCCCCGCCGCAAGACCCGGCAGATCAAGGTCGGAAGCGTCGGAGTGGGATCGGAATCCCCGGTCAGCATCCAGTCGATGACGACCACCAAGACCACTGACATCAACGGCACGCTGCAGCAGATCGCTGAGCTCACCGCTGCCGGCTGCGATATTGTGCGCGTAGCCTGCCCGTCTGCTGATGACGCCGAAGCGCTTCCCGCGATCGCCCAGAAGTCGAAGATCCCGGTCATCGCTGACATCCACTTCCAGCCGAAGTACGTCTACGCGGCCATTGACGCTGGCTGTGCCGGTGTGCGCGTCAATCCCGGCAACATCCGCAAGTTCGATGACCAGGTCAAGGAGATCTCCAAAGCTGCCGCGGACGCCGGAGTGTCGCTGCGCATCGGCGTCAACGCCGGTTCGCTCGATAAGCGGATCATGGAGAAGTACGGTTCGGCCACCCCGGAAGCCCTCGTTGAGTCCGCAGTGTGGGAAGCGAGCCTTTTCGAAGAGCACGATTTCCACGACTTCAAGATCTCGGTCAAGCACCACGATCCCGTCGTCATGGTGCAGGCCTACGAAATGCTCGCCGAGCGCGGCGACTGGCCGCTGCACCTGGGCGTGACCGAAGCCGGTCCGGCATTCCAGGGCACGATTAAGTCTGCAACCGCCTTCGGCGCCCTGCTCTCCAAGGGCATCGGCGACACCATCCGCGTGTCGCTGTCCGCACCGCCGGTTGAAGAGGTCAAGGTCGGCGAACAGATTCTGCAGTCGCTCAATCTGCGTCCGCGCAAGCTTGAAATCGTGTCGTGTCCGTCCTGTGGGCGCGCTCAGGTTGATGTTTTCGAACTTGCAGAAAAGGTCACGGCCGGCCTTGAGGGCATGGAGATTCCGCTGCGCGTGGCCGTTATGGGCTGTGTTGTCAACGGCCCGGGCGAGGCTCGCGAAGCCGACCTCGGTGTTGCCTCCGGCAACGGCAAAGGCCAGATTTTCGTCAAGGGCGAAGTCATCCGCACCGTACCGGAATCGAAGATCGTCGAAACGCTCATCGAAGAGGCCCACCGCATTGCCGAAGAGTCCGATCAGCCTTCCGGTCCGCCCGAGGTCATCGTCGGGTGACGACGCTTGCAGCCCCGCTGCTGCATGAGCACACCGACTGGTTCGCCGCGGAGATCGCCCGTGATCCCGCGGCGAACGTCTTCCTGCAGGCACTGCTGGAACGCTCGCGCACAGTGGAGATAGCCAGTCCCGCGGGCCGGATGGTGGGGTGTTTTCGCGACGGACGGCCGGTTGCCGCCTACTGGCTGGGCAACACGATAGTTCCCCTGGGCGCGGATCCTGAGAGCAATTGCGTTATGGCTGGAATCCTCAACCATGAGGGGCGCAGGCCGTCGTCTTTTGTCGGGCCCGCCGAGCAGATTCTGGATCTGACCTCCCGGCTGAACTGGGGCCCGCCCCGGGACCGCAGGCCCAACCAGCCGCTGCTCAGTGCGCTTGCCGCCCCGACCGCTGTGCCGGACCCCCTGGTCCGGCAGTTCTCCCCGTACGAGGCGGAGGTCGTGTTTCCGGCGTCTGTCGCCATGTACGAAGAAGAGGTGGGTCACTCACCTCTGGAAGGCGGAAGCACGGGCTATCGCAGGCGGGTCGAGTCTCTCATTGCCGGGGGTCTGTCGCTTGGCTACACGGCACGCACCGGGCCCACCGGGCAGCCTATGCCTCTGTGGCCCAACCGAATGTCTGACGAACAGGTCGTCTTCAAGGCCGATATCGGGATCGGCTCGGGTGTGTCAGTTCAGGTGCAGGGTGTGTGGGTGCACCCCGAGTATCGCGGCAGGGGACTCGCTTCGCGCGCCATGGCTGCTGCAACCGCTCTCATTCGGCGTCGCTTTGCTCCGACAGTCACGCTGTACGCCAACAGCCACAACGTGCCGGCCCTGCGCGCATATGCAAAAGCCGGGTTCGTTCCCGTGGGCACATTCGCGACAGTCAACTACTGAGATCCAAGCGGGTCTGCTTTCGTGAGAAGCCGGTGCAGGCGAGCAGACAGCGGGACCGGGGCGGCACCTCGTGAGTTCAGCGGGAAGTGCGGCCGCGCAGCCGGTCCCAGGCCCGGCGGTCTTTTTTCGTGGGTCGACCGGCGCCCTTTTCGCGCTTGGGCACCGGGGCGCGCAGCAGGGGGTTCGGCGGGGGAGACGTGTCGATGTAGCAGGCCGCGGCCATAGAAGCCGGTCCTCGAGTGTCGAGAAAGCCCTGCACCGTGAGCACTCGCTCAGCGCCCGGTCTGCGGATGACGACAACTTGGCCGATCTTAACCTTGTCCGCGGGTTTGGCGCGGTCGCCGTCAATGCGCACGTGCCCGGATTTGATCTGCTTCTGCGCCAAAGACCGGGTTTTGAACGCGCGGACGGCCCAGAGCCACACATCGATCCGCTGGCTTGCACCGGCGTCAAAGTTCAGCTCGGGCATAGGCCTCCTTCCGCTGTGGTCGACCGGGTGGTGAAGATGCTGCGAACAACTGTAGCGCCGGTGATAATCTTGCCCCGATACCTGCCCGATAAAGGAGCCCACATGACCCTGCGGCTGTCGAATCTGTTCGTCCGGACACTGAAAGAAGATCCGGCCGATGCCGAAATCAAAAGCCACAAACTGCTGCACCGCGCCGGCTATATTCGCCGAACCTCGCCCGGTATCTTCTCGTGGCTGCCGCTGGGCCTGAAAGTCCTTGAACGCGTCGAAGCGATTGTCCGTGAAGAAATGGAGCGGGCAGGAAGCCAGGAAGTCCACTTCCCGGCGCTGCTGCCGGCTGAACCCTATGAACAGTCCGGCCGCTGGTCCGCGTTCGGCGAGGGCATATTCCGGCTCAAGGACCGCCGTGAGCACGACTACCTCCTGGCTCCGACCCACGAAGAGGTGTTCACCATGCTGGTGTCCGACCTCTACTCGTCCTACAAGGACCTCCCGTTGAGCCTGTACCAGGTTCAGACTAAGTACCGCGATGAAGCTCGCCCGCGAGCGGGCCTGCTGCGCGGGCGCGAATTCATCATGAAGGATGCCTACTCCTTCGACATCGACGACGCAGGCCTCGACGTTTCCTACGAAGCCATGCGCCGGGCCTACATCAACGTCTTCACGCGTCTGGGACTGCCCTACGTCGTGGTTGAAGCAACCCCGGGTGCGATGGGCGGTTCCGGCACTCACGAATTCCTCTACCCGACGGAGGTCGGTGAAGACACCTACGTCCGCTCTGAAGGCGGCTACACCGCCAATGTCGAGGCTGTCACCACGCCGCTGGCCGCCCCGGTGCCCTTTGACGGTCTGCCAGAAGCGCAGGTCATCGAAACGCCGGATTCGCGCACCATCGAAACTCTCGTTGCAAGTGCGAACGAAGTCTTCCCGCGCGCCGAGGGCCCGTGGACGGCGGCGGATACGCTCAAGAACGTCGTGTGCGCTCTCATCCACCCCGACGGCGAACGCGAAGTCATCGTCATCGGCCTGCCCGGCGACCGTGCGGTCGACCTCGACCGCGCTGCCGGAACCGGTCTACTCGGCGATGGTGAAATCGACCTTGAACCGGCAACCGAAGACGATCTCAAAAAGCATCCGGGCCTCGTGGCCGGGTACATTGGCCCCGGAAACTCGCTGGACGCCGCTGTTCTGGGTGCGGAGAGCTCGACGGGCATCCGCTACTTCCTCGACCCCCGGGTCTCCGAGGGCACGCAGTGGATCACCGGAGCGAACGAAGACCGCAAGCATGTCTTCAACCTCACCGCCGGCCGCGACTTCACCGCAGACGGCTATATCGAGGCGGCTGAGATTCGCGAGGGCGACCCCGCCCCGGACGGCTCGGGTCCGCTGCAGTTGGCCCGCGGTGTTGAAATCGGCCAGATCTTCAAACTGGGCACCCGCTACGCAGAAGCTCTCGGCTTGAACGTGCTTGATGAAAACGGCAAGTCCCGTGTTGTCACAATGGGCAGCTACGGCATCGGCGTCACCCGTGTTCTCGCCTGTCTGGTCGAAGAGTTCGCCGATGACAAGGGTCTGCTGTGGCCGGTGCACTTGGCTCCGGCGGACGTTCACATTGTTGCCACCGGCAAGGGCGACGAACCCCTGGAAGCTGCTGAGAAGCTCACCGCGGCCATCGAAGAAGCCGGTTTCCGGGTTCTGCTCGATGACCGTCCGAAGGTTTCACCGGGCATGAAGTTCGGCGACGCCGAACTGCTGGGCGTGCCGAACGTGCTCGTCGCAGGCCGCGGCCTGGCAGAAGGGCTCGTAGAGCTGCGCGATCGCTTCACGGGCGAATCGACCGAACTGCCTGTTGACCAGGCAGCCGACGCAGTCATCGCCCGTCTGCGGCAGCAGTACGCCGAACAGGACGCCATCGAACTTCTGTAGCCGTCACGTGCTGGCACTCGAAGCGTCAGCTGCAGGCCAACGCCCGCGCCCCACGCGAAAAGGCTGGGCCACCGGCGTTGGCTCTGTGATCGGCGGCTCAGCCCAGCGGTTTGAGCTGCTGAGCGGTGATTCCCTGCACGCTGACTCCGGTGAGCGCGCGGGCAACCCACAGCGAGCGCTCTGCGTCTTCGAGCAGCCGGGGACTGCCCTCTGAGGCAGCGCGCAGATACCAGAACATGTTCTGGACTTCGCGAGCGACGGACGCGCCCATCGCCCCGCTGGGATTGATCTGTGCGCAGTGCGATAGCTCTGCAGCGAAGCCGCGCAGCCAATCAGCCTGCCCTTCGGGATCTGCCCCTGGGATTTCGCCCAGCCGGTTCCACATGAGCGGAGCAAGCATGTATTCGGTGGGGCCTGTCAGCGGCTGAGGGTCGATGGCCTTCCACGTGGCGATTCCGGCGGCATCGGGATTGCCTGCAAGGATGTTGTAGTAGTGCAGGTCGGCGTGCAGCAGCCAGCTGTCGGCAGCGCCGGCGAGCTCTTTGGTCCACGACAGGGCCGTAGCGATCACCTGTTGGTCGGCGGGTGTGAAGGCGGGGAAGTCCTCAACCAGGCGGACATCGACATCAAAGCGCTTGAGCCACGCCGCGGCAATGTCCTGCACGCGCACGAATCCGCTGGTGCCGGGCACCCGCAGCGCCTGCACAAGCTGGCCCCAGATGGGTGCTACGGCGTGCAGCGGTTCTGTCGACAGATTGACTTCGGTGCGCAGCCTTTCCTGCAGGGTGGCGCGCAGGGACGGGTCGTCTTCGATGATGCGCACGGCACCGTGTCCGCCCCAGGCGCGCAGCGCCCGAATGGTCTGTTCGTGCACGGTCGGATTGTCGGCGTTCGGGGCGGCTATGCGCAGTGCGGCGGGAAAGCCGTCGTGCAGCCGAACCGGAATGACGAGGCTTTCAGCGCCCGCCCAGGGTGAGCCTGGCTGGGGGTCCGCCGTGAGCTTCCACCGGTCGAACAGCTCGAACACGATGTGGTCCAGCGCCGCAGCCCAGGCCTGTGCGCGTTCTTCGCCTTGGGTCTGCGTTGCCGAATTGAGCAGCACTGCGGGCACTTTCACTGGGCTTCTCCTTCGTAGCGCAGCAGCTGAAAGCCGCCGAAGCCGATGCGAGCGTCAGCACTCGCTTTGAGTTCGCGGCTGGCCAGGGACACCGCAGCGGGGTCTTCGAACACCCCGAACAGCGCGGCAGCGACGGTGTCTTCCAGTTGTTGGGCGAGTTTCCGCGCTGATGCCGGATCAGACGGATTGTGCGGCAGGCGCCACGCGGGCCGGTTTGCGGCTTCTTCGCGTTCGGCCTGCTTCAGGAGCGTGTTGGCGTCTGCGGCGGCGTTGGCCAGTGCTTCCATGCGGGTGGTTGCCAATGTGCGCTCGCGGCTGTCGGGTTTCACTGCAAGGGCCGCCTGGGAATAGCCGTAGGAGGCTTTGAACGCGGCCTTGGCGAATTCGCGCAGGGGGTCGGTGCCGCCGTCGGGGCGGTATGTCGGTCGGTTTGAGAGTTCCGGGAAGCCCTGTGCGGGAAGCTTGGCGAAGCGCTCCTGGATTGGCTTCCATTCCGGTACGAGGTTCGATGCGCCGACTGCCACGTCGATGATGATTGCCGTCTGCGGGCCGCCGAGTGTGTGAATGTCGCGCAGCACGAGGTCGACGATGGAGTGCATGGCTGAAACAAAGCTCTGCGGCTGTGGAGTCTCTGCGGAATCGGCTCTGTCTGAAGACCACGGCGGACCGATCGCGGCGGTGAGCCTGGTGCGCTCTTCTTGGTGGTCGTGGTCGTCTATGGAGGACAGCACTGCGGCAATCCGGCCGCGGGAGGACTCTTCGGCTTCTGCCTGCATGCGGTCTTCTGGCGAGCCCAGGCGCAGGCCGCATCCCGACAGCGCAGCAGTCGCGCTGAGCACGAGGAATGCGCGCCTGCTGGTGTGCTTTGGACGGGTGTTGGCCATCTGCTCATCCTACTCGCCGCGCGTGCCCAGCTGTGAAGTGAAAGCCCGTCCGCGGCCTGTCGGAGGGTGCGTTGTCCCTGTGTTCGGCGTGCAGCAAGAATAGGGGCATGGCTTATTCAGAAGACGACATCGCCCAGGCAGCCGCGGGCCCCCTGGAAGAACTGGGCTTGTTGGTGGAAGAAGTGAAAATGCACGCCGCGGGTGTTCACCGGCGATTGACGGTCACAGTGGATCTTGCAGGCGACACGACTGAGGCCGTCTCTTCGGATCTCATCGAACAGGCCACTCGCGCCATTTCCGATGTGATCGATCCGCTCCCGCTGTTCAACGACAAGCCCTATGAACTCGAAGTGTCGTCCCCGGGCGCGCTGCGACCCCTGACCGAACCGCGTCACTTTCGCCGCAACGTCGGACGCACCATCGAAGTAAGGCCTGTTGGTGGAAGGAAAACAGCCGGTGTTCTGACCGCGGTGACCGGATTGGGCATTGTGCTCGAACCCGGTTCGGGCCGTGAACCGGTGGAGTTCTCATTCGACGGAATTGAAAAAGCCCAGGTGGTTCTCAAGTTCCGCTGATGCGGCACTGCGCCAGCATGAACTAGGGTTGAACAGGACCGACAGGACAGAAGAGGAGCGGGCAGTGGACATCGATCTTGGCGCACTGAGGCTGATTGAAAGCGAGCGCGAAATCCCGATGACGACGCTGGTGGGCCTGATTGAGCAGGCTCTGCTGAGCGCGTACCACAACATGGAGGGCCACTACCCGGACTCCCGTGCGGACATCGACCTGACAACCGGCAAAGCCACCATCTGGGCCACGGAGTTCGACGCTGATGACAACCCCATCGGAGAGTTTGACGACACACCTGAGGACTTCGGTCGGATTGCCGCTATGACGGCCCGCAATGTTATCCACCAGCGTCTGCGGGCAGTTGAAGACGAAGGCGTGCTCGGATCGTTCCGCGACAAAGAGGGCGAAATCGCCTCCGGCATCATCCAACAGGGACGCAACGCCGCCATGATCCAGGTGGACCTGGGTGAAGTCGAAGCTCTGCTGCCGCCGCACGAACAGGTTCCGGGCGAAGACTATCCGCACGGACGGCGCATCCGCGTGTTCATCGCTGACGTTCGCCCTGGAAACAAGGGGCCGTCGATTACGGTTTCGCGTACGCACCCGAACCTGGTGCGCAAGCTGTTCGCCCACGAAGTTCCCCAGATCGCCGACGGTTCGGTGGAGATCGTCTCGGTTGCGCGCGAAGCTGGGCACCGCACCAAACTCGCCGTGCGGGCGACCGTGCCGGGGCTGAACGCCAAGGGCGCCTGCATCGGGGAAATGGGCACTCGAGTGCGCGCGGTGATGAATGAGCTCGGTGCAGAGAAGATCGACATCGTCGACTACAGCGAAGACCCGTGCGCCTTCATCGCCAACGCTTTGAGCCCGGCAGAAGTCGAGCGGGTCGAAGTCCTGGACGCCGACTCGAAGATGGCACGAGCCTATGTGCGGCCGGACCTTCTGTCGCTTGCAATCGGCAAGGAAGGACAGAACGCCCGCCTGGCCGCCAAGCTGACAGGGTGGAAGATCGACATCGTCGAAGCCTAGTGCCCACAGGCTGGCCGAGCCCGTGCTGTAGACTGAACGGCGTGGTCTCTTCAAACAGCGCGCCCGAACGCATGTGCATCGGGTGCCGTGCAAGAGCACCGCAGAACGACCTCCTCCGTCTGGTGCTGCAAACCGAGCCCCTTCGGATTGCAGTCGATGAGGACCGAGCGCTTCCCGGCAGGGGCGCTTGGATTCATCCGCAGGCAGACTGCCTTGAAAAGGCAGTGAAGAAGAGCGCATTCGCAGCTGCCTTCAAGCAGAGAATCCCGCGCAGCGCATACGAAGATCACGGAAAGTGGTTGCAGAAGATGGATAACAAGTAGTGAGTGCTCAGAAATGACACCCAAGACTTACGGACGTGGACAGTGAAATGAGCACTGTTCCGACTCGATGAGGTTCTCTCCTGTCTGGAGGGGACCCGGACAGGAGAAAAGTGGCTAAGCCCCGTGTTCACCAGCTTGCAAAAGAGCTGGGAACGACAAGCAAAGAAGTGCTTGCGAAGCTTCAGGAAATGGGCGAGTTCGTAACATCGGCATCGTCAACCCTGGAAGCTCCCGTCGTGCGCAAGGTCCGCGAGGCCTTTGACGGTGCAGACAAGCCCGCAGCCGACGCAGCGTCGGCTGCTGAGAAACCGGCGGCGAAGAAGCCCGCCGCGAAGTCGGCCAGCACAAAATCGACGGCAGGCAAAAAGCCGGCAGCCAAGCCGACCCCAGCAAAGGCGACAACTGCTGAATCGACGGCCGCTGAGAAGCCGGCAGCGAAGTCGACCGCCGCGAAACCGGCTGCCCCCAAACCCGCACCCAAGTCGGCAGCTCCCAAGCCCGCCGCACCCAAGCCGTCGGCCCCGGCTGCCAAGAAGCCCGCGGCTCCCAAACCAACTCCCAAGCCCGCAGCGAAGCCCACTTCCAAGTCGGCGGCAAAGAGCGAAGAAGCCCCGGCACCTCGTCCGGCAGCACCTCGGCCCGGTGGCTCACGCCCCGGCAACAACCCCTTCGCTCCCAAGCAGGGAATGCCCACGCCCGGTCCTCGTCCGGGGGGGCCCCGCCCTGGCCCGCGGCCCGGTGGCTCACGCCCCGGCAACAACCCCTTCGCTCCCAAGCAGGGAATGCCGAAGGGCGACCAGCGTCCCGGCGGGCAGGGCGGCAAGCCCGGACCGAAGCCCGGCGGCGGTCGCCCCGGTCCTCGTCCCGGTGCTCCTCGCCCCAACCCGGCGATGCTCAAAAACTCAGCGCTCAACCAGCCCGCACCCGGTCGCGGCCGCGGCGGGCAGGGCGGTCCCGGAGGCCCCGGCGGTCCCGGTGCACCCGGTGCTGGTCGTCCGGGCGGTCCTCCGCGCGGCGGCGGTCGTCCCGGCGGAGGCCGTCGCGGTCCCGGCCGCGGTGGAACACAGGGTGCTTTCGGACGCGGTGGCCCCTCCGGTCGCCGGCGCAAGTCCAAGAGGGCTAAGCGTCAGGAAATGGAGGAAATGCAGGCGCCGTCAGTCGGCGGCGTCAAGGTTCCCCGCGGTGACGGCTCCACACCGCTGCGTCTGCGCCGCGGTGCGTCGCTGGCGGACTTCGCCGAGCGCATCGAAACCGATCCCACAAACCTGGTGACGATTCTGTTCCACCTGGGTGAGATGGCGACTATCACGCAGTCGCTGGATGAAGACACCTTCAAGGTGCTGGGCGAAGAGCTCGGCTACAGGATCGAAATCGTCTCGCCCGAAGACGAAGACCGCGAACTGCTCGAAAGCTTCGGCTATGACCTCGAAGCAGAAGAGGCTGAAGACGAAGACGACGACCTCCTGCAGCCTCGCCCGCCGGTGGTCACCGTCATGGGTCACGTCGACCACGGTAAGACGCGCACGCTGGATGCGATCCGCAAGACGAACGTCATTGACCGTGAGTCCGGCGGCATCACCCAGCACATCGGCGCCTACCAGGTTACGGTCGAACACGAAGGCGAAGAGCGCAAGATGACCTTCCTCGACACCCCGGGCCACGAAGCCTTCACGGCTATGCGTGCTCGCGGTGCGAAGGCCACCGACGTCGCGGTCCTCGTTGTGGCAGCCGACGACGGCGTTATGCCGCAGACCATCGAAGCGCTCAACCACGCGCAGTCCGCCGGTGTGCCGATTGTCGTGGCGGTCAACAAGGTCGACAAGCCCGAGGCCAACCCGGACAAGGTCATGCAGCAGCTGACCGAGTACAACCTCATTGCCGAAGAGTACGGCGGTGACACCATGTTCGTGAAGATCTCGGCAAAGCAGGGCACCGGGATCGACGAACTGCTCGAATCCGTGCTGCTGACCACCGACGCCGCCTTGGACCTGCAGGCCAACCCGGACCGGGAAGCACGCGGTGTCGCCATCGAAGCGAAGCTCGACCGCGGTCGCGGTGCTGTCGCAACCGTGCTCGTCGACTCCGGAACCCTGCGCCAGGGCGATGCGATCGTCTGCGGATCCAGCCACGGCCGCGTTCGGGCCATGTTCGATGAAAACGGCAACACGGTCGAAGAAGCCGGTCCGTCGCGTCCCGTGCAGGTGCTCGGTCTGTCGAGCGTGCCGCGGGCAGGCGATTCGTTCATGGTCGTCGGCGATGACCGCACGGCGCGTCAGATCGCTGAGAAGCGCGACGCTCTTGAGCGCAACGCGGCAGCTGCGCGCAGCCGCAAGCGCATCAGCCTCGAAGACTTCACGAAGGCGATCGAAGAGGGCAAGATCGACATGCTCAACCTCATCCTCAAGGGTGATGTGTCGGGTGCTGTCGAAGCTCTCGAAGACTCGCTGATGAACATCGAGGTCGGCGACGGCGATGAAGTCGGCCTGCGAATCATCCACCGCGGTGTCGGTGCAATCACCGAAAACGACATCAACCTCGCAACGGTCGACAACGCAATCGTCATCGGCTTCAATGTCCGCCCCGAAGCCAACGCTCGCGACCTCGCAGATGCCGAAGGCGTTGACGTTCGCTACTACTCGGTGATCTACGACGCGATCGATGACATCGAAGCAGCACTCAAGGGCATGCTCAAGCCGGAATACGAAGAGGTGCACATCGGTTCTGCCGAGATCCGCGAAGTGTTCCGCTCCTCGAAGTTCGGCAACATCGCCGGTTCGATCATTCGCGACGGCTCCATCAAGCGCAACGCAAAGGTTCGTCTGACCCGCGACGGTGTCGTCATCGGCGACAACCTCTCCGTCGAATCGCTGCGCCGCTTCAAGGATGACGTCACGGAAGTCCGCGAGGGCTACGAATGCGGTATCGGTTTGGGCAAGTTCAATGACATCCGCGAAGGTGACATCCTCGAAGCCTTCGAGATGCAGGAAAAGCCCCGCGACTGAGACTGGAATAAGGAGCCTCTGACATGAGTGATCCCACACGCGCCCGCAAGATTGCCGACCGGATCAAAGTCATCGTGGCTGAAACTCTCGAAACCCGGGTGAAGGATCCGCGGTTGGGCTTCATCACGATTACGGACGTCCGCGTAACCGGTGACCTGCAGAATGCAACCGTGTTCTACACCGTCTTCGGGGACGACGAGCAGCTGGCATCAACGCAGGCGGCGCTGGAATCAGCACGCGGTCTTATCCGCTCGGCAGTGGGCAAGGGGCTGGGCATTCGCCTGACCCCGACTCTCGAGTTCACTGCCGACGCGGTTCCGCAGGCCGCCGAGGACATTGAAAATCTCCTGGCGAAAGCCCAGGCTCGCGATGCCGAAATCGCTGCAGCATCGAAGGGCGCTGTTCCGGCGGGAGACGAAGACCCCTACCGCAAGCCCAGGGAACGCCAGCCGAAAGACGAATTCGATTTCGACGGCTGACCGAGTGTGACGAAACTCGTAGGGGGCGGCTTTGCATTGTGCAAAGTCGCCCCCTATGCTTTTATAAAGCTTCGGTAACGTTGATAAAGGATTGGAAACATCAGTGGGTAAACACTCGGCACCTAAGAAGAGCGCTTTCGCTGACGTCGCTGATCTTTTCGGAGCGCTTCGCCCCTCCAAGCCCGGCCGTCGATCGGCCCGTCATGACGCAGAGCCCCTGACGTCCGCCGGAATTCTCAGCAAGATCAACCGCCGGCCAGTGCTCTCGGCCATCGCCGTCCCTGTTGCAGCCAGCGCCGCAATTGCAACATCCGCGGCCGTTATGACTTCCAAGGGCTCCGGCGAAGACAATCCGGCCGCGTTTGCGTCGAAGCTCGCGCCGGAAGCCGAGACCGTTTCTGCCGAGGCTCCCAAGGACGCCGACAAGGACGTAGGGCCCGGCGCGGTCTCCATTGCCGAACCGGTCCAGGAGAGTTCTGACGAGCCCGCGGGCTCCAATGGCGAAACCTCGAGCAGTGCATCCTCCGGCAGCAAGGGTTCCTCCGGCAAAGCCTCATCCGGTGGTTCCGCTGCGGCTTCGGGCAGCGTGTCCGGCGAGAAGTGCTCCGTGTCCTCGTCGATTGAGGGCGGACTCACTCCCAACGCGATTTCCGTCTACCGTGCTGTCTGCGCCGAGTTCCCGCAGGTGAAGTCCTACGGCGGTCGCCGCAATGATCCCGGTTCGGACCACAACTCCGGTAACGCCGTTGACATTATGATCACCGGTTCGACCGGCGACGCCATTTCCGACTACCTCATCAAGAACTCCTCTAAGCTCAACGTCAAGTACATCATCTGGGAGCAGCGCATCTGGATGCCCGGCCGCGGCTGGAAGCAGATGGAAGACCGCGGCGGAGCGACCGCGAACCACTTCGATCACGTTCACGTTTCGGTGAAGTGACGAAACCCGCTTCTGGTCCCACCGGCCTTCTGCTGATTGACAAGCCCGGCGGGATCACCAGCCACGACGCGGTTGCGCGCACTCGTCGCTGGTATGGCACCCGCAAGGTAGGCCACGCCGGAACTCTTGATCCGATGGCCACGGGCCTCCTCGTGCTGGGCTTGGGGCAGGGGACCAAACTGCTGACCTATGTTGTCGGGGCTGACAAAACGTATACCGCGACTGTGCGCTTGGGCTCTTCGACGCCCAGCGACGATGCCGATTCTTCACCCGACCGCTTCGCGGACCCCGCAGTTCTGGCTGCGGTGACCGAGGCAGACGTCAAGGAAGCAGTTGCGAGGCAGACCGGGTCTGTTCAGCAGGTGCCGTCGGCCGTTTCGGCTGTGAAGATTGCGGGCAGAAAGGCCTATGAGCTTGTGCGAGCCGGCGAAGACGTCGAACTCAAAGCCCGCTCTGTGACGGTTTCGCGCTTTGATATTCACGATGTCCGGCGAAGTGAGTCGCACATTGACGTTGATGTTTCCGTGGACTGCTCCACGGGAACCTATGTTCGCGCTTTGGCCCGCGATATCGGCGAGGACCTTGGCGTCTACGGTCACCTGACCGCGTTGCGCCGGACGCGGATCGGCCCTTTCTCTGTTGAGGATGCTCACCGCCTGCCGGACCGCGACCGGGTTGACGAGGTGCCTCCGCCGCAGCTGTTGGACCTCGGTTCGGGTGCGTCTGCACTTATGCCCGCGGTGACGATGGATGCGGCAGCGGCCCGGGGGCTGCTGCAGGGGCGCTTTCTGCCGATTGCAGGGGCTGATTCGTCTGTGGAGAGGTGCGCGGCGATCGCTGACGGGAGACTTGTGGGAATTGTCGAACCTCGGCAGGGCCTCTGGAAGATTGCGGTGGGCACAGCATCTCTCGATGAGTACAAGCGCTAACAGCTTGTAAATGCATAAACAAGTTATTTCGCTTGTGCGTTCAGATCCCTATTGCAATACTGTAGATATGTTCGTCATCAACGCCGACCAACGCAGCTCTCGTACTGAAGCAGACCGTGTTCCGCAGCTGCTTACGGCCGCTGCGGACTGTGCGGCTGCTTTGCCCTTTGAGCGGACAGTCGGCGACGAGGTCCAGGGTGTGTTCGCCAGCGGAGCGGACGTACTGGCCGCCTTGGAGATCATTCTTCGCAGCGGTCGCTGGTCTGTCGGGATCGGCATCGGCGCCGCGCAGCTTGCTGATCGGCCTTCAGCTTCCAGGGGAAGCGCTTTCATCGCTGCACGTGATGCAGTTGAAATCGCAAAGAACCGCTGGCAGGAAATCGCCGTGTGCTCACCGAATGGCACTGTGGAGCCAGCGCAGACGCTTGCCTGCTTGACCGGTCATTGGATCGAGAGGGCCAGTGAAAGGCAGTGGTCCGTTCTGCGCTTGGCTCGAAACCACACTCAGAGGCAAGTCGCCGCACAGCTGCAGATTTCGCAGCAGGCTGTATCCGACTCTCTGCGAGCTTCAAAGGCTGCGGCGATCGACGAGGGGATGACGCAGCTGGAGGTGCTTCTCGACCGAGAGGACGGACGCTGTGATGTATGAACTGCTCGCCGCTTTGGCTGCGGGTGTTGCCGCGTCGCTTATCGGCTGGCCGGTGACATCGCTCATTCTGCGGGCTGCTGCAAGCAGGCGGGAGCAGCCGGGCCTGGACATCAGGGAAGAGCCGACACTGCAGGACACACCGGCTATTGACTCTCCGGGCCTGCTGCGAGGGGGACTGTGGATTGGCCTGCTTGAAAGGTTCACTGCGGCAGTCGCCATTGCGCTGGGCCAGCCCGAGATTCTCGCCGTTATCGTCGCGCTCAAGGGGCTCGGGCGCTTTCCCGAACTGCGTGCATCCCGCGCCGCCGGGGAGCGGTTCATCATCGGCAGCCTGGCATCGCTGGCGGTGGCCGGTGTGCTGGGTGAAACAGCCCGCTTTCTCGTGCGCTAGGCTTAGCCCGTCCCAAAGAAAGGAGCGTCGTGGAGATTTTCCGGTCGACAGCAGAATTTGCTGCCGGGCCCAAGCGCCTGCAGACGGCTAATGCCGTGACGATCGGCAATTTCGACGGTGTTCACCGAGGTCACCGGTTGGTGCTGGGCGAACTGGCCGCCGCGGCTGAACGACTTGACGTTCCCTCCGTCGTGCTGACTTTCGATCCGCACCCGGCGGCCGTGCACAGTCCCGAACACGCTCCGAAGCTCATTATGGGACTGCACGAGAAGCTTGAGAAGATTGCCGAAACAGGCGTTGATGCGGTTCTCGTCCAGCACTATACGCTCGACTTCGCGCAGGCGAGCCCTGAGGAGTTCATCCGCGACTATCTGGTCGGGCAGCTGCACGCCAGCGCTGTTGTCGTCGGCAGCGACGTGCGCTTCGGCCAAGGAAACTCGGGCGACCTCGAAACACTGCGCACCTACGGAAGACAGTGCGGAATCGACACCGTCATCGGCCTTGACGACCTCGGCGATGACGGTGGGCGGTACTCCTCGACGGAGATCCGCGCGCTCATCGACGCAGGCGATGTCGAAGCTGCAGCCGGCATCCTGGGTGAGCCGCATTCGGTGACGGGAACGGTCGTCCACGGCAATGCCCGCGGGCGCGAACTCGGCTTTCCCACGGCCAACCTGGGTTTGGTCGACGGCATGATTCCCGCAGACGGGGTCTATGCGGGCTGGACTCGCTTCAACGGCGGCGAGCGCATGCCCACGGCAATATCTGTGGGATCGAACCCCACGTTCTACGGTGACGACCGGCGGGTGGAAGCGCACATCATCGGCGTGGACTTCGCAGACTTGGATGTCTACGGCGAAGAGGCCGAAGTCGAATTCACCCATCGCATTCGCGGCCAGGTTGTCTTCAGCGGTCTGGATCAGCTGATCGAGCAGATTGCCCTAGACGTCCGCGATATCTGTACAGCGCTGGGAATTGAATGCCCGCAGCAGGCCGAGAGTCGCTTGGGCTGATATGCGGGCAGCCTCGTCGAGGCTGAGAGAAAAGTCCTGGCCGGCCTTGGGTCCGCACAGATCAGAAACCGCCCGCACCCCGGCAAAGGGAATGCCGAAGGTGTGGGCCGTCTGCGCTATGGCAGCTGTTTCCATGTCCGTGCTCAGTGCTGCGGGGAACGTGGTGCGCATATGGCCGATATTGGCTTCCGTGATGAACGACGCGCCGGATAGGGCTTCGCCGAACTTCACATGGCCTTTGCCGTCAGCCCACTGCCGAGCCGCGGTCAGCAGGCGGGCATCTGCCGGATAGTCGGTCGGCATATTCGGCACCTGGCCGGGTGCGTAGCCGAAAGCCGTCGCATCAGAATCGTGGAAGCGAACGCTGTCGGCCACCACGACATCGCCCACAGAAGTGTCTTCTCCGACCCCGCCTGCCGAACCGGCTGAAAGAACAGCGCTGGGTCGGTAGAGCATGGCGGCCTGGGTCGTCGCGGTCGCCGCATTTGCAAGGCCGATGCCGCTGCGAACGAGCACGGCCGTTCCGAAGTCAAAGCCCAGCAGCTGAAAATCTGCTGGGCCCTGCGTGCGCAGATGCTCGTGGGATTCTGCCGCAGCCAAAAAAGGTGCGGCCTCTTGGTCCATGGCCACCTGAATGACAAAAGCGTCGTTCGGCGACTGGCGTGAGATCATCAGGCAAACACCCGGTCCCAATCGCTGCGCTTGGCGAGGAAGTCCCGCACTGCGGTCTTAGCGCCGTCAAGAGAATGGCTGGCTGCCCAACCGCACTGCTTTTCATTTGCAGCCGGCACCGAATCGGCTTCGAGGAGGTCGTCGAACGCCTTTTCGAGGATGGGAAGGAACGCATCCGGTTCGAGGCCGTTGGTCAGCGCGTAGAAGCCGGTCTGGCAGCCCATGGGGGAGAAGTCAACGAGCGCGTCGGTGTGATTGCGCATGTGGTGGGCCGTCATGTGCTCAATCGAGTGAATCGTCGCCATGTCCAGGTGTTCCCTGTTGGGCTGGCAGAATCGGACGTCGTATTTGATGAGTTCGACTCCGCCGGGAAACTCCGAGCGGTCGGCAACGCGCACATAGGGTGCGGCGACGGCGGTGTGATCGAGGCTGAAGGATTCTACGTTCGTGGTGTCCATGGCTCGATTATCGCAGAGGGGAGCGAACGTGTTAAGGTGGACTCCGCCGTTTTGCCGGCCGCGGTCTGATAGGGCATTCGCACCAGGCGAGTGCGCCGCGCAGCGATTTCTGAAGGAGAACCGCATGGCACTTGACAAGTCCGTTAAGCAGGAAATCATCAAGGAATACGCGACCCACGAAGGCGACACCGGTTCCCCGGAAGTTCAGATCGCCGTCATGAGCCGCCGCATCAAATACCTCACCGAACACTTCAAGGAGCACAAGCACGACCACCACTCGCGTCGCGGTCTGCTCCTGCTGGTCGGTCAGCGCCGTCGTATGCTCAAGTACCTCGCTGAAACCGACATCGAGCGCTACCGTACGCTCATCGCGAAGCTCGGTCTTCGCCGCTGATCATCTGATTTTCAACCGCCAGCCCGCCTGCATCCCGCAGGCGGGCTGGTGTGCTTGATACACTAAACAGTGTCCAAGCCCGCATGCTGCCGGTGATCGACAGTGGCCTCCGCAACTGAGAGTGTGCGTGGGCTTCGATCGAGCACCGGGTGCGGGGACACTTCAAGTCATCCCCTATGAACGGAGACTCTTTTGGGTATTCACCCTTATTCTTCAGTTGCCCACATTGACAACGGGCGCTTCGGATCGCACACCGTGCGCTTCGAAACTGGTCGCCTGGCCCAGCAGGCCAACGGTTCGGCCGTTGCCTACCTCGACGACGACACCATGCTGCTGTCGACCACGACCGCCAGCAAGAACCCGCGCGAAGGCTTTGACTTCTTCCCGCTGACCGTCGACGTCGAAGAGCGCCAGTACGCAGCCGGCAAGATCCCCGGTTCGTTCTTCCGCCGCGAAGGACGCCCCACCACCGACGCGATCCTCACGTGCCGCCTGATCGACCGTCCGCTGCGCCCGTCCTTCGTCAAGGGCCTGCGCAATGAAGTCCAGGTGGTCGTCACGGTCATGTCGATCAACCCCGACCACATCTACGACACGCTGGCCATCAACGCCGCCTCGATGTCCACCCAGCTGGGCGGACTGCCGTTCTCCGGCCCCATCGGCGGTGTGCGCATCGCACTCATCGAAGACCAGTGGGTTGCATTCCCCAACCACTCCCAGCTGAAAGACGCTGTCTTCAACATGGCGGTTGCCGGTCGGGTCGTCGACGGCGACGTGGCCATCATGATGGTCGAAGCCGAAGCCGGCGACCAGGCGTGCGACCTCATCAAGGCAGGCGGCCAGAAGCCCACGGAAGAAGTCGTAGCCGGCGGCCTGGAAGCCGCTAAGCCCTTCATCCGCGAACTGGTTCGCGCACAGGAAGAACTCGCCGAGAAGGCAGCCAAGCCGGTCGCTGAGTTCCCCATCTTCAAATCCTATGAAGACGATGTCTACGAAGCCGTGAAAGAAGCTGCCTACGACAAGCAGGCAAAGAACTTCCAGATCGGCGACAAGCAGGAGCGCGAAGCCGCCGCTGACGCTCTGCTGGACGAACTCTACGAGCAGCTGGGTGAGAAGTTCGACGGCCGCGAAGCTGAAATCGCCGGTGCCCTCAACGCCATCACGAAGGACATCATCCGCCAGCGCATCCTCACCGAACAGGTGCGCATCGACGGACGCGGCCTGAAGGACATCCGTCCGCTGTCGGCCGATGTAGACGTTCTGCCCCGCGTTCACGGCTCGGCCCTGTTTGAGCGCGGCGAAACCCAGATTCTCGGCGTTTCGACCCTCAACATGCTCAAGATGGAGCAGCAGATCGATTCGCTGGCGCCGGAAACCTCCAAGCGCTACATGCACCACTACAACTTCCCGCCCTACTCGACGGGTGAAACCGGTCGTGTGGGAAGTCCCAAGCGCCGCGAAATCGGCCACGGTGCTCTCGCTGAGCGCGCCCTCGTTCCGGTTCTGCCCAGCCGTGAAGAGTTCCCGTATGCCATCCGCCAGGTGTCGGAAGCCCTCGGTTCGAACGGTTCGACCTCGATGGGGTCCGTGTGTGCTTCGACCCTGTCGCTGCAGGCAGCCGGTGTGCCGCTGCGCGCACCCGTAGCGGGCATCGCCATGGGCCTTGTCTCGGACATCATCGAAACCGAATCCGGACCGCAGCGCGCCTACGCTGCGCTGACCGACATCCTCGGTGCCGAAGACGCTTTCGGCGACATGGACTTCAAGGTCGCGGGAACGGAAGACTTCATCACTGCAATCCAGCTGGACACCAAGCTCGACGGCCTGCCGGCCTCCGTGCTGGGTGCCGCCCTGAAGCAGGCGAAGGAAGCTCGCCAGGCCATCCTCGAAGTCATGCACGAGGCCATCGACGGTCCCGCCGCGGAAATGGCGCCCACTGCTCCGCGCATCCTCTCGGTTGTCATCCCTGTTGACAAGATCGGCGAGGTCATCGGCCCCAAGGGCAAGATGATCAACCAGATACAGGAAGACACCGGCGCGGAGATCTCGGTCGAAGACGACGGCACCGTCCTGATCGGCTCGACCGACGGCCCGTCGGCCGAAGCTGCTCGCGATGCCATCAACGCTATCGCCAACCCGCAGGTTCCGGAAGTCGGCGAACGCTACCTGGGCACCGTTGTGAAGCTCATGAGCTTCGGTGCTTTTGTGTCGCTGAGCCCCGGCAAGGACGGTCTGCTGCACATCTCTGAGCTGCGCAAGCTCAACGGCGGCAAGCGCGTTGACGATGTCGAAGACGTCATCGGCGTCGGCCAGCCCATCCAGGTTGAGATCTCGAAGATCGACGACCGCGGCAAGCTGTCGCTGGTACCGGTCATCGACGAAGAACAGTCCTCCGACGAAGACTGACTCCGGTCTTGACTGAACCTCTTCACCGGGAGGACAGTGCGGTTACCCGCACTGTCCTCCCGTCTGGTATTCGCGTCATTACGGAGACGATGCCGGGTCTGGGCTCGGAGACCATCGGCATCTGGGTCGGCTCGGGTTCGCGCAGCGAAACAGAACGTACTGCCGGTTCCACTCACTTCCTCGAGCACATGCTGTTCAAGGGAACCCGACAGCGCACGGCAAGGGACATAGCGCGGGAATTCGACAGGCTCGGAGGGGAAGCCAATGCGGTGACCGCAAAGGAGTACACCGCCTACTATTCTCGCTGTCTCATCGACGACCTCGACCGTGCAGCTGAAGTGCTCTGCGACATGGTGTTCAATTCGCTTCTGGACCCAGTGGAGTTCGAACGCGAGCGCAAAGTCATCATCGATGAACTGGCAATGGCGGCTGATGATCCGGTCGATGTTCTCTACGAGCACTACGATTCGATCATCTACCGCGGTTCCGGCCTCGGCCGGCCCGTGGGAGCCACGAAACAGCGGATCGAACAGCTGGACCAACGCGAACTCGTCGAACACTACGCGCACGCCTACACCGGTCCGCGCATTGTCATTGCCGCCGCCGGAGGAGCAGGGCACGAAGCCGTAGTTCAGGCGTGCCGGCGGGCAGCGGAGCATCTGCCCGCCCCGGTGGGCGGCACCTCGTCAGCTGTGCACGCAGGCGAACCGGCACCTGTCTTCCACGCCGATCGCAGCGCCTTGGTCAAGCCGACCGAACAGCAGGTGCTGCTGGCAGGGGTTGAGGGCCTGCACCTGGGCCACCCGGACCGCTTCACTCTTGCGGTTCTGCAGATGCTTTTGGGAGGGGGAATGTCCTCGCGGCTGTTTCAGAGCATCCGCGAAGAGCGCGGCCTTGCCTATTCGGTGCACTGCGCGGGCTCCCAGTTCAGCGATATCGGTGACTTCGGCATCTACGCCGGCTGCGCCCCGGAAGATGCCCCAGAGGTCCTGCGGCTGATCCGAGCGGAATGCGCCGAACTGGCCGAAAACGGGCCGACCCCTGCCGAGGTGGCAGACACCGCCTCTGCCAGCGCGGCTTCGGCTGTGCTCGCCATGGAGAGTTCGGCGGTTCGGATGAACCGTTTGGGCCGCAGTGAGCTGACCGGACAGCCGCTGCTGACGACTGACGAAATCGTCGAGCGGACCCGCTCGGTGACCCCGGAGGACGTGCGGGAACTCGCCGCGCGTCTTTTCAGCAGCGAGTGGGCCCTGGCGACGGTCGGTCCGCGTGACGACCTCGACTTCTGATACTTCGAACACCCTTCCCCATCAACAGCTTCTGCGCACTCGATGCCACTGAGCGAAAGGACGACGATGAACACCACCGGCGGACGCCAGCTTGCCGCGGCCCTCAAAGCACACGGCATTGAACAGGTGTACGGCATTCCCGGCACGCACAACCTTGAGATCTTCGCGGGCCTGCACAGTGAGGGAATACGCGTCATCACGCCTCGGCACGAACAGGGCGGCGGCTATGCGGCCGATGGTTCGGCACGGGTTTCAGGCAAGCCGTCTGTGCTCATCACAACTACCGGACCAGCTGCGCTCAACGCTGCGGCAGCCATGCTGCAGGCGCACTCGGATTCGGTTCCGGTGCTGTTGATCAGCCCGGGTGTTCCCGTGCGCCACCCCGGTCTGGGCAATGGCCTGCTGCACGAGGTCCGCTCGCAGTCGGGTGTTTTCGATTCGATTGTGGAATCGTCGGTGCGTGTGACATCGCCCGGTGAAATCCCACAGGCGGTCGCTTATGCGTTTGCGACGATGACTACGGGCCGGAACAAGCCCGTCTACTTGGAAATCCCACTGGATGTCATCGAGGAGGACGGCCCGCACACACCCGTGCAGCCGGTGTCCGCAGATGTGCGGCTGCCGCTGGACGAGGCTGCCCTGGACTCTGCTGCCGCGGCACTTGAAGCCGCAAAGAAGCCGCTGCTGATAGCAGGGGGAGGTTCACGAGGTGCCGGTCGGGCAACCGCGCAGCTGGCGGAAGCGCTGGGCGCTCCAATTGTGGAGACTACCGCGGGAATGGGAGTTCTCGAATCGCCCAACCGGATCGGCGCTATCGGCGGCCTGGCAGCCTTCCACACGTTGCTGGGGGAATCGGATGCGCTCATCGCGGTGGGCACGGAGCTCGCTCCGAGTGAATTCTGGGACCCCGGCATGCGGCTGCCGGAAACCGTTGTGCGCATCGACATCGACCAGCGCGCCATGATCACCAACGCCGCACCGTCACATCAGCTTCTGGCCCGTGCCGAGGAGGCTGTGGCCGGTCTTGTCGACAGGCTCACCGGGCAGCCTGCGGAAGGCGAGCTGTGGTCGCAACCGCTGACACAGGAAATCGAAGCTGAACGCTCTGAGTGGCACAAACCGTTTAAGGCCCTGACTGAAGCACTCAACATTCACCGGCAGACGATTGACGGTTCGCTGACTTTGGTGGGCGATTCGTCCATGTCGTGCTATTACGGTCTGCAGCTGGGTGTCCGACTGCGTGAAGGTGACCGCTATCTGTACCCGGCAGGCGGCGGAACTCTGGGCTATAGCCTGCCGGCCGGCATCGGCGCCAAGTTCGGCCGTCCGAGTGATGAGGTCATCGCGGTTGCAGGCGACGGCGGGGCGATGTTCACTATCCAGGAGCTCATGGCAGCGGTGGAGCACCGGCTGGCAGTGTCGTTCATCATCATCGACAATGGCGGCTATGGCGAAATCGCCCGCGAAATGCTCGAACGCGGTGATGCGCCGACAGCCGTTGCGCTGGGCAGGCCGGACTTCGTTGCCCTGGCGAACGCGCTGGGTATGCAAGCGCAGAAAGTCACCGACGCCTCGCAGTTGGCGACAGGTTTGGCCGAGGCGCGCGAAGCACAAGCACCCCGCCTGTTCGTCATGGACGAACATTCGCCCACAGCCGAGTATCTGGTCAACAATCCGCAGTTCGGCAAGTCAAAACCGTCGGCGCGTCCGGTGCATATGGAATAACGGGCCGGACAGGCGCCGTTGTAGCAGGTGACGAGCTTCGATAGGCTCGAAAGCGATAGCGACAGACGTCGCTCGTTGACTTCTTAGGAGGAAGACATGACCGTCAAGTACGAACTTCCCGATCTTTCCTACGACTACGCAGCTCTGGAGCCGCACATTTCGGCACAGATCATGGAGCTGCACCACAGCAAGCACCACCAGACCTACGTCAACGGTGCGAACACTGCACTTGAGAAGCAGGCCGAAGCACGCGACAAGGGCGACTTCGCAGCCGCTGCCAAGGCATCGAAGGACCTCTCCTTCAACCTCGGCGGCCACGTCAACCACTCCATCTTCTGGAACAACATGTCCCCGGACGGCGGCGACAAGCCGACCGGCGAACTCGCTTCGGCTCTCGATGACGCCTTCGGCGATTTCGACAAGTTCCGCGGTCACTTCGAAGCTGTTGCCACCAGCATCCAGGGCTCCGGCTGGGCTGTTCTCGGTTGGGACCTGCTGGGCCAGGCTCTCACCATCGAGCAGCTGTATGACCAGCAGGGCAATGTGCAGATGGGCTACGTCCCGCTGCTGCAGCTGGACATGTGGGAGCACGCTTTCTACCTCGACTACAAGAATGTCAAGGCCGACTACGTCAAGGCCTGGTGGAACGTTGTGAACTGGGAAGACGTACAGGCTCGCTTCGAGCGCGCACGCAAGCAGGGCGAAGGCCTCCTGCTGGGCTGATAGCTCCACGCACAGAAGGCGGGGAACAGTCTCACTGTTCCCCGCCTTTTCTGTGTCTGTCCGTCTCGTGTGCTGGGCACGGCGGCTGCACTGCCGCTGCGCCAGCCCGCTCAGATTCAGCGCTTGTGGTAGAGGGACTTTCGCTGGTATTTGGGGTCTGAGGTCACGCGCATCTGCAGATTGCGGAACACCTCTTGGTCGACCGAGCCGAGCAGAGTTGTTGTGTGCACATCGCAGCTGCGCAGCTCTTTGAGCCTATCCAGCGCAGCGGCGGCGTGGTGGTCAGCCGTTGCCGAGGCAGACAGCGCAATGAGGACTTCGTCCATGTGCAGACGGGGGTTGCGGCTGCCCAAATGCTGGGTCTTGAGCGTCTGTATGGGCTCAATGTTCTCCGGCTGCAGCAGGTGGACGTCCGCGTCGATGCCCGCCAGGTGCTTCAGAGCGTTGAGCAGCATCGCCGCGGAACACCCCAGCAGTTCGGAGGTTTTGCCGGTGATGATCGTGCCGTCGTGCAGCTGCATGGCCGATGCGGGCTGACCGGTTGATGCTTCGAGGTTCTGGGCAATGCCGATGATCGGCCGGTCCGCCTCAGTGATGTGTGCTTTGCGCATGATCACGGCAATCCGCTCAGAAACGGTGTCGTCGAGGTTTTCTCGGCGCTCGTCGGCGAGTGCGGTGAAGTAGCGGCGGATGATCTCCTGCTCGGCGGCCTGGCGGACGATGTCGTCATCGCTGATGCACATGCCCGCCATGTTGACGCCCATGTCGGTGGGGGACTGGTAGGGAGATTCCCCGTAGAGCTCTTCGAGGGTGGCTTTCAGCAGCGGGAACACTTCAATATCGCGGTTGTAGCTCGTAGCTTCCCTGCCGTGGGCGCGGAGGTGGTAGGCATCGATGACGTTGATGTCGTCGAGATCAGCCGTCGCGGCCTCGTAGGCGAGATTGACCGGGTGGTCCAGGGGAAGGTTCCAGATGGGAAAAGTTTCGAACTTCGCGTAGCCGGAGGTGATGCCGCGGCGGCTGTCGAGGTAGAGCTGCGACAGGCACGTGGCGAGCTTGCCCGATCCCGGGCCGGGGCCGGTGACGACGATGAGGTCCCGGGTGGTTTCGACCCAGTCGTTTTGGCCGAAGCCGTCTTCGCTCATGATGAGCGAGGTGTTGCTCGGGTATCCGGGAATGGTCACGTGTCGGGCAACGGTGAGCCCCAGCCGTTCGAGCTTGGTGATGAATTCGCGGGCTTTGAGGTTGCCTTCGTCCAGCTGCGTCATGACGATGTTGTCCACGGTGAAGCCCTCTTCGCGGAAGGCGTCGATCAGGCGGAGAACGTCGTCCTCGTAGCTGATTCCCAAATCAGCGCGCATTTTGTGGCGGTCCAGATCGCGGGCGCTGACGCAGACGAGGATTTCGAGTTCGTCTTTCAGTTCGGCAAGCATGGCCAGTTTGTTGTTCGGGGTGAAGCCCGGCAGAACCCGTGAGGCGTGATGGTCGTCGAAGAGCTTGCCGCCCATTTCGAGGTAGAGCTTGCCGCCGATGTCCCGGCGTCGCTGGGCAATGTGTGCTGACTGTTGGCGGATGTATTCTGCGCTGTCGAATCCGAGGGGAGCCTGCATGGTCTTTGATATTAACACCGCGGTGGGATGACAAAATGGGTCTGACCAACAGAAAGGAATCACGTGGCAGTCAAAGTCGGAGTCATCGGAGCATCAGGACGTATGGGCTCGCACGCCGTCGAAGCAGTGAAGGCAGCCGACGGCATGGAGTTGGTGGCGACGATCGGCCGTGAAGACGATCTTTCGTCCGTCGTAGAAGCCGGGGCTGAAGTCGCTGTTGAACTCACCGTGCCCAAATCAACGGAGGACAATGTTCACTTTCTGGTCAGCCGCGGCATTCACTGTGTTGTCGGCACGACCGGGTGGAGTGAGGAACGTCTGCAGCGCCTGGCAGAGCTTGCGCAGCAGCATCCGGACGTCGGTGTTCTCATCGCCCCGAACTTTTCAATCGGTGCGGTCTTGGCCATGCAGTTCGCTGAACTTGCCGCGCCCTATTTCGAATCCGCGGAGGTCATCGAAATACACCACACGCGGAAACTCGATGCCCCCTCCGGCACAGCAGTCTCAACAGCCCAGCGGATTGCCGCGGTGCGCAGCGATGTAGGCCTGCCGGACGTTCCCGATGCAACCGAAGAAGACCCTCACGGTGCCCGTGGGGCCGTGGTCGACGGCATTCATGTTCACGCCGTCCGCCAGCTGGGGATGAACGCCTCAGAGGAGATCCACTTCGGCTCGGCACATGAAGCGCTGACCATCCGCACCGATTCGCACTCGACCGAGGCCTTTATGCCGGGAATCATCACGGCTGTCAGAAAGGTTGATCAGCACCCCGGTCTGACGGTGGGGCTCGAAAAGTACCTCTGATGTCCAAGGCGAAGATCGGGGCGACAGTCATTTCGGCGCTGCTGGCCCTCTACCTCATCTTCATGGTGCAGCGAGGCGCCATCATGCTGCGTGAACCCAGCATCGTCGCGAAGGTGCTTGCCGTGGCACTGCTCGCGCTGCCGATCATCGGCGCGTGGGCGCTCATCGTCGAGCTCCTCTTCGGTGCTCGCATTGAGCGCCTGGGCAGGCAGCTTGCCGCGGAAGGCGGTCTGCCGCCCGACGATCTTCCTCGCACGCCGGGCGGGCGGATTGTTCGCGAAGCCGCTGACGAGCAGTTTGAACTCTTCGCCCGCGAAGCAGAAGAAGCCCCCGGCGACTGGCGCTCGTGGTTCCGCCTGTCGATGGCCTATGACGCGGCGGGGGATCGTCGGCGCGCCCGCAGCACCATGCGCAAAGCCATCAGCATGGAGCGAACCACCCGCGGCTGACTACGGCGGCTGCCTGAAATCTGACCGCAGCCAGTCTCAGCTCAGGCGGTCCCGCATTATTCGACTTCAGCGCACCGTCAGACGCACAGCCGCGGATGCAGCTGCCTCCAGCGGTCCGCGCCGTGAGATGACAGCCTTCCACACCACGGCAATGCCGATGAGCACGACCGCGTGGACGGCGTACTCCGCGGTGGGGTCCATGCCCTTCGTCAGTTCAAGCAGAACGACGTGCAGCGAATATACGGTGAGTGTCATTGAGCCCGGTGCGTGCAGCGGCAGCAGCAGCCGCGCGGCGGCCACGGGGAAGCTGATGAACAGCAGGCAGAACACGCCGATGGCCGCCGCCGCTGCCCCCGCTGTGCCGATGAGGTCCAGGGGAGTGCCGGTGTGCGGTCCGCTTACTGCTAGCCACCACGGGGTGTCGGTGGGGACGGTTCCCCAGTTGCCGTAGATCGTGGCCTGTTCGAGAAGGCCCGGTTTCTCGGCTGCCGAAGCCGAAAGCACCTCCCAGCCGTGCCACACCATCAGCAGGCTCGAGACGGCTGAAGCCATGACGGCTGCTCCCAAGCCCGCGGCTGTTGCTGTTATCGCGGACTTCCGTGACCAGCGGACGTGCGCTAAGGCCATGCCCACGAGGATGTAGCTCATCCACTGCAGCGCCGGGTAGTAGCCGGTGAGGACAATCGACTGCAGAAGGCCCACCGGATCGAAAAGCGAATAGAGGCTTGGGACCGCGAGGTCCTGTTCGAGCTGCCAATGCGCACGGATGGCGTGGGAGGCGAAGGGGGAAGCCACAAGCCACACGGCAGCCAGTGCTGCCAGCGTGCGCCCGCGCAGGGGCAGCAGGACAGAGGCTGCGATGAACAGGAAACCGTAGACGGTCAGAATGATTGCCAGGCGAGTGCTGATGGTGCCGAGCAACAGACCTACCGTGAAGATGATGACCCCGCGAACAACCGCGGCTGCGATGGCTTTGCCCGGGGTGGACAGTGATCGTGACTGTGAGGCCAGAACGAGCGAAAACCCGGCCAGAACAGCAAACAGGGCGCTTGAACGACCGGCGAACATCACGGCCCAGGTCGGTTCGAAGTCGTCAGTATTGAGACGGTAGACATGGGTGACGACCATGCCGAAGAGAGCTGAGCCGCGGGCCGCATCAATCCAGAGCAGACGCCCCTGCGGAAAGACCCTGTCAATCGGGTTCATGCTTGTGATTGTGCCACGGTCCGCCGCCGAGTGAGGAAGCACAGCCCCAGCCGCTGACGGTACAGTAGGAGGCATGGCTACACAGGGAGATTCACAAGCAGCGCAGGCGACCGCCGCTTTCGGTCGCGTTGGTACGGCTATGCTGACGCCCTTCAAGGGCGAAGACGTCGACTTCGATGCGGCGCAGGCGGTGGCCGAACACCTGGTGAACACGGGCAACGACATGCTGGTCGTCTCCGGCACCACTGGCGAATCTCCAACAACGTCATTTGACGAAAAGGGCGACCTGCTGCGCGCGGTGAAAGAAGCTGTTCCCGAGCACGTGCGCATTGTCGCGGGCATCGGCACAAACGACACGCGCAGCAGTATCGCCAATGTCGAACAGGCCGTCGAAGCCGGAGCCCACGGACTTCTGGCCGTCACCCCGTACTACTCCAAGCCATCGCAGGCGGCGATCGCTGCGCACATGCGGGCAGTCGCCGGGGCTTCGGACCTGCCGCTGATGCTCTATGACATTCCAGGCCGTTCGGGTGTTCCCATTGAAGCCGAAACGCTGATCGAGCTTGCCGATTGCCCTACAATCCTGGCGGTCAAAGATGCCAAGGGCGATATCGCATCGTCTATCGAGGTCATGGCGAAAACCGACCTCGTCTACTACTCGGGCGAAGACGCCCTCAACCTGCCGCTGCTTGCCGCCGGCGCCGTCGGCGTAGTGTCGGTCGCCGGGCACGTAGTCGCCCGCCCTCTGTCTGAAATGGTGGATCTGGTCGCTGCGAATGACATCGCCTCGGCTCGCCGCCTGGCCCTGGACCTTGTTCCTGTGGTCGACGCAATCATGAATCACATGCCCGGGGTGGTTTCCGCTAAGGCCTGTCTTGAACTCATGGGCGTGATTCCCTCCCGCGCAGTGCGCATGCCTCTTCTGCCGGCCACGCCAGAACAGGTCGACTTCCTGCGCCGAACATTGGAAGGACACGGTTTTCTTCAGTGATTGAACTGCCAACCGACCTCGGAACACCCCCGAAGGTCGACACAAACGCCCTGCGGATCGTAGCTCTCGGCGGTCTCGGTGAGGTTGGGCGCAACATGACGGTCTTCGAGACCGGCGGCAAGCTCCTCATCATCGATGCCGGTGTGCTCTTTCCCGAAGAAGAACAGCCGGGAGTCGATCTCATCCTGCCGGACTTCTCGTACCTCGACGGGCGGGAAAAAGACGTTGTCGGCATTGCGCTGACCCACGGCCACGAAGATCACATCGGTGCTGTGCCGTATTTGCTGCGCAAGCTGGGCCGCGACGTCCCGATCCTCGGCTCGACTCTGACACTGGCTCTCGTGGAGCCGAAGCTCAAAGAGCACCGCGTGAGGGCCAGAACGAAAGTCGTGTCCGAAGGCGACCGCGAAAAGCTCGGTCCGTTCGACCTTGAATTCATTGCCGTCAACCATTCGATTCCTGATGCTCTTGCCGTTTTCCTGCGCACAGACGCGGGAACCATCCTGCACACCGGCGACTTCAAAATGGACCAGCTGCCGCTGGATGGGCGGATAACAGACCTGCGCTCTTTCGCCAGGGTCGGAGAAGAAGGTGTTGACCTTTTCCTCACTGATTCCACGAATGCGGAAGTTCCCGGCTTCACCGCTCATGAGCGCAATATCGGGCGGGTCCTCGAACAGCAGTTCAGCCACGCATCGCGCCGGGTGATCGTGGCGTCCTTTGCATCGCACGTCCACCGCGTGCAGCAGGTTCTCGAAGCCGCAGTCGCCCACGGTCGCAAAGTGGCCTTTGTCGGCCGCTCCATGGTGCGGAATATGAAGATCGCCCAGGAGCTCGGCTATCTCAAAGCGCCCGCGGGCTCCATCATCGATCTCAAACAGGTTGACGATCTTCCCGAAGACCAGGTTGTGCTCATGTGCACCGGTTCTCAGGGCGAGCCCATGGCCGCACTGTCGCGCATGGCCAACGGCACCCACCAGATCGACCTCAACGAAGACGACACCGTCATCTTGGCAAGTTCGCTTATCCCCGGGAACGAAAACTCAGTGTCCCGCGTGATCAACGGTCTGATGCGCTTGGGCGCAACCGTCATCCACAAGGGCAACGCCGCGGTTCACGTCTCCGGCCACGCTTCGGCAGGTGAGCTCCTGTACGCCTATAACATCGTCAAACCCAGAGGCGTTATGCCGGTGCACGGCGAATGGCGCCACATGCTGGCCAACGCCAAACTGGCGATGGACACCGGGGTGCCCAAGGAGAAGGTCGTCGTGGCTGATGACGGCTGGGTTGTCGACCTCAAGAACGGGCAGGCCTCAATTGTCGGGGCCGTGCCGTGTGAGTACGTCTTCGTTGACGGCAAATCGGTCGGCTATGTCACGGAAGACGATCTGCGCGACCGCCGCGTGCTTGCCGGCGAGGGCTTTGTGTCGATCTTCATGACGATCGATGTGAAGAACCGCGAAATCGTTGCCGGACCGGAAATCCACACGCGGGGTGTCGCTGAGCACGACCGCGTGTTCGACACCATCAAGCCGAAGATCGCCAAGGCGGTGGAGGACGCTCTGGACGACGGAGTGAAGAATCAGCACCGTCTGCAGCAGATCATCCGCCGCACCATTGGCCGCTGGCTGTCGACCAAGCTGCGCCGCGGTCCCATGATCGTGCCGATGGTGGTGCTTGTCGGCGGCGAAGACTGATTGCCGAAGCTGCGAGACCTGCTGGCTGGGCGAGGGGCACACCCTCGCCCAGCCTGTTTATATGAGGCATGTTGGAGCGTGCTTCAGTGCCGAGAAGCCCACACTGCGGTCAGCCTTGCCGCGGCGGTGTGCAGCGCCTGGGCGACCGATTCGTAGACGTCTTCTGCCAGACGGGAAGTCGGCGATGATGTCGACAGCGCTGCCGGCACCGGTGCGCCGGGCACATGAACTGCCAGGCAGCGAACGCCCACTTCCTGTTCTTCGTCGTCAAGGGCGAACCCGCGTTCTCGGCTCAAGGCCAGTTCCGCGCGCAGCGCCTGGTCATCGGCAGCCGAGGCGGAGGCGAGTATCGCGTCGACTTCACCGGGTTGCAGGTGGGCCAGTGTCGCTTTGCCCACGCCCGAACTGTGCATGGGAACTCGGGCGCCGACTTCTGTGAACATTCGCATGGATCGGCGGGACGCGGCTTGGGCGACGTAGGTCATGGTCGTGCCCTGCATAAAAGCGAGGTTGACGGTCTCTCCGAGTTCTTCTGCCAGGCGGTCGAGGATCGGCTGGAGGTCATAGCCGACCTGGGACGCTGCCTGCGCTCCCAGTCGAATGAGGGCGGCTCCCAGGGAATAGCGCTTGTCGGGCAGCTGGCCCACATAGCCTCGGGCTGACAGGGTCGCCAGGATTCGGTGAACTGTCGGGGCGGGCAGGTTCAGCTGTTCTGCAAGGTCGATCGAGCGGGCGGCTCCGCCCATGGAGCCGAGCGCTTCGAGTACGTCGAGGGTGCGGTCAACCGATTGGACTCGCGACGTCGGTGCCATTGTGCCTCCTGACTGCACGCACAAACCGGTGCGATGTAGAACACATCTAGGGTAGTATATTGATTTCGCTAGGTGGAAATGTAAATTCATTTTCAGACTCTGCTGCCTATACGCAAAATGCCGCTGATACTCAAAAGGTGGGCCGATGCTCGAAGAACTGATCTCCTCCCTGCCCGACGGTGTTGTCACCGTCAATCCAGACCAGATGGAGGCGTACCGTCGCGACCGCGCGAACGATCCCAATGCCGGAATGCCGCTGGCCGTTGTGCGGGCTCGCAGTGCCGAACACGTGCAGACTGCAGTTCGCTGGGCTGCCGAGCATGACGTTCCCGTCATTCCCCGTGGTGCCGGTTCCGGTCTGTCCGGCGGTTCGACCGCGCAGGACGGCGCCATCGTCATCTCCCTGGACAAGATGCGCGACATCACCATCGACGTTGCAACCCGCACGGCCGTCGTGCAGCCCGGCGCGTACAACGGGGAGGTCAATGCGGCGGCGCAGGCAGAGGGGCTGTGGTACCCGCCGGACCCTGCTTCGCGCGAGTTCTGTTCGATCGGCGGCAATATTTCGACCAACGCCGGCGGTCTGTGCTGCGTGAAGTACGGTGTCACAACGGACTACGTTCTGGGGCTGAAGGTGGTGCTGGCCGACGGCAAGCTCATCACCCTGGGCGGTCCGCGCGTGAAGGACGTGGCGGGCTTTTCGCTGACCAAGCTGTTCATCGGCTCCGAAGGTGCGCTCGGCATCGTCGTGGAGATCACCCTGCGGCTGGTTCCCAAGCAGCGCACCCCCTCGACCCTCGTGGCTGTCTTCCCCAGTCTCGAGTGCTCCTCGAAGGCGGTGCTCGACATCACCCGCGGCATGCAGCCGTCCATGCTCGAATTCATGGACAATGCGACCATCAACGCGGTTGAAGATGACCTGCGCATGGGGTTGGATCGCGCTGCGGCTGCCATGCTCATCATCCAGTCGGACGAGCCTGCCGAGTTTGCCGCATTCGAAATGCAGCGGATGGAAGACATCTGCAACGCGGCCGGGGCCACCGAGTGTCTGTCGACAACCGACCCGGATGAAGGTGAGCAGTTCGCCTTTGCTCGCCGTCATGCAATTCCGGCCATTGAGAAGACCGGCTCCATCCTTCTGGAGGACGTCGGCGTCCCCATTCCCAAGCTGGGTGACCTCGTTGTGGGCATTGCCGAGATCGCAGAGCGCAATGGTGTGCGCATTCCCGTTATGGCCCACGCCGGTGACGGCAACACCCACCCGCTCGTCGTCTTCGACCCCACTGTTGAAGGCGAAGAGGAGCGGGCCAACAAGGCCTACGGTGAGGTTATGAGCCTGGCCATCAACCTGGGCGGAACCATCACGGGTGAGCACGGCGTCGGCAAGCTCAAGCAGCCGTGGCTGAAGGACTACCTGGGCGACGATGTGTACGAACTCAACGAGCGCATCAAAAAGGCACTGGATCCCCAGGGCATTCTCAATCCCGGGACGATGGTTGTCGTAGGACCGCACGCTAAGCCCAACGCCTGATTCTGGCTATGCGGAGGCCTGTTGGGGCGGCTGTTGACTCCAGCGGGACCTTCCGCCTAATCTTTCAATGTGTGAATCAAAGATTTCACAATGTGGAATCACACGAATAGGAGACAGACAATGACCACTGCCGATCTGCAGCTTCCTGAAGGCATGGAAATCACCGCTGAGCTCAAACCCGAATACTCCAAGGTCCTCACCGCTGAGGCCCTGCAGCTCATCGCCGACCTCCACCGCAAGTACGAAGGCGAACGCCAGGAGCGCCTGGCGGCGCGCATCGAGCGTCAGAAGTTCTTGGACGAAGGCGGCGAGCTCGACTTCCTTGAAGAGACCAAGGCCATTCGCGAAGACGATTCGTGGCAGGTGGCACCTCCGGCCCCCGGTCTGGAGGACCGCCGTGTTGAGGTCACCGGCCCCACCTACCGCAAGATGACGATCAACGCGCTGAACTCCGGCGCCAAGGCGTGGCTGGCCGACCAGGAAGACGCCAACACCCCCGCCTGGGATTCCGTCATCGGCGGGCAGATCAACCTGCTTGACGCGACCAACCGTGAAATCGACTTCGTTGCCGAAGAGACCGGCAAGGAATACAAGCTGCGTCCAGATGAAGAGCTGCCCACCATCATCGTCCGCCCCCGCGGCTGGCACATGACCGAAAAGCACATCCTCGTGGACGGCAACCCCGTCTCCGGTTCGATCGTCGACTTCGTTCTGTACTTCGCAAGTGCAGGCCGCAAGCAGATCGAAAAGGGCCGCGGCCCGTACTTCTATCTGCCGAAGATGGAATCGCACCTGGAAGCGCGCCTGTGGAACAACATCTTCGTTGATGCCCAGGAAGCTCTCGGTGTTCCGCGCGGCACCATCCGCGCCACCTGCCTCATCGAGACCTACCCGGCGGCATTCGAAATGGAGGAGATCCTCTACGAACTGCGCGAACACTCCTCGGGTCTGAACGCCGGTCGCTGGGACTACATCTTCTCGGTCATCAAGACCCACAGGAATAAGGGCGAAGACTGGATCACCCCGGACCGCGCCCAGGTCACCATGACCGTTCCGTTCATGCGCGCCTACACCGAACTTCTGGTGCGCACCTGCCACAAGCGCGGCGCGCACGCCATCGGCGGTATGTCGGCCTTCATTCCCTCGAAGGATGAAGAAGCCAACAAGAAGGCCTACGACCAGGTCACGAACGACAAGTCGCGTGAGGCCGGCGACGGCTTCGACGGTTCGTGGGTTGCCCACCCCGGAATGGTGGAAACCTGTAAGGAAGCCTTCACCAAGGTTCTGGGCGAGCGCCCCAACCAGATCGACAAGAAGCGCGAAGACGTCAGCGTTTCCGCGACTGACCTGCTCAGTGTGAAGGACACTCCCGGCCAGATCACTGAAGGCGGGCTGCGCACCAACATCTCGGTGGGCATCCAGTACGTCCAGTCGTGGCTCAACGGCAACGGCGCAGCCGCCATCAACGGTCTGATGGAGGACGCCGCGACCGCAGAAATCTCGCGCAGCCAGGTGTGGCAGTGGGTGAAGGAAGGCGTGAAGCTCGACGACTCCGGCGAGCAGATCACGAAGGACTTCGTCCAGAAGCTCATCGACGAAGAGACTGCCAAGCTCTCGGGTGACAACCTCGAGCAGGCAACCAAGCTCTTCACCGAAATGGCGCTGGATGAGGAATACCACGACTTTCTCACCCTTCCCGCCTATGAACTGCTGGGCTGATGGAGCCCTGAGCTGAAGGCCTTCCGCCTGACGCTCGCACACTGTGGCCCTCGCGAAGTATTCGCGGGGGCCACAGTGTGTTCTGGCTTCTGCCGGAGAGCAGTTGCCAGGTGGCAGCTACTTGCCGCGCAGAACCTCTGCCGCGGCAGAAACCGTGTCCGGGGTGTACATCGACCCGAACAGGTGAACGTGGGCCAGAAGGCCGAAAAGCTGGTGGGCGGGAATGTCGTTCCGCCACTTCTTCGGCATGGCGTGCTCGGACTCATAGCCGGCATAGATCTCATCGAGGTGAGGCGCACCGAACATGGCGAGCATCGCCAAATCCTCTAATCGGTGGCCGCCGTGGGCCGCCGGGTCGATGAGCACCGCACCGTCGACCGTCCACATGAGGTTCCCGCTCCACAGATCCCCGTGGACGCGTGCCGGATCTTCGGCGGGCCCACCGGCTATCCCGTCGTAGGCCCCATCAGCGATGAGGTTGACAGCGTCTTCAACCGTGCTTGCGCCCCGGTCGCCCAGCTGCCCACGGGTCCGTTCCAACAGCGGGCGCAGACGATCTTCCGCCCAGAACTCACCAAAGGATTCACGAGGTGCCGTCGGCACCTCGAACGGCTGACTCAGGGGACCGAAGTAGGCGGGGGAGTGGGGCGCCCAGCCGAACCCGGATGCTCCGCTGTTGTGCAGGAGGGCCAGCTGCGCACCAAAGGTGCGCGCCGCCTCGGGAGTCGATGGGGCAGGCTCCAGTCGTTGAAGCTCCAGCCGGTCATCTGCCACGCCGAGTACGCGAACCACCGGAATGACTCCCGGTTCAGCAAGCCACCGCAGACCGGCGGCCTCGGCTTCGAAGAAACCGGCAGGTGTACCGTTGCGCTGCTTTGTGAAAGTCATGTCTTCAGTCTATGAGCAGCCTTATGACCTCGACCCGCTGCCGCGGATTTCGACGTACAGCCATCTGGCTGCAGCCGCAATAGCGTAAATGAGTGTGGTGGATGCTGTGGTGGGCAAAGCGACATAAAGAAGAGTAAGAAAGACGCTCTCTATTGACCATTTCGGGCCAGAAGGATAAAGAGCCATTCCAGCCAGCGTGCAGAGCACAGTGAACAAGAGCAGTGATAGAATCACAGCCCACATTGTCCGCATGGCCCTCGTCGCAATAATAAAACCGGCGGCGACGATAGCAGGAACAGTTGTGACCCCTACGTAATATTGATTATATTCGCGTGGGCCATAGGGTCCGAACGGAAAATTAGAATAAAAGCAAAAGCAGGCTGCGGCACTGATCAAGATGCTCACTGCAAGCGCAATTCGATGGAAGCTCAAAGCCATATCCTTAGTGTAAATCTATTGCCGGGGTCGATGCAGAGCTGGCCGATTCATGGCTCGCACCACGGATCTTCGCGATGGCCCGCATGAGGTGGTAGATGCCGCGGAAGAGCACCGTGATGAACAGGAGCGCAGCGACCAGATGCGGTTCATGATTCTCCTCGTGTTGGCCAATTGACGCGCTACACGCCGCAGACCACAGAATACGCGGCACGGGCCGCCAGCGGACCTAATATGGTTCCATGGCGACCAGTACGACTTCCCCCGCTGCTGGTAAGCGCAGAAAGCGCGCGAGCAGAGCACCTGCCGAACCCGAAGCGGGGCCCAAGAAAGCAAACCCGGTGACCGGGGCATGGATGGGAGTTTCCCGCATGGCAGGCGACCGAACCCGCAAGGTGTTCTCAGAAGAACCCAACGACGACCCATCGCCAACCCGCCGTGACGGCACCGGGTTCTTCCTCATCGGATTGGCCCTCGTCATTGCGGCCTTTGAATGGTGGAACATTCCCGGCGCCATCGGCGGAGCTGTGCGAGCTGTCGTCGAAGGCACCGCCGGCCGTGTCGCTCTTGCCCTGCCGGTCATCTGCGTGGGCTACGCCGTGCGCCTGTTCATGCGCGGGGCGGACACACGCGGCAACAACCGCATTCTGTTCGGCATCATCGGCTTCATCGCCGCGGCAGCTGGTCTTGCGCACATCTACGCCGGGGTGCCCACGTTCGCCAATTCGCACGAGGCGATGGCCAACGGGGGAGGCGCCATCGGCTTCCTCTTGGCGACCCCTCTCGTGGCTGCTGTCACCGAATTCGTCGCAGTTCCGCTGCTGATCCTGCTGGGTCTGTTCTCAGTGCTCGTCATCACCGCAACCCCGGTTCAGGAAATACCGTCGCGCCTCATGGGCGCCTACGACCGACTGACCGGGGGTCGGTCGTCGCACTCAGAAGACGATGAGCACGGCAATGTGGATCTGGTTGCCGAGGGTCGGCGCACGTCGACTTTGAAGCCGATGGGAGCCAAGCGCCGGAGTCGGAAGAAGCAGGATGATGACGACGCCGAAAAATCGCGGGCCTATGACAAGGCGGTGATCGAAGAGTCTGAACTTCCGCCGTCGCAGCAGCAGACCACCGTTATGCCCACAGCCGGTGCTCCGACAGCCGGGAACGCCGACGATGCCGCGACAGAAGTCTTTGATGTGGACGCACCCAAACCGGGTCAGCGCCGTAAGACGAAAGCCGAAAAAGAACGTGCTGAGCTTAAGAAGAGCCTGGGCATGGACGATTCGGCTGACGCGGGAGCCCCGGGTGGGGCGGGGGCTGTCGGCGCGGCCAAAGCCGGAGATGTTGTTCCCGCTGTTTCCACACCGGCCCCGCACCCGACGGGCGAACTTCCTGAGCGGGTCACTCAGCTGTCGCTTGACGGGGATGTCACCTACACACTGCCGAGCACCGACCTGCTGACGGCCGGACCGCCGGCTAAAGAGCGCTCCGAAGCCAACGACCGCGTGGTCGCGGCGCTGCGCGATGTCTTCCACGAATTCAAGATCAATGCCGAAGTGACCGGCTTCAGCCGCGGACCAACGGTCACCCGCTACGAGGTTGAACTGGGGCCGGGCACAAAGGTTGAGAAGATCACCAACCTGTCGAAGAACATCGCCTACGCGGTGGCCAGTGCAGAAGTGCGCATCCTTTCGCCGATTCCCGGCAAGTCCGCCATCGGCATCGAAATTCCCAACAGCGACCGCGAAACCGTGGTCCTCGGCGATGTTCTGCGCTCCGGAGCTGCCCGTCAAACTGAACACCCGATGGTCGTCGGAGTCGGCAAGGACGTCGAAGGCGGCTTTGTCGTTGCCGACCTGTCGAAGATGCCCCACATGCTCGTAGCAGGTGCCACGGGCTCCGGTAAGTCAAGCTTCATCAACTCCATGATCACCTCGATCATGATGCGGGCGACCCCGGACGATGTGCGCATGATCCTCGTCGACCCCAAGCGCGTTGAACTGACGATCTACGACGGCATCCCGCACCTCATCACGCCCATCATCACCAATCCGAAGAAGGCTGCAGAAGCCCTCGAATGGGTCGTGAAGGAAATGGACGCCCGCTATGACGACCTTGCACACTTCGGATTCAAACACGTGCGCGAGTTCAACAAAGCCGTCCGCGAAGGCAAGCTCACACCCCCGGCCGGTTCAGAGCGCAAACTCCAGCCGTACCCCTACCTGCTGGTGGTCGTAGACGAACTCGCCGACCTCATGATGGTCGCTCCGCGAGACGTTGAAGCCTCCATTCAGCGCATCACCCAGCTGGCCCGCGCAGCCGGCATCCACCTGGTCCTGGCAACCCAGCGGCCCTCGGTGGATGTTGTTACCGGCCTGATCAAGGCAAACGTGCCCTCCCGCCTGGCATTTGCGACCTCGTCGCTTGCTGACTCCCGCGTGGTCCTCGACCAGCCGGGTGCTGAAAAGCTCATCGGCCAGGGTGACGCGCTGTTCCTGCCGATGGGAGCATCGCGGCCCATGCGCGTGCAGGGGGCGTGGATCAACGAATCTGAAATCGAAAAGGTCGTTGAACACGTCAAGGGGCAGCTTTCGCCGAATTACCGCGAAGACGTCCAGCAGGCCAGCCCGCAGAAGCAGATCGACGAAGAGATCGGCGACGACATGGACGACCTGCTGCAGGCGGTCGAACTCGTTGTCACAACCCAGTTCGGTTCGACCTCAATGCTGCAGCGCAAGCTGCGCGTGGGATTCGCGCGTGCGGGACGGCTCATGGACCTTATGGAGTCCCGCGGAATCGTCGGTCCCTCCGAAGGCTCGAAAGCCCGCGACGTGTTGGTCAAACCGGAAGACCTTCCGTCCACACTCGCCTACATCAAGGGTGAAACACCGCCGGCAGAAGAATCTGACACCGGCAGCGCAGCGGCGGCCGACCCAGCCGCATCCAGCGCTGCTGCAGCCAGCGGACCGCAGGTGAGCTCCACCTCGTCAGATCCGCTCAGCCATTCCGACTACACGGATGCGAGCGGGCGGACCTACGACGCCGAAACCGGGCTCGAGGTCGTTGAAGCCGGCGGGGAGGACGCCTGGGACCTCACCGGCCGCTGAGCGGTACAGTGAGCATGATGGAAACTTCGACTCAGGCACCCAGTTCGTGGAATGTGCCCAACGCTTTGACGGTCCTGCGGATCCTCATGGTTCCGCTGTTCTTGTGGCTTCTGCTGGCCCAGGGCGGGCAGGACCCGGTCTTACGACTGTGGGCTTTCGGCATTTTCTGCCTGGCGATGATCACGGATTGGATTGACGGGACTATTGCCCGCAAGTACGGGCTGATCACCGACTTCGGAAAGATCGCCGACCCGATTGCCGACAAGGCGCTCATGTCTGCGGCGTTCATCGGCCTGGCGATCATCGGCGGGCCCGGCGGTCTGCCGTGGTGGGTGCCGGTCATCATCCTTGTGCGCGAATACGGCATTACCGCAATGCGCCTGATTGTGGTCAAGAAGATCGTGCTGCCGGCTTCGAAGGGCGGCAAGATCAAGACTGTTCTGCAGACTGTGGCCGTGGGCCTGCTGCTCCTGGTGGTTCCAGTTGGGCATTTGGGCATTTCCGGACTGACCGTGGGACTGCTCGTTGTGGCGTGGGTGATTCTCGTCGCCGCGATTGTGCAGACCCTGTGGTCGGGTATGCAGTACGTGGTCGATGTCGGCAAAGCGCTGAAGCAGGCGGGCTGACAGCCATGAGTGGACCGGGCGCGGTCGATACCGTCGAAGGCGGCGGGCCGCAGTCTGCTGAGCTGTCGTCTGCTGAGCCGGGGCCAGTGGAGCCGCGGTCTGCTGATCCGCGGCCCGGTGCCCGCGAAGTGATTGCGGCGGCATCACAGCGGGGTCTTACAATCGCAGCCTGCGAATCGCTGACCGCGGGCCTGCTTGCGGCTTCGCTGGCCGATGTGCCTGGCGCTTCGGCCGTTCTGCGCGGCGGATTGGTCACTTATGCCACCGAACTCAAGCACACGCTGGCCGGGGTTGACGCCGATCTTCTTGCGCAGCGCGGTGCGGTTGATCCTGATGTTGCACTGTCAATGGCCCGAGGCGCCGCCCAAGTCTGCGGTGCCGAGCTCGGGATCTCCTGTACGGGGGTTGCCGGACCGGATCCGCAGGACGGCAAACCCGTGGGACGGGTGTACATCGGGCTGTGGCAAACCGGTGGGGCCGGTCGACCTGGGGACAGTGGAGCCGACGCCGAAGGGTGCGGACACGTTCAGCGGTACGACTTTTCGGGCAGTCGAGCACAGATTCGCAGTCAGGTTGTCGACGCTGGTTTGGACCTGCTGGCTCGCGCTCTCGGCTGAGCACACTGGGGTGCCGGCAGATGGGAGCCGGGCAAGCTGAATGGTTCATCTGTGCTTGTGTCTGAGCCTGCCTGTAGTCTTGGGAACAAATCTTTGCCAGTCGTGGTTGTCTGTTAAGAATGAATGATCAACTGTTTACGAGTCGCCTAGAGGGAGGCCACCTATGACTCTCGTCCGCACGGAAATCGGCGACACCCTGCGCTCGGCGCGACGCCGTCAGAACCGCACCCTGCGGGACGTTTCTACCGGTGCGCGCGTGTCACTCGGCTACCTCAGCGAAATTGAACGCGGGCAGAAGGAAGCCTCGTCGGAGCTTCTGGCTTCTATCTGCTCTGCTCTCGACGTCCCGCTGTCCGCTGTTCTGCGGGAAGTCAGCGACCGCATCGCTCTGGCTGAAAGCGTCGAAATTCCGGACACCGTGCCAGCTGAAATGTCTGAAAGCTACTTGGGTGGGGACGCCCTGGCGCCCCAGCGATGATTGGCAGCTGATGCAGCACACGGTCTACTGGGAGCTCATGGAAGACGAATTCGGTGCGATGCGCGCCCGTTCGCTGCATACCGACCTCGCACTGAGTTCGCTTGACTCCCGCACGCCGGCCGAAGCTTTCGATGCCGGTTTTGAACCACGCGAAATCTGGGAAGCCGTCTGTGACAGCACAGGGGTTCCATTTGAACGCCGTTTGGGCAAAGACAAACCACTGTCGACACCGTTCTGAATCGCGTCGGGTTCTGGCGGAGCATGGTTTGCACCGGAGGAACATTCTGCAGATGAGGGCACAAACCGAGGCGATCCGTGTATTTTCGCCTGCGTTTGTGCCCTCATCTGCGCAGTGATCGAAGCCTCAGCGGGTTTTATCCACAGATTCTCGGTGAGGTCTGGTAATGCGGGTCTCGAATCAATAGCCTGGAGACAGTTCACAAAGGTGTGGCGAACAGGAATTGATCATGTTCTCTCTGTCTGGGCAGTCTCGTAGTGGCGGCTCGTGCATGCGAAAAGTGCGTCGTGGAGTGGCTGCGGCGCTTGTTGGGTGTTTGGCTGTATCGGGGTGTTCGGGCGGAAAGCCCGAAGGCCAAGGCGCGGACGGGTCTGAATCTGGTTCGCCGTTCGCGGCTCCGGAGGACTCGACCCCGACTGTTCCTGAGTACAAGGTCGAAGACGGACTTGTGCTGTCAGCTGATGACAAACGGCTAGCCGACGAAGCGGTTGTCTTCTTTACGGAGTACATGGCCGCAGCGAACCGAGCTTACAAAGACGGCGGTGTCTACTGGGACAAGTTGATCGATATGTCATCAGGTCCACTGCGTGAAGCGCAGAAGGACAGTCGGCGAGAAGCGGAAACCAATGGAATCGCTGCGAAAAATGATCTGAAAACAACTCAGCTGTCCGTCGGAAGTGTTGACCAAGAGCGTGCGCATGTGTTCCTGACAGTATGCATGCATTATGACGAGTGGTCGCTTTCTGGGGCGCAGAACGAGCAGGGCGATAGGAAAGGCGAGCGAGTCGTAGCAGGTTTCGACGTTCTCAAGCAAGGCGAGATCTGGACTGCAGACGAGCTGTCAAGCGTGGAGTCGAAATGCGCTTAGTTCGCCTGTTGCTGTTGGTCTCATTAACTGCTGTGTTTTTGGGGTTGCATCCATTGGTTGTAGCGGCGGCCGAATGCCGAATTCTTCAAACCCGAATGGACTGTTCAAACACGAAGACACGCACTGGTAATTCGCCCCGCCCAAGTCCAGGTAAGTCTCAAAGCCGTCCTCGTCCTAACCAGGCCGATAAGCGTCCGAGCAGGCCCACGGGCAATAAGTCGGGGGCTGGTTCGGCTGAGCCTCCTCCTCCGGTTGTTCGGTGGCACAACAAGTGTGGTGCGAGGCCGATTGCTGTTGATGGCGGTCATTGCTGGGTGCGGCATGAGCAGCCCCGGCAGCCAGCCGCCCCGAGTTCTCCCTCCCGCGGGCAGGCCCCGGTTCAAGAAGCGCCTGCGCTTCCCGCGGTTCCTGTTGTTACGCAGAGGGATTTTCAATCTGTTCCTCTGTCCGCAGGAGTGGTTCACGTGTGGCCGAACGGCTGGGGTGTAGCTGGGAAGCGGACCGCGTTTTGGACCGAGGACACCACCCAGACGAAGACGCTGACGATGTTGGGCCAGCAGGTCACCGTCGAGGCCGTCCCGGTGTCGTGGCGGTGGGATTTTGGTGACGGAACGGTGAAGTGGACGCATTCACCGTGGCGCAAGCCGGTGAGCTTGGAGCGCGCTGGTTTCTATCATGTGTACAGCAAGGCTGAGCGCGTAAAGGTGACTGTCACGGTCAGGTATGAGGGCCGATACCGTGTGGGTGACGGTCCGTGGACGGATATTGATGGGACAGCTGAGAAGACAAGCCCACCGCGGGATGTCACTGTCTATCGGTATGAGAAGTATGTGGTCAGTGAGCACTGCAAGCGCCGCAATTGCCTAGAGGAAAATCGGGCCAACCGCTGAATTCCACCACTCGCACAGGCGGCTGCTGCAGCGCGCCATGGAGGCCTCCCAGGCAGGCTGTGGAGCAGCAAGAAGTTTCGGTGCGCCCAGTCGAGCAGACACACCGGAAGCAATATAGAACACGTGTTCGGGTACGTGTATTGTTGTCCTGCCAGCGAAAAAGTTATCCACAGCTTTTGAATTGGCGTTCTCTATGTCAGTGCCTCGGTCTACAGTCAGAGCACAACGTCCAATGAGGAGGATCCATGGCAAGCAAGCCAGCATCGCGCACCGCTGAAGAACGGGCAGCGGAACAGAAGACCAAAGCTCTTGACTCAGCGCTGGGGCAGATTGACCGGCAGTTCGGCAAAGGCACCGTTATGCGTTTGGGTGACGAAGAGCGTCCGCCCATTGAAGCAATTCCCACTGGTTCGCTCGCGCTGGACGTAGCACTCGGTGTCGGCGGTCTGCCGCGCGGTCGCGTCATTGAAGTCTACGGCCCGGAATCATCCGGTAAAACCACCGTTGCGCTGCATGCTGTCGCCAGCGCTCAGCAGGCCGGCGGTCTAGCAGCGTTCATTGACGCCGAACATGCACTTGACCCGGTGTACGCCAAAGCGCTCGGCGTCGACACCGACAACCTTCTCGTGTCGCAGCCGGACACCGGCGAACAGGCTCTGGAAATTGCGGACATGCTCATTCGCTCCGGCGCTCTCGACATCATCGTCATCGACTCCGTCGCAGCTCTCGTGCCCAAGGCCGAAATCGAAGGCGAAATGGGCGACTCCCACGTGGGTCTGCAGGCGCGGCTGATGTCGCAGGCGCTTCGCAAGATCACCGGTGCGCTGGCCAACTCCAAAACCACCGCCATCTTCATCAACCAGCTGCGTGAAAAGGTCGGCGTCTTCTTCGGTTCACCCGAAGTCACCTCCGGTGGTAAAGCACTGAAGTTCTACGCCTCCGTGCGCATTGATGTTCGCCGCATTGAAACACTCAAAGAAGGCGCAGACGCCGTCGGCAACAAGACCCGCGCCAAAGTGGTCAAGAACAAGGTGGCTCCGCCCTTCAAGCAGGCTGAATTCGACATCATCTACGGCAAGGGAATTTCCCGCGAAGGCAGCATCATCGACATGGGCGTAGACAACGGCATCATCCGCAAATCCGGTTCCTGGTTCACCTATGACGGTGATCAACTGGGCCAGGGCAAAGAGAACGTGCGCCGCTTCCTAGCGGACAATCCTCAGCTGCGTGACGAAATCGAACTGAAGATCCTCACCAAGCTGGGCATTGTTGGCGCTGACGAATCAGCAGAAGACCAGGAGGAGACTCCGGCCAATGCCTGACACAGTTGGCACTGTTCGCCAGCTGCAGGACCAAATCGACGCGATCTCCGCGGAACACGCCGCGGAGACTCGCGACGACTACCGCATCCCCTCAGACGACCCTGAGTACAAGCGGGCCAAAAAACGGGCACTCAACATCCTCAGTGCCCGCGACCATTCCTCAGCTGAACTGCGCGACAAACTGCTGAAGAAAGAACACCCAGAAGACGTCGTTGAGACCCTGATCGACAAACTCACCAACGCAAACCTGCTTGATGACAGGGCCTACGCCCACGGCTACGTGCGCGCCCAACGACAGAGCCGCAGCCTTTCAAAGAAAGCACTGCGTCTGCAGATGCGCAAAAAGGGCCTACCTGACGGTGCGGTGGCAGAAGCACTCGACGACGTCCAAGCAGAAGACGAACACGAACTCGCGTTCTCCGTCGCCATGAAAAAAGCGCACAGCACCCGCGGGCTTCCCCGAGAAGTCCGCGAACGCAGAATCCTCGGCATGCTCGCCCGTCGCGGATTCCCCACGGGCATCTGCCTCGACGTCACACGCCGAGCACTCGACGAAGTCTGACCTCAGCGGCTGGGCGGGCGCTCGGGTTAGTCCCCAGCTGTCAGCCGCCGGACCGGGGACTCAAGCTGACGGGCTCGTTTATGCCGAAGGTCTTGCGCAACACCGTGCGCATAGCCTCATAACCGCAAATACCATGCACGCCGGGGCCCGGCACGGCAGCCGCTGAACACAGAGCAACCCGTGCCGTAGTCCCATCGACAGTGCGAACCAAACCAAAAGAATAGGGATCCCACGCAGGCCGAGGCCGGGCCACAAGGCGATACGCGTTAACACTGCCAGCCGCAATGTCACCGCCAACATAGTTCGCGTTGTGCTCACTCATCCTTGACGCAGGAACACAGCGCGAGGCAACAACAACATCGCGGAAGCCAGGAGCAAATCGCTCAATCTGCCGGACCACATGCTCCGTAACGTCAACGGAACACCCCAAGGGAACGTGTGCATAGGTCCACAGCGGGCGCAAACCGCTCGTCTCACGTGATGGATCAGCAACCGTCGGATCACTCGCGAGAACCAGCGGCAACGGCGGCATCACACCTTGGGAGACCGCATGCTGTGATGCAGCGATTTCCGACCACGTGCCGCCCAGGTGAACCGTGCCGGCCAGGCCTACATTCGGATCGCGCCACGGAACAGGGCCTGACAGAACAAGGTCAACCTTGGCAACACCACTGTGATGCCCAAGAGAGCGCAAGCTCCTCGTCACTGAGCCGGGTAAGTGCTCGGCAAAGATTCCTGCCGCAGCTTCCGCCGTCGTATCGCACAGATACGCTCGCGCAGGCGGCAACTGGGAAGAATCGGAAATATGAGCACCGGTGACAAATGACCCGCCATGGGCCTCAATGTCTGCCACAAGAGCATCCACAATCGTCTGAGACCCACCTCGCGGAATGGGCCAACCATCCCGGTGACCCGTCATCGCGAGCATGAGCCCCACACCCGCAGACGACAGCGTGCCCAACCGGCCAGGGGAGTGAGCTGCAACCCCACCCAACAGGGCGCGAGCCCGAGCCTTAGAAAACAACCCCGCACCACCGGCCCGCGCGACCTTGGCCACCGAACCAACAAAGCGTGCAGCCGCGGCGGCACCTCGGGCCTTCAGAACCTCACGCGGCACGCTCCGCTTCGACCCCAGACCCAGCGCGACCACCGCCTCGGGAGCCTCAAGCAAAGGCAAGAACAGATCACGCCAACGCGACCCGTCGACACCCAGTTCGGCAGCTGTCCGATCCAGGCTGTGCCACGCAACCGCGGAAGGCTCATCCTCAAGAGGGTGCGCGTAGGAGGCTTCTGGCAGAAGCAGGTCGACACCTCGGGAAGGGAGATCAAAAGCAGAAAAGAAAGGCGAAGCAACAGCAAGGGGATGAACAGCCGAACACAGATCGTGCACAATCCCGTCAGCCAAACCCAGGTCCGCAGTGCGCGCCCCACCGCCCAGCGTTGGCTGAGCCTCGTACACGACAACCCGCAGACCCACCCGAGCAGCCGTCACAGCAGCCGCCAAACCATTCGGGCCCGAGCCAATGACAACAACGTCAGGATGTGGGTCGCTCATGGTGCGCAGTATTCCACAGTGACATCTACACCACCGGCCATACGACACTGCAGAACCCGCACACCCAACGGCTAGAATGACGCCTGATGACTGAGGCAACGATGACTGACACAGCAACCGCACGCCCTCGCACCTACGAGGTCAAAACCTACGGATGCCAGATGAACGTGCACGACTCCGAAAGACTCTCGGGGCTTCTTGACGACGCCGGATACTCCCCAGCGCAGACCGGCGAACAGGCAGACATCGTCGTCTTCAACACCTGCGCGGTACGCGAAAACGCCGACAACCGCCTGTACGGAAATCTGGGCCGCTTAGCCGAGGTCAAAGAACAGCGCCCCGGCATGCAGATTGCCGTCGGCGGCTGTATGGCCCAAAAAGACCGCGATACCATCGTCAAACGCGCCCCATGGGTCGACGTGGTCTTCGGCACCCACAACATGGGATCACTGCCTGTGCTGCTCGAACGCGCACGCCACAACCAGGAAGCCCAAGTCGAGATCAAAGAAAGCCTCGACGTCTTCCCCTCGACCCTGCCCACCCGCCGCGAATCCTCCCACTCCGGGTGGGTGTCGATTTCTGTGGGCTGCAACAACACGTGCACGTTCTGCATCGTCCCTGCTCTGCGCGGCAAAGAAAAAGACCGTCGCCCCGGCGACATCCTCGCCGAAGTCGAAGCACTCGCAGCCGAAGGCGTTGTCGAAGTGACCCTGTTGGGTCAGAACGTCAATTCCTACGGCACCGAATTCCGCGACAGGGGCGCATTCGCAAAACTGCTGCGCGCTGTCGGCCAGGTACCCGGCATTGAGCGCGTGCGCTTCACCAGTCCGCACCCGGCGGCATTCTCCGACGATGTCATCGACGCTATGGCCGAAACCCCCACTGTCATGCCGCAGCTGCACATGCCGCTGCAGTCCGGATCGGACAAAGTGCTCAAAGACATGCGGCGTTCCTATCGCACCAAACGGTTCATGGGCATACTCGACAAAGTGCGCGAACGCATTCCGGGTGCCGCCATCACCACCGACATCATCGTCGGCTTCCCCGGAGAAACCGAAGAAGACTTCCAAGACACAATGGATATCGTCGAACAGGCCCGCTTCGCCCAGGCCTTCACGTTCCAGTACTCCATTCGGCCCGGAACCCCGGCGGCAGACATGGATAACCAGATCCCCAAGGACGTCGTCCAGGAGCGTTTCGAGCGCCTGACCGCTCTGCAAGACCGCATCTCTCTGGAAGAGAACGAGGCGCTGCTCGGCTCTGAAGCCGAAATCCTCGTGACCGGACTGCCCGATGAGGAACACGGCAGGTTCTCAGGCCGCGCCCGGGACAACCGGCTGGTTCACGTCAAGGCCGACCCGGACACCACCGTGCGCCCGGGTGACTTCGTGACCACCACGCTGACGGAGGCCAAGCCCTACTTCCTCATCGCGGATGCCCCATACACACTGCGCACATCCCCAGCCGGTGACGCGTGGGACCTCGCACAGGCAGACAGCTGTGGTGCAGGCTCCGGCTCAGCAGGTCCTGCTGGTCCCACTGTCCTGGGCATGCCGACCATCCGCACGCGATGACCTTCCGCGCCGCCGTTGTCCCAGCCGCGCCGGTCTACACGGCCGGCGTGACACGCACCCGGACACCAGCGGAAGACACGTTGCGCCAGTCCATGCTCACCGCGATCGCGTGGGCCGCCGGCGGCAGCACAGAAATCGGCACAGACGCTGACACCCCAATCGTGGGGCTTGGGCCCTACGGCATCGACCGAGGCGTCGACATGCACACGGGCGAGCTCCTCACCGGTAGCGCATGGCAGGCCGCGGTCGCTGAACTGCCCGATGAGGCCGCCCGTCAGGCTGTTCAGGACGCGTGCGCCCGCGCTGGATCGGCCGCCCTGCTGGCGGTCGAGGCGGGGCTGACCCCGGTCCCACTGGACCGCGCACAAGCCGCACTCATCACCTTCGACTTCTCTGCCACCTCGACCCCCGATGGGCCCCTGGCCCCCGTCGACGGCGCGGCAGAACACGACCGGGCCCTCATGGAAGCCATCAAAGCCGGTCAAGTTCAAGCCCTGGCACAAGCAGCGCAGGATTCCCGCACCTTTGCGTCGAACACCGAGTCGCTGCAGCGGCTGCTCAGCGCACACCGCCAGCCCGACGTCCACGTTGACTATGACGCAGAAACTCTCAGCACCCGCACCGCTGTGCTGCGGATGGAGTTTCCGTGACAGCGCACACCCGTCCGGTCATCAACATCGTCGGAGCAACGGCAACCGGCAAATCCGACCTCGCAGTCCGCCTAGCCGAACACTATGGCGGCGAAATCATCAACGCCGACGCCATGCAGTTCTATCGGGGAATGAACATCGGCACGGCAAAGATCACGCAGGCCGAAACCAGGGGAGTGCCGCACCACCTGCTCGACGTTCTCGACGTGACCCAAGACGCAAGCGTCAGCGAGTTCCAACAGCAAGCCCGCGCTCTCATCGCCGATATGCGAGCCCGAGGCGTGCTGCCCATCCTGGTGGGCGGGTCTGGCCTCTACGTGCGGGCGGCAACAGATGTCATGAACTTTCCGGGAACCGACCCGCACCTGCGCTCACGCCTGGAGCGAATAGCGCAGCTTGGCGGCACACACGACCTCCACGGGCTGCTGACGGAACTCGACCCGGAAGCCGGCGCGAAGATCAAGATCGAAGACACCCGGCGCATCGTGCGTGCCGTCGAAGTCATAGCGCTTACTGGTGAGACCTTCACATCGCACCTTCCCGAATACACCTACGCTATGCCGACCGTCCAGATCGGCCTGCGCATGAAACGCGATGACCTGCGTGAGCGCATCAGCACCCGCGTCCACTGCATGATAGAAAACGGCTGGGTTGACGAGGTTCGTGCGCTCATCACCGCGGGCATAGAGGAGTCGACGACCGCTGCTGCCGCAATCGGCTATCGACAGCTGATCGCCTATGTGCGCGGCACCATGACACTCGAAGAGGCCATCGAACAGACCATCATCCGCACGGGCCAGTTCGCCAAGCGGCAGGAAACCTGGTTCAAACGCGACCCGCGCATTCATTGGCTGCCTGCAGACGGCCCTGAGCTCTTCGACCAGGCGCTGGCCATCATCGACAGGCAGGAGACCGCATGAAACTCACCAAGGGCCACGGAACTGAAAACGACTTCCTCCTGTACGCCGACGACACTGTAAGGTTCGACCCGCACGCGATCGCCGCGGTCTGCGACCGGCGCACAGGCATCGGCGCCGACGGCGTTATCCGTGCGGCGACCATCGGCTCGGTTGATACGCCGACAGCCCGCGTTGCCGAGGAAGCCGGCGCCCAATGGTACATGGACTACCGCAACGCAGACGGCTCACCAGCGGAAATGTGCGGAAATGGGGTGAGGGTCTTTGCCCACTTCCTGCGTGAAACCGGGCTTCAGATGACCGAAAAGCTCATCATCGGAACGGCCGTCGGCCCCGTGATGGTTGAAACGACTTCCAGCCCGTTCGCCACAGACAGCAGCACCGGCGGAAACTCCGAAAATGGTATGGACTGCAATGTCGAAGGTGCAGACTCGGCCACCTGGTACCGCGTTCGCCTGCCGCGCGGGCCCAAGCCGATAGCCGATGACGCCTTCGCCGCTGTTGCAAACCTCCGTCCGCCCAGGCCCGCGGCGAGCGTCGACATGGAGAATCCCCACACCGTCGTCGCTGTGGCCCAAGCAGCTGAACTCGAAGCGCTCGACCTGCGCAAACCACCCGAAGTCCAGCCCGTACCGCCAGACGGCACGAACGTCGAGTTCATCGTCATCGACCACGGCCCGCTGCCCGAAGTCACCAACCCCCGCCTGCAGAACGCAGGGCGTTTGAGCATGCGCGTATACGAACGAGGTGTCGGGGAGACCCGCGCGTGCGGCACCGGGGCGTGCGCGGCGGCGCTGGCCGCCAGCCACTGGGCCGGGAAGGCGGCACCTCGAGAATGGTTCGTCACTCAACCGGGCGGAACAGTGCTCGTCGAGGTGGAAGATGATGTCGCGATTCTGTCCGGTCCCGCTGTTCTTACAGCAGAAGCGGCTCTTCTATGAGCGCCGCCGCCGTGGCGCTGTCACGCTGCCGGTATAGGCGGTCGTCACTTCGGCGCGACAGCTGAAAGGACCCGAAACCCCTTGGACGATGCAGCGCGGGAAACGGTGAAGCCTTCCGGCAGGTTTTCCTGCATCCATATCTGCAGCGAGTCTGAACCGAGGTTTTTGGCTACTGCGAGTAGTGCTTGCCCGCCGGGCTTCAGTCGGGGCAGCCAGGTCAGCAGAAGTTCGTGCAGCACGTCTTTGCCCACGCGGATCGGCGGGTTGGACCAAATCGCGTCAAAGCGCACATCGTCTGGAATCTGTTCGGCGGTGACGGGGCGGATTGAGTTAAGTCCCGCCTCGGCGGCATTCTTCTTTGTCAGCTGAAGTGAGCGTTCGTTGACATCGAGTGCCCAGACGCGCGTGGACGTCCCGGCATCGCGGGCGCTGAGACCGGCGTGCAGCGCTATCGGGCCCCAACCGCACCCAAGGTCCAGCACATTGCCGCAGGGAACCTCGGGCAGGTGGTCGAGCAGAACGGCGGTGCCTTTGTCAACGCGGCCGGGGGAGAACACGCCGGAGTCAGTCGTGACTGTCAGGTCGTGACCGGCCAGGCACACCTGCAGCGACCGTGGTCGTGACTGTGCGTTCGGGGTGGAAGAAAAATAGTGCTCGCTCACAGCCCTCAAGCCTACGCGCTCATGGCGCCGAAGGCTGTGCCCTGTGGGACAATGGGCCGCAATGCGAGAAGAAGACAAACTTTCAGCCCCCGGTGCCTCGAGTGCTGAAGACAGCACCCCCGGCAGCTCGGGTGAAGCCCCCGAGGAACCCCGCTCCGGCACCTCAACAGGCGAGTCCAGCCGCGAAGACGACATCCTCAACCGCGTCCTGTCGCGGGCTGACTCATCGCTCACAGCAGCGGAGCTCGCCGCTGACGACGACACCAACTTCGACGTCCAGGAGCGTGCCGCACTGCGCCGTGTGGCCGGGCTGTCGACGGAACTCGAAGATGTCACGGAAGTCGAATACCGTGACGTCCGCCTGGAAAACGTGGTGCTCGCAGGCGTGTACACCGACGGTACCGCCGAAGCTGCTGAAGACTCCCTGCGGGAACTTGCCGCCCTTGCCGAAACAGCTGGATCGACTGTCCTCGACGGTGTGATTCAGCGGCGCGACACTCCGGACCCGGCCACCTACTTGGGCCGCGGCAAAGCGCGCGAACTCGCCGAAATCGTGGCCGCCGTCGGCGCTGACACCGTCATCTTCGACTCCGAACTCGCCCCTTCCCAGCGTCGTGCCCTCGAAGACGTCGTCAAGGTCAAAGTCGTCGACCGTGTGGCGCTCATCCTCGACATCTTCGCTCAGCACGCCAAGAGCCGCGAAGGCAAGGCACAGGTCGAACTCGCACAGCTGGAGTACCTGCTGCCGCGTCTGCGCGGCTGGGGTGAATCCATGTCGCGGCAGGCCGGTGGACAGGTGGCCGGCGGCGCGGGAATCGGTTCGCGCGGTCCCGGTGAGACCCAGATCGAACTCGACCGGCGGCGCATCCGCAAGCGCATGGCGAAACTGCGCCGCGATATCGCCAAAATGACGCCTGCCCGCGAAGTCAAACGGTCTTCGCGCAAACGCAATCGCATCCCGTCGGTCGCGATCGTCGGCTACACCAACGCGGGCAAGTCGAGCCTGCTCAACCGGCTGACCGATGCCGGGGTCATGGTGCAGAACGTCCTGTTCGCCACCCTCGACCCCACCGTGCGGGCAGCCGAGGCGGAAGACGGACGCACCTACACGCTGACCGACACGGTCGGCTTCGTGCGCAATCTGCCGCACCAGCTGGTCGAAGCGTTCCGCTCCAGCCTGGAAGAGGCCGGGCAGGCGGATGTGCTTCTCCACGTGGTCGACGGTTCGCACCCCGACCCGGAGGGACAGATCGCGGCCGTCCACGATGTCCTCGCCGATGTCGTCGAGCCTTCCGTGCCGGAACTCATTGTCATCAACAAGGCCGACATCGCCAAGCCCGATGCGGTTGCACGGCTTATGCGCCGCCACCCAGGGGCCGTGGCGGTCTCCGCCCACACCGGTGAGGGCCTGGACATTCTGCGCACGACAATCGCCGATGCGCTGCCGCACCCCGAATTTGAGCTCACCGCCCTCATTCCCTACAGCCGCGGCGATCTGCTGTCTGCAGTTCACGAAGACGGCGAAATCGAGCGGATCGAGCACATTGACGAAGGTACTGTCGTTCACGCATTCGTCAACGGCGAACTCGCCGCCCAGCTCGAACCTTTCCGGCGGCCCGACATGTTCGCGGGCGCTTCATCTGAACCCAGCTCGCACGAGCTGCCGATTCCCACAGCCGCGCCCACCTCGCCCGAGCCCGTCACACCCGATCCCACCTCGCGTGATGAACCCGCGGGGGAGCGCGCGTGAAGGACGCTGCCGAGCTGCTGGGGACGGCCGTCGCCGCACTGCACGGCAGTCCCCGCGAGGGCCAACAGCAGATGGCCGAGGCTGTGAACTCGGCGTTGGAAAGCGAAACGCACCTGCTGGTGCAGGCCGGGACAGGCACGGGAAAGTCCTTGGGCTACCTCGTGCCCGCGGTGCGCTATGCCGTCGGCTCCGGCGAGCGGGTGATCGTCTCAACCGCAACGCTGGCGCTGCAGGCACAGATCATCGACCGCGACATCCCGCGGCTGGCAAAAGCCCTGCGCGAAGACCTCGGACGTCGACCGAGTGCGGCCGTACTCAAGGGACGCCGCAACTACCTGTGCAAACACAAACTCGCCGGCGGATACCCAGATGACGAGGCGGGGCTCCTGTTCGACACGGGAGCTGACGATGCGGCACACCGGGGCGGATCCATGAGCGCCCTAGAATCTGAGATCGCCCGCATCCGCTCGTGGGAACAGTCCACAGATACGGGCGACCGCGACGATTTGGTGCCCGGAGTCTCCGACCGCACGTGGTCCCACGTGTCCGTCAACGCCTACGACTGCCTGGGCCAAAAGTGCCCCATGGTCGAAGAATGCTGGGCTGAACTTGCACGCACAAAAGCCTCTGGTGCTGACGTCGTGGTCACCAATCACGCCCTGCTGGCAATTGATGCCTTCGGCGAAAACTCAGTGCTGCCGTCCCATGCGGCAGTAATCATTGACGAAGCCCACGAACTGCGCGACCGCGTGACATCGGCCCTTACCGGCAGTCTGACCGACACGATGCTCTCGGCAGCCCACTCGGCGGCGCGGAAGCACTCGGGGGCAACACCGGCGGCTCTCAGCGATTTCGACACTGCCCGCACGTCGCTGTCTGATGCGCTGGCGCAGGCGGAAGCGGGTCTGCTGCGGATGTGGCCCGAACCCCTGCAGGACGCGGTCGTGGCTGTGCGTGACAGTGCTCGCACACTGCTGAGCGCCTGCGGTGAGGCCGAGCGGGGCAAAGAGGCCGATTCGGGCTTGACGGTTGCGCGCGCTCGCATTCAGGAGGTTTTCGATCTTGCGGAGCGCATGACCGACGGCAACGCCAACGACGTCGTCTGGGTCAGCCGCAGTTCGTTTCGGGGTACGGAGACCGTCAGCCTCGTGATCGCTCCGCTGTCGGTTGCCGGCACCATGCGCCGCGGCCTGTTTGAAGAAGCAACCGTTGTCGCAACATCTGCAACCCTGGCGCTGGGCGGCCGATTCGAACCGGTCGCAGCGTCACTCGGTCTGGCGGGCCCTGACAGTCCGCGCTATGACAGCCTCGACGTGGGCTCGCCGTTTGACTACCCCAAGCAGGGCATCCTCTATGTTGCCGGCCATCTGCCCAAACCCGGCCGCGGAGGCCTCAATGTCGAACAGCTCGAAGAGCTGCGCGAACTCATAGAATCCTCCCGCGGGGGAGCGCTCGGACTGTTCTCGTCGAAAGCCGCGGCCGAGCAGGCAGCCGAATACATGCGCGAGTACACCGATCTGCCGATTCTGCTGCAGGGCGAAGACGGCCTGGGCAGCCTGGTGCGGTCCTTCAGCTCCGATGCTGACTCCAGCCTGTTCGGCACCATCTCCCTGTGGCAGGGAGTCGACGTTCCAGGTGATGCCTGCCGCCTGGTCCTCATCGATCGGATTCCCTTTCCCCGCCCGGACGATCCTCTCTCCACCGCCCGCACGGAAGCCGCCGCCCGCCGAGGTGCCAACGGCTTCATGGCCGTCTCTGCAACTCACGCTGCTCTCAAGCTGGCACAGGGGGCTGGGAGACTCATCCGCTCAACATCGGATCGCGGTGTCGTCGCGGTGCTTGATTCGCGCTTGCGAACGGCTCGCTACGCGAACTTCCTCATGGCAACACTTCCGCCCATGTGGAGAACAGAGAGCCCCGCGGTGGTCCGCGGGGCTCTCGAAAGGCTCAAACCGGAAGATTAGATGCGCCGGATGACCGCGGTCACAACACCCATGATGGTGGCAAAGGTGCCGTCAATGGGGGCGTAGTCAGGGTTCTGCGGCAGCAGCCACTGTTTGCCGTCCTTGCGCTTGAGCGTCTTGACCGTGGCTTCGTCATCCAGAAGGGCGGCGACTATTTCACCGTTCTCGGCGGTCGGCTGGCTGCGCACCACAACCCAGTCGCCGTGGCAGATGGCCGCATCGATCATCGAGTCTCCGACGACGTTGAGCAGGAACAGATTGTCGCCGGCGCCGACTAGCTGGCGCGGCAGCACGAACACGTCGTCCACGTTCTGCTCTGCCGTAATGGGACCGCCGGCGGCAATGCGGCCGACCACTGGAACGGCGGCCGCGTTCGAGGAGCTCTCCACCGCTGGGGCTTCGGCGACCTCAGCGGGGTTGACAACCTCGATTGCCCGCGGACGCTTGGGGTCGCGCCGCAGATAGCCGAGCTTCTCAAGCTGATTGAGCTGGTGTGCAACAGACGACAGTGAGGCCAGCCCCACCGACTTTCCGATCTCGCGCATGCTCGGCGGATAGCCGTTGCTGTGCACTGACGCTTCGATGGTCTCCAGCACCTGCCGCTGCCGGGCAGACAGTGAACGGTCGTCCGCGGCAGCTGAAGCGACCGGCAGGGAAGACTCGCTGTCACGGTGCCTGCGGAACGTGCTGACCTCCTTGGCCACATCGGTGTCGCGCGGGCGGCCGCGAGTTCGACGCGACTGAGTCATGACTCTGTCCTCTCAGCCCAAACCCTGACGTTTCTGCCGGTCAGAAGTGTGGAGCAGGTTATGTCAGTGCCTCGTGGGAGGCTCTGAAGCGTGGGAATCGGATGCAGTGTTCGAATCCATTTTCACATAGATGTTCGACAAACAGCGGATTCTGTTCTAATGTGTGTCTTAGAACATCAGTTCGAATAATGCGAATGGCCGTGGGGCAAGCGGCCGTCCGCGCCATCGCATTGTCGGGGTCGAACGCTTCGACTGTGTTAGGAGGAAGAATGCACACGCTCGCTCGCGCATCGCACCGTTCGGTAAGGGAAGGCCGGATCTTTTGGGTGCGCCGCATGGTGGCTCTCGCCGTCATTGCAGTGGTTGCTCTGTGTGCTGTCCTCCTCATCCGGCCGGAGGCTTCGGCTTCGAATGCGGAACCGGCTTTTGCTGATGACACCCGGGTGGTCGTCGTAGAAGAGGGCCAATCACTGTGGGAAATCGCCCGCGAAGCAGCCGGCTCGGAAGATGTTCGCGACGTCCTTACCGTCATCGTCGACATGAACGGGCTTGACTCATCGACGGTTCACCCTGGTCAGCGTATTCTCGTGCCCTCCCGATAGGATTGGGGCGACCGCGCCGCGCGGTCGGTCGCAGCCGAACGGAAACGAGGATTGATGCCCCAGAGGATCGGGACGGCGTCACGTCATACCAGCGAATCAAAGGTCGACGTCACAATTGATCTTGACGGAACAGGGAAGTCCGAGATCTCCACGGGCGTGCCTTTCTATGACCACATGCTTGACGCTCTGGCCCGCCACTCTCTGTGCGACCTGACGGTCAAGGCCGAAGGCGACATCGATATCGACGTCCACCACACTGTCGAAGACACCGCCATCACCATCGGTTGGGCGCTGAAAGACGCGGTCGGAGACAAAGCGGGCATTCGACGCTACGGCGACGCTGCCGTTCCCCTTGACGAAGCCCTCGCACAGGCCGTTGTCGACATCAGCGGTCGCCCGTACTTCGTCCACACCGGTGAACCCGAGGGCTTCCAGTACGCCATGATCGGCGGTCACTTCACCGGCTCTATGGTCAGCCACGCTTTGGAATCTCTGTCCATCAACGCGGGGCTGACCGTCCATCTCGCGCTCGTCGCCGGCCGGGACCCCCACCACATAGCGGAAGCAGAATTCAAAGCCTTCGCTCGCGCCCTTCGCATGGCACTTGAAGCCGACCCGCGCACCGGTGGGGCCATCCCCTCCACAAAGGGGGCCCTGTGAACACGGCGCTCGTAGTCACACCCTTCGGCGATCCCAAGCAGCTCGCTGCGGCTTGCGTGCTCAGCGACATTCGCGGCTCCGTCGTGCCCGTCGGCGGCTTCTCGGCCATTGTTCTTGACAACGCCAGCCGCGAACACGCCACGGAAGTCACCCAGAAGCTGTCGAAAATGGCAGGCCGCTACGAAGTCCTGCTGCTCGTCCGCGAAGACGACGCCATCGCGTCCGGGCATTACCGCGCCGGCAAACGGCAATCGGAAGTTCCCGCGGGGCTGGCCCTGCAGAATCTGCCCGAGGACGTTGAACGCCTGCTGCTGGGGCAAGCTGAGCCTGCCGACATCGAAGGCGCCCAGCACACAGCCGACATCAGCAAAATGCAGGCAAGCGCACTGACCATGACGGGTGCCCGCGCTGCAATTGCGCGCACCGCAATCGTCTGGATGATCGTGGCCGCGGCTGCGTTCATCGCGCTGGTCATCGGCGCCGTTGTCGCCCTCAGCGGCCCCTGGTACATGTGGATTGCCACGGCACTGGCCGCGGGTGTGTTCGGATTCAGCCTCTTCCGCATCAACAAGCTGCTTGGTCGCAGACAATGACCACGGTAGCCGTTCTCGATGCCGGGTCGGGCAATGTGCGCTCTGCGGTGCGGGCGCTCGAAGCCGCCGGCGCTGAGGTCCAGCTGACCGCCCAGCCGCAGTACCTGCTTTCGGCTGACGGGCTCGTAGTGCCGGGCGTCGGGGCCTTCGCATCCGTCATGGACGAACTGCGAGCCGTTGGCGCGCCCGCCATTATCCGCGAAAGGATTGAACGCGGGATGCCGGTCTTGGGCATCTGCGTGGGCCTGCAGGTCATGTTCGACCAGGGCACCGAACACGGTCTGACTGCCGAAGGCCTCGGCTTGTGGAATGGGTCTGTGACAAAGCTTTCAGCCCCCGTTGTTCCCCACATGGGGTGGACCACGGTGCGGCCACCGCAAGGTTCGCTGCTGTTCAACGGAATCACCGAAGAACACTTCTACTTCGTCCACTCCTATGCGGCACACACAGCGCCCAGCACAGGGGAAGCAACGTACGCAGAGCACGGCGAAAAGTTCATTGCCGCGGTTGAGGACGGCCCTCTGAGCGCTGTGCAGTTCCATCCGGAAAAATCTGGTTCGGCAGGGCTGAAGCTTCTTGCCAACTGGATCGCAGGCCTCGACGATTCCCACACCTAGGAGAAACAGTGACCGAAGCAGACCGCCTTGTGCTCTTTCCCGCAGTCGACATTGTCGGGGGCAAGGCCGTTCGCCTGCACCAGGGCGAGGCCGGCACCGAAACCGACTACGGGCAGCCGTTGGAAAACGCTGTGAAGTTTCAGGAGGCCGGAGCGGAATGGCTCCATCTGGTCGACCTCGACGCTGCTTTCGGTCGCGGTGACAACCGCGAGCTCATCCAGGAGCTCATCGCCTCGGTTGATCTCAAGGTCGAACTCTCCGGCGGAATTCGCGATTCAGCGGCACTCGAAGCCGCTCTCGAAATCGGCGCGGCCCGCGTCAACATCGGCACTGCCGCAATTGAAAACCCCACATGGACTGCCGACGTCATCCGCCAGCACGGTGACGCCGTTGCGGTTGGACTCGACGTGCGCGGTGATGTGCTCGCCGGCCGCGGCTGGACGAAAGAAGGCCGAAGCCTGTGGGACGTCCTCGAAGAACTCGAAGCCGCGGGCTGTTCGCGCTACGTCGTCACCGACATCAACACTGACGGCACCCTCAGCGGCCCCAACACGGAGCTTCTGCAGAAAATCGCAACGACCACGGGCACGCCGATCACCGCATCCGGCGGCATCTCCTCACTTGATGACCTTGTTGCCCTGCGCAAGCTCGTTCCAGCGGGCGTGGACTCCGCAATCATCGGCAAGGCTCTCTACGCCGGTCGATTCACCATGAGCGAAGCACTCGAAGTCGCCGGGCGTCCATGACAGACAGCACACCAGACGAGCCTCAGCTGCCCGAACACCTGAAAGCTATGTTCGGAGGTGCCGTGAGGCCAGATGGTTCTGCGTCGCCTGACGGTCATGCTGACTTCGACTCAGCCCGGACGGGCCATCAGGCTGACTCAGCGGGTACTGCGTGGAAGGGTCGTGAACTCAAGCCGAATCCCTTCGCCGGTGACACCGGCGAAGCTGACCCGCAGGTGACTGCGGCCCTCGACAATGCAACGGCCAATCCTTTTGACCCGACGGCCCACATCGGCGTAGTCGAGGCGCTCAAAGACTCGCGTGTTTACGCCCCCATTCTTCCGGAAGCGCTCAGCAAGTCCGTGGGGGAACACGGGCTCATGGTCGACAACAGCTCGGATATGGCTATGGTGCGTCTGTCATCCGAAGACGGCCGCGAGGTCACACCGTGCTTCACTGCCATTCCGCTTCTCACCCAGTGGGGGACTCAGGCTAGGCCCGTGCCGATCGAGGCCGAGCGCCTGGGCCTGGGTGCAGTTGACGAAGGCTCCCAACTGGTCATCATCGACCCTGGCAGTGATCACGCATTTTTGCTGCGCAGGCCGGCACTGTGGGCTTTTGTGCAAGGGCACGCCTGGACGCCATCGTGGGCCGACCGGGAAGTCGCGCAGGCCATTGGAGAAGCCGCAGCGCAGTTTCCATGGATCGCATCGGTCGGCGCAGGACCAGGCAGCAGAAGGATAGTGACGGGAGGTCCCGAACTGGCAATCATCCTCACACTGGAGGGTGAACCAGATTTCAGTGCCTTCCAGGCCCGCCTGGCAGAGCACCCCGTCATCGTCGACCGCGTCGATTCTCTGACCATCACCGTCCGCTGAGCTCAAAGGCCATAGCCCACACCCTTTGCCCCAAGGGCATCAGCCACGTCCGAACCCCGCGGCTGCAAGCCGCACCTGACTCCAAAGGCTTTAAGCCGCACGCGCACCTGACCTGAAGAGCCATAAGCAGTACAGGCGGATAGCCGCGGGTGCCGCACAACCGCCCTCCACCTCGGCACCCAGCCTGACTTGGGCACCCAGGCGCCATCTGCGCCTACGCTTTAGCAACAGAAACTCCCGTTAGCAGTGGTTGTCTTCGGGTGGATCCGCAGCTAAGGGGAGTTTGTGTGCGGCTAAAGCGCAGATTCCGGCTCAGGGGTGCTTCCGTACGGTCTGAACTCGCCAGAAGGGCATGTGCGAGAAACCGCAAGCGCTGCAACGCCCCCGCCCACCAAAACAACACCCAAACGCAAAAACACGAACGCCCCGACAGAGAATCTGCCGGGGCGCCCGTGTTTTCAGCCAAAGCCGCGCCAAGCTAACGCATAACGCGCAGCGCAGCTAACGCAGCTGAAGAAGATCAGGCCTGTTCCTGCTTCTTCTTAGCTTCGGTGACAACAGTTTCGATGCGGTTGCCGAGCTCTTCGTCGACGTTCTTCCAGTACTGGAAGACCTTGGGCAACAGCTCCTTGTCCCATACGCCCATGACGTGACCGGAGATGTTGTGAACCAGGCGGTCGCGAGCAGCGTCGTCGAGCACGTTGCGCACAAGCTCGCCGGCCTGGTTGAAATCACCGTCGTTTTCGCGCAGCGTCTGAGCGGCGCGAACGACGTCCGACTGCGGAACGTCAACCAGGTTGACGTCGGTAGCGGCGGACTCATCCGCATGCGGGCCGTCGTACGAGTTCGGTGCGTACTCAGGCTGGTCGGCCGGGTACAGTTCGTAGCGCATCTGGCCGTCGCGGCTGTAGTTGTGCTTGGGCGACTTCGGACGGTTCACCGGCAGCTGGGCGTAGTTCGGCCCAATGCGGTGACGGTGGGTGTCCGGGTAGGAGAACAGGCGGCCCATGAGCATCTTGTCAGGCGATAGTCCGGTGCCCGGAACGAGCGAAGCCGGGTTGAATGCGGCCTGCTCGATCTGTGCGAAGAAGTCTTCCGGGTTGCGGTTGAGCTCCATCTTGCCGACCTCGATCAGCGGGTAGTCCTTGTGGGACACCGTCTTGGTGACGTCGAAGATGTTGGTGCCGTAGGTGAAGCCCTCTTCGTAGGGGATGACCTGAACGGACAGGGTCCACGTGGGGAAGTTGCCTTCCTTGATGGCTTCGAACAGGTCGCGGCGGTGGAAGTCAGCGTCGATGCCGGCCATTTCGTCGGCGTCATCAGCGGAGAAGCCTTCGTGGCCGTACTTGTCGATGAATTCCTGCTTCTGGTCCGAGTGGAAGTGGTACTTGACCCAGAAGCGTTCGCCGGCTTCGTTGATCCACTGGAAGGTGTGGGATGCGTAGCCGTTCATTTCACGCCACGAGCGCGGGATGCCGCGGTCGCCCATGAGGTAGGTGACCTGGTGGGCCGATGCGGGTTCGTTGACCCAGAAGTCCCACTGCATGTTGTGATCGCGCAGGCCGGTCTGCGAGCTGCGCTTCTGCGAGTGGATGAAGTCGGGGAACTGGATGGCGTCGCGGATGAAGAAGATCGGGGTGTTGTTGCCCACGATGTCGAGGTTGCCCTCTTCGGTGTAGAACTTCAGTGCGAAGCCGCGGGGGTCGCGCCAGGTGTCGGGCGAGCCCTGTTCGCCGGCGACGGTCGAGAAGCGGGCGAGCATTTCGGTTTCGGCACCGGGCTGGAAGACCTTGGCCTTGGTGTACTTGGAAACATCGCCGGTGACGGTGAACGTGCCGAAAGCTCCGCCGCCCTTGGCGTGGACGACGCGCTCGGGAACGCGTTCGCGGTCAAACTGTGCGAGCTTCTCAACCAGGTAGTAGTCCTGCAGAAGCGTGGGGCCGTCAGCGCCGAGCGTCAGCGAGTGAACGTCGCTGCCGACTGGGATGCCGAAGTTGTCGGTTGTGCGGTTGGTTGCCATGAGTCCTCCTGGGTTGTCGGAGTTACAGAGAGTTCCTGAGCTCGCACTGGGGGCACTGCCCCCAGTAGACGACTTCGGCTTCGTCGATTGTGAAGCCGAAGTCCTCGGCGGGGCTCAGGCACGGAGCGCTGCCGGGTGCGCAGGCGACATCGCGGATGTCACCGCATGTTCGGCACACGAGGTGATGGTGATTGTCGTTGCGGTTGATTTCGTATCTGGCCGACGCGAAGCCGGCCGGATCGATGACCCTGACAAGCTGTGTGCGCGCGAACGCGCTGAGCACGTCGTACACCGTCTGCACTGACACCGTGCCGAGTTTTTCGCGCACTGCGCGGAAGACCTTGTCGGCGTCTGCGTGGGTGTGGTCGTGTTCCAACACGTCATAGACCGCCAGACGGGGCGCAGTCACGCGCAGTCCGGCGGCTCTGATCGTGTCGGCAGCACTCGTGGTCACAACTCAACCGTAGGCGTTTTCTGGAATGAGTCCAAGAAAGGGGAGCCTAACTCGCCAAAAGGCCGCTCGGCACCACGAGGTGCCGGCTGGGAATGCGTGCTTCGTTTGGAAGTGTCGGGCCGTGCGGGGGAGCTCAGGAAACGGGGCCGGTGTACTTTTCGCCCGGGCCTGAACCGGGAACGTCGGGGAAGGGGGAGGCTTCGCGGAAGGCCAGCTGCAGGCTGCGCAGGCCGTCTCGCAGGGGCCGGGCGTGCTGGTCGCCGAGGTCGACTGCGGACGAGGTGACAAGACCCGCCAGTGCGTTGATGAGCTTGCGCGCCTCATCGAGGTCCTGTAGGTCTTTGCCATTGGACTCTTCAGTGTCTTCGGCCAGTCCGCACTTCACGGCAGCGGCACTCATCAGGTGGATGGCCGCAGATGAAATGACCTCGACAGCAGGTACGTCGGCAATATCTCGCAGCGCCTGCTGCTCTGCGCGCGCGTGGTCGGCGGCAGTGTGATCATCGGAAAAAGTGTGGCGGTTTTCTGTCATGTCCCCAAGCTTCCCACATCCGAGTGTGAAAAACGCCTGAGTGTCGTGTAAGCTGGAGGGCGTGCAAAGTGGAGATTGACTCCCACCTGGATTGCCAAGGGCAATCGGGTCAGCGAAAACAGCTGGCACAAGCGGGCTTCAGGATCTGCTTTCCGGCTGTTGGGCACTGAGGTGAAGAATGTTCACCGGCAGCGTTTCAAGCTCCCTTTGCGTGTTCAAAGGGAGCTTTTCTGTTCCCTTGAACACCGTGATCACCATCTGAGTTAAGGAGCATGCACATCAGCGAGCCGCGCATCAACGATCGGATTCGAGTACCTGAGGTCCGTCTGGTCGGGCCCAACGGAGAGCAGGTCGGGATCGTCGCCATCCGCAAGGCACTCGACCTGGCACGCGAAGCCGATCTTGACCTCGTCGAGGTTGCGCCCAAGGCGAAGCCTCCGGTGGTCAAACTCATGGACTACGGCAAGTTCAAGTACGAAACTGCCCAGAAGGCACGCGAAGCACGGAAGAATCAGGCCAACACGGCCCTGAAGGAAATCCGGTTCCGACTCAAGATCGACGACCACGACTACGAAACCAAGAAGGGCCACGTCGTCCGCTTCCTCAACGGCGGAGACAAGGTCAAGGTCATGATCATGTTCCGCGGACGCGAACAGTCCCGCCCGGAAATGGGCATGCGGCTGCTTGAGAAGCTGGCCGAGGAGGTTGCCGAATACGGCACCGTTGAATCCTCACCTCGGCTTGATGGACGCAACATGGTCATGGTGCTCGCACCGACGCGTTCGAAGTCAGACGCCCGCGCAGAATCGCGCAGGGAGACCGCGGGTGCCAAGGGCACATACACCGAAGTCAAGTCGCGTCGCGACCGCGCTGCTCAGGCCAAGGCCGAGCAGCGAAACCAGAACTGACATCGGTTCAGGAGCGCCCAGCGCCCCAGAGCCACTACCCTCGGGACGGGTTTCCGAGGGCCGACTGAAGGAGAACGGCACAATGCCGAAGCAGAAGACCCACAGCGGTACGAAGAAGCGCATCCGCGTCACCGGCAGCGGCAAGCTCATGCGCGAAGGTGTCGGCAACCGCCACCTCGCAGAAGTCAAGAGCTCGCGCCGTAAGCGCCGCATCAGCGGCACCGACAAAGTCATGACCGGCGGCGACGCCGCCAAGGCCCGCAAGCTGCTGGGCAAGGCCTGACCAAAGCGCACCACAGCCCTACCGCTGTGACATTCATCTGAAGGAGTACACGTGGCACGTGTCAAGAGGGCTCTCAATGCCCACAAAAAGCGCCGGGTCATCCTCGACCGGGCGAGCGGCTACCGCGGACAGCGTTCGCGCCTGTACCGCAAGGCCAAAGAACAGGTCATCCACTCGCTGGTCTACAACTACCGCGACCGCCGCAAGCGCAAGGGCGATTTCCGTCGCCTCTGGATCCAGCGCATCAACGCTGGCGCCCGCGCCAACGGCATGACCTACAACCGCTTCATCCAGGGTCTCAAAGCCGCTGGTGTTGAAGTCGACCGTCGTATGCTCGCCGAACTGGCCGTCAACGACGCAGCCGTGTTCACCAAGCTTGTGGAAGTCGCCAAGAACGCACTTCCGTCAGACGTGAACGCGCCGAAGACGCCTGCTGCCTGAGTGCAGCTGTGAAAACGCGGGGGCTGTTTGGCCCCCGCGTTTTCGTTTCCCGACAGCTGAGGCTGCGCATACCGTCCAGAAGAACTGAGTGAGGTTATGGAAAGCGACATCCATCCCGGTCTGCACGGGCCGGAAGTGACGTCCCCGAAATCCCGCCGACTGCGCGAAGCCGCGAAGCTCGACCGCAAACAGGGTCGGGCCAAGTCGGGAAGATTCCTCGTAGAAGGTCCGCAGGGCATCCGCGAGGCCTTACGCCACCAGGCCGAAAACCGCCCCAAGGCCGTGACGCTGCACGTTGAGCCCGGTCAGGCGGCACCGCGGGGGACAGGGGCCGTCCTCGATGTGTGGGCGACCGTCGAAGCGGCCGAGCGCAACCCCGACATCATCGAGGCCGCGCGCAAAGCCGGCATCAAAATCAAGCAGACGGCTCCGGAAGCGCTGGCTTCGGTGGCTGAGACTGTTAACAGCCAGGGAATGATCGCCGTCGTCGAACAGCTTCACGCTGACTTGACCTCGGTGGTGACCAAGGAGGCAAAGCTCCTTGTCGTGCTCAGCCAAGTGCGGGATCCCGGCAACGCCGGAACCGTCCTGCGCGCAGCGGATGCCGCCGGTGCCGATGGTGTCATCATCACCTCCTCGAGTGTTGACGTCTACAACCCGAAGGCCGTGCGATCGACCGCCGGATCGATCTTTCACCTGCCGGTGGTGACCGGGGTCGGCCTTCCAGAAGTCACCGAACTGGCGCGCGCCCGCGGCCTGCAGATCCTCGCCGCTGACGGCCATCCGCCGGCTCACGACCTTCACGTTCCGTGGGATACCGGCCTTGACCTCGCCCGTCCAACCGCGTGGGTGTTCGGCAACGAAGCCTGGGGACTTCCAGAAGCTGATCGAGCGCAGGCCGACGCCGCCGTGGCCATCCCCATCTACGGAAAAGCAGAAAGCCTCAATCTGGCCACCGCCGCCTCGATTGCCGTCTATGAATCCGCCAAGCACGTCCGCATGATCTGACGGTTCGCTAGACTGCAGAACGTTGTCCAACCATCTGAGAAAGAAGGCAGATGTCCGTCATTGACCCGCTTGACGAGGCTGCCGTCACCGCTGCAATGGAGGAAGCGCTGACGGCTTTTGCCGCAGCCGACGACCTCGACGAACTCAAGACGGTTCGCATTGCGCACATGGGTGATAAAGCCCCGCTGGCCCTTGCCAACCGCGAAATCGGAAAGCTCGACAAATCCCAGAAGGCCCAGGCCGGAAAGCTTGTGGGCACATCACGCGGACGGATCGCCCAGGCCTTTAAAGCCCGCCAGGAAGAACTCGAAGCCGAACGCGACGCCCGCGTGCTCGTCGCCGAGGCCATTGACGTCACCGGACCCTCCACCCGTCGGCCGGTCGGCGCCCGCCACCCGCTGCAGCTGCTGCAGGAGAAGATTGCCGATCACTTCGTCGGCCACGGCTGGGAAGTTGCGGAAGGCCCCGAAGTCGAACACGAATGGCTCAACTTCGATTCGCTCAACTTCGGTCCCGACCATCCGGCCCGCCAGATGCAGGACACGTTCTTCGTCGAGCCCGCATCGGCCCACCTGGTCATGCGCACCCACACTTCGCCGGTGCAGTCGCGTTCGCTGCTGAACCGCGGTGTTCCTCTCTACGTGGTCTGCCCCGGCAAGACCTTCCGCACTGACGAACTCGATGCCACGCACACCCCGGTGTTCCATCAGGTTGAGGGCATCGCCATTGACAAGGGCCTGACAATGGCACACCTGAAGGGCACGCTCGATGCTTTTGCCCGCGCCATGTTCGGTCCGGAAGCATACACGCGCCTGCGCCCCAGCTTCTTCCCGTTCACCGAGCCGAGCGCCGAAATCGACTTCTGGTTCCCCCAGAAGAAAGGCGGCCCCGGCTGGATCGAATGGGGTGGCTGCGGCATGGTCCACCCCAACGTGCTGCGCGCATCCGGCATTGACCCGGATGTCTACCAGGGCTTTGCCTTCGGCATGGGCATCGAACGCACGCTCATGCTGGGTGAGGGAATCAACGACATGCACGACATGGTGGAAGGCGATATCCGCTTCTCGAAGGCTTTCGGAGTGATGAACTGATGCTCGTACCCTTGGAATGGCTGGCCGAATACGTCGACCTGCCTAAGAACCTCGACGCTCACGAACTCGCTGCTGAACTTGCTGGCATCGGCTTGGAAGAAGAGGACTACATCGGTCCGGCAGTCACCGGCCCGCTGGTTGTCGGCCGAGTCCTGACCTGCGAACCCGAAAAGCACTCCAACGGCAAAACCATCAACTGGTGCACCGTCGACGTCGGCCGCAAGGAACCACAGGGCATTGTGTGCGGTGCACACAACTTCGGCGTCGGCGACTACGTTGTCGCAGCGCTGCCCGGTGCTGTTCTGCCCGGTGATTTCGCCATTGCGGCACGCAAGACCTACGGCCACATCTCTGACGGCATGATCTGCTCGGCGCGCGAACTGGGCTTGGGTGATGATCACGACGGCATCATCGTGCTCACCGAGTTCGGCTTTGCCGATCTGACCGCCGGCCAAGACGCCGCGGAACTGCTGGGGCTGAACCACGAAGTCCTCGACGTCAACATCACGCCCGACCGCGGATATCAGATGTCGATGCGCGGCATCGGCCGCGAATACGCTCTTCTGAAAGAGCAGAACTACGCCGACCCCGCTCTGGCGGTCGCCCCGGTCGTTGCCGGTGAGGGGCACCCGGTCGAGCTCACCGACGACGCCCCCATTCACGGCAACGACGGCTGCACCCGCTTCACAGCCCTGCGCGTGCGCGGCATCGACCCGACAGCACAGACCCCGTTCTGGATGGCCAAGCGCCTGCTGGAGGCTGGCATGCGTCCCATTTCGCTGGTCGTGGACATCACCAACTACGTCATGCTCGAACTCGGCCAGCCGCTGCACGCCTACGATCTCGCCAACGTCGGCGAGCGGATCGTCGTGCGCCGCGGTCGCAAGGGCGACAAGCTCACCACGCTCGACGACGTCGAACGGAGCATTCACCCAGAAGACGTGGTGGTCACCGGAATCAGCGCCGACGGCAGCGAAGAGCTTCTCGGCCTGGCCGGTGTCATGGGCGGGGCAGATTCCGAAGTCAGCGACACGACCGTCGATGTGCTCATCGAAGGCGCTCACTGGGACCCCGTGTCGATTGCCCGCACAGCCCGCAGGCACCGCCTGCCGAGCGAAGCCGCCAAGCGCTTCGAACGCGGAGTCGACCCGGCGCTGGGCCCGGCCGCAGTCGCCCGCGCCGCACAGCTGCTCACCCAGATGGCAGGTGGCCAGGCAGACGCAACAGCATCGATCCCCGGCAGTCTTCCGGCGCCTCGTGAGGTGAGCCTGCCGAAGACCCGCACGGCAGAACTCGTGGGCATTGACTACACCGATGACCAAGTGATCGGCGCCCTGCGCGCCGTCGGCTGCGAAGTCGACGACAGCGGTGCCGACTACAGCGTGACAGTGCCGTCGTGGCGCCCGGACCTGACCGACGCGGAAGACCTCGTTGAGGAAATTGCGCGAGTCAACGGCTACGACCAGATCCCGTCAATTGTTCCGCAGGCCCCTGGCGGAGAAGGGCTCACCCGCCGCCAGACATCCCGCCGCGCGGTGTCGAACCTGCTTGCCGACCTCGGCCTGACAGAAGTGCTGACCTACCCGTTCACGTCAGAAGCACGGCAGGACGCCCTCCGGATTCCGCAAGACGATCCGCGACGGAACAACCTGCGCTTGGCCAACCCGCTCAGCGACGACCAGCCGCTGCTGCGCACCGAGCTGCTGCCGACACTCGTCGACGCGCAGCTGCGCAACCAGGGACGCGGCTTCAAGGACACCGCACTGTTCGAAATCGGGCTGGTCACCCAGCCTGAAACTGCCCAGCTGCCGGCCAGTGAAACCTTCGCACCGGGGTACTACCCCACGGAAGAAGAGCGCGCAGCGATCTTTGACGCTGTTCCTCACCAGCCGCTGCACGCGGCTGGGATCGTGTCGGGCAACTGGGACCTCGAAGGCGTGTGGGGCAAGGGCCGCAGGGCCGAAGCGATGGACGTGATCGAGATCGTCAAGCGAATCGCAGCGGCTCTCGGCCAGAGCGTGACGCCGACGGCGTCTGACCGCGCACCGTTCCACCCCGGCCGCTGCGCTGAATTCCGCCTGGCAGACGGCACGCTGTTCGGCCACGCCGGTGAGCTGCACCCCAAGGTCGTCGAAACGCTCGGGCTGCCGGCCCGCACGGTTGCATTCGAGGTCGTTCTCGATTCTGTACTGGACACTCCGGCAGAGCGCCGCTGGTCGGGTGCCCTGTCCACCTACCCGGTGTCCAGGCAGGACGTGGCGCTCATCGTGGATGACAGCATCGCGATCGGCGACCTTGTAGACACCATGCGCGAAGCCATCGGCAGCGATCTCGAAGGGCTTGAACTGTTCGACGAGTACCGGGGCGAACAGGTGGGGGAAGGCAAAAAGTCGCTTGCATTCCGCATGACCTTCCGGGCCGCCGACCGCACTATGACAAGCGACGAGGCCTCGGCCCTGCGCGAAGCCGCAACCGCCGCAGTCGAAAAGGCATACGGTGCGGTAGCCCGCACCGGCGGGGAGGCGTGAGCGCAGAGTCATGAGCACCGTCCTCATCACCGGAGGTTCGCGAGGCATCGGCCACCACCTGGCCGATGGCTTCGCGGCCGACGGGTGGAACGTCATCCTCACGGCAACTGATGAAGCCCGTGCGGCCTCTGCGGCCCAGCAGATCGCCCAGGCTCGCGGCACCCGGGTCATTGGTGTGCAGCTCCAAGCGGCAGACCCCGCATCAGTTGAGGCTCTTGCCCAGCGCACCGCAGAAATCGAAGAGCAGCTGGGCGAGCCCATTACGACGGTCATCAACAACGCCGGCGTGGTGGAAAGCCCAGAAGGCCCCGTGTGGAATGTTCCCGCCGAGCAGTTGATGCGCACGCTTGATACGAACATTCGCGGGCCGTTCCTCGTTGTTCGCGCCTTCGCCGAGCGCCTGCTGGAAACAGCCGACACAACGGGCCGGGCGTGCCGGATCATCGATCTCAATTCCGGTTCCGGCGCGCAGGGAACACCCGCTTACGCTGCCTACTCGGCATCCAAGGCAGCCCTGTTCCGCCTGGCTGATTCGGTACACGTCTACGGCTATGACAAGGGCCTGCGGATCTTCGAAATGGCCCCGGGGGTCATCGAATCCGACATGACCGGCTCGATGGCAATGCACGACTGGCGGGGCAGTTCCGACTGGACTGATCCCGAAGACGTCGCAGCTTTGGCCCTCGCGCTCGCCTCGGGCGACCTCGACGCCTATTCCGGCCGCTTTGTGCGCGCAGGCCTCGACACCCCGGATTCGCTTGCCGAGACCGCCGCGGCTGGTCTTGCCGACGACTTCCGTCGGCTGGCCGTGCGCATGGACTGACCCAGCAGAAGAACGAGGCGGAGCTCACCGATCTCGGTGAGCTCCGCCTCGTTCTCTGTGTCGACTGAATCAGACCGTCAGCACGACCTTGCCGGTGGTGGCGCGGCCCTCGAGTGCTTCGTGGGCCTGGCGGGCCTGTTCGAGCGGGAAGGTCTGGCCGACGCGGAATTTCAGCCATCCCTCGTCGAGTCCCGCAAAGAGCTGCCCCGCGCGCTTGTGCAGTTCTTCGGGAGAGTCGATGAACCACTTCGTGGAAGGCCGGGACAGGAAGATTCCGCCGCTGGAGTTCAGCCGCTGAATGTCGAACGGCGGAACAGCACCGGAGGCTGCCCCGAAGAGCACCATGGAGCCGCGCGGGCGGATAGAGGCCAGCGAGGCGTCGAAAGTGTCTTTGCCGACCCCGTCATAGGCGACGTCAACGCCCTTGCCGTCGGTGAAGGCCATGACCTCCTCGCGGATGTCGACACCGTCCCCGTAGAGGAAAACGTGATCAGCTCCCGCTGCGCGGGCCAGTTCGGCCTTTTCTTCTGTTGACACCGTGCCGATGACCCGGCCGCCCAAGTGCTTGATGAACTGGGTCAGCAGCAGGCCGACACCGCCGGCGGCAGCGTGGACGAGAGCCGTCTGGCCTGGCTTGATTTCGTGGGAGTCTGTCACCAGGTACTGCGCGGTCATCCCCTGCAGGGGCACGGCGGCAGCGGTTTCGAAGTCCACGCCGTCGGGCAGGGGCAGCAGCTCTTCGGCCTTGACCACGATGTTCTGCGCGTAGGAGCCGTGAACGTCTGTCCAGGCCACGCGCTGACCGACGTCAATGCCCTCAACGCCCTCGCCGAGTTCGGCAACGACCCCGGAGCCTTCAACGCCGACGATGTGAGGAAAGGGCATGGGGTACATGCCGCCGCGCCGATAGGTGTCGATGAAGTTCACGCCGGCGGCTTTGACGTCGACGAGGACTTCGCCGGGACCGGGGGAGGGTGTTTCGACTTCGGTGTACTCAAGAACTTCGGGTCCGCCTTGTCGGACTGCCTGAACTGCGTACATGTTCCTCCTTGAAATGCTGGCAACAGCAGGATGACTGATGAATAATTTATCTTGCCAATGTATGCTTATGCATATGGTTTATTCAGTCGCGGTATCGGGAGCCACGGGATACGCGGGCGGGGAAGTCCTCCGCCTGCTGGCAGGCAACCCGAGCTTCACGGTGACAACCGTCTGCGGACACTCCACAGTCGGTGATCTCCTTGGAGAGCAACAGCCTCACCTCCACGCTTATTCCGACATGACGATTGCGGACTCTTCGGCCGCGACTCTGGCCGGGCACGACGTTGTGTTCCTGGCCCTGCCGCACGGCCAGTCCGGAGCAATTGCCGCTGAGCTTGAAAAGCTCAGCCCCGCAACCCTCATCGTGGACCTCGCTGCCGATCACCGGCTCATCGACCCGGACGCGTGGAGAAGCTACTACGGTTCGGAACATCCCGGCACGTGGACCTACGGCCTGCCCGAGCTCATGCTCGGTGGCCCCGGCAGCACGGACCACACCACCCAGCGGCGGCAGCTGCAAGGTGCCACGCGCATCGCCGTGCCCGGATGCAATGTCACGGCGGTGACCCTCGGAGTGCAGCCGCTCGTGCACGCGGGACTTATCGACCACACCCGGCTGACAGCCGTTTTGGCCAACGGCGTATCAGGTGCGGGCAAGGCTCTCAAACCGCACCTGCTGGCCTCCGAGATCCTCGGCGGGGCCAGCCCGTACGCGGTCGGCGGAACCCATCGCCACATCCCCGAAATCGAACAGAACCTCGCTCTTGCGGCAGGTGAAGATCCCCTTGCAGGCTCCGCCCGCATCACTTTCACCCCGACGCTCGTGCCGATGTCCCGCGGAATCCTGGCAACCGTCTCGGCGCCTCTTGCGGCCGGTGCTGATGTCGGCCAGGCACAGGAGAAGATCAGCGCGGCTTTCGCCTCGGCCTATGATTCCGAACCCTTTGTCACCGTGCTGCCGCACGGCCAGTGGCCCAACACGTCGGCGACCGCGGGATCTAACCAGGCCCACCTGCAGTGGGCCCTCGATGGCCGCGCCGCGACCGTCACGGTCTGTATTGCCATTGACAACCTCGTCCGCGGCACCGCAGGCCAAGCGGTGCAGTCGGCGCACATTGCGCTCGGACTCGAAGAAACATCAGATCTTCCACACGAAGGAGTTGCACCGTGAGCGTCACCGCAGCACCGGGCTTTCGCGCCGCCGGAACCACCGTCGGCATCAAGCCGAGCGGCAAAAAGGACTTCGCCGTAGTCATCAACGACGGTCCCAGCACAAACGCCGCCGTCGTCTACACCTCCAACAAGTGCAAAGCGAACCCCGTGAAGTGGTCACAGCCGCGCACGCGCGACGGCCAGGTCCGTGCGGCCATCATCAACTCTGGCTGCGCCAACTGCTTCACGGGTGACTTCGGCTTCGAAACGACGAAGCTGACCGCGCACGCGGTTGCGGATGCTGTCGGATGCAGTGCTGACGACGTCCTCGTGTGCTCCACCGGGCTCATCGGCACCGGGGGAGAGGACTTCCGCACCCGGCTGGTCGGGGGAGTTCCGGGTCTGGTCGAATCTGCGTCCGCGTCCGGTGGCGCCGATGCCGCACAGGCCATCCTCACCACGGACTCTGTTTCCAAAGAAGCGCTCGCGGAAGGCTCCGGCTACACCATCGGCGCAATGGCCAAGGGTGCAGGCATGCTCGCACCGTCACTTGCGACGATGATCGTCGTCATCACAACCGATGCCAAGCTCAGCCCAGAACAGCTCGACCGGGCGCTGCGCAGTGCAACGGCCAAAAGCTTCGACCGGCTGGACTCCGACGGCTGCCGGTCGACTAACGACACCGTCGCACTGCTGTCGTCGGGGGCCGGAGCAGAAGCGGACGAAGCCGAATTCACAGCCCTGCTGACCGAGGTGTGCACTGACCTTGCCCGCCAGCTCATGGCCGATGCCGAAGGTGCCGCCCACGACGTTGAAATCACCGTTACAGGAGCCGCGAGCGAAGACGACGCCGTCGAAGTCGGCCGCACCGTGTCGCGCTCAAACCTTGTCAAGACAGCACTTATGGGGGAGGACCCCAACTGGGGTCGCGTTCTCGCGCAAGTCGGCACAGCGCAGGCGGAGTTTGATCCCGAAAACCTCGACGTCAGCTTCAACGGAGTTCAGGTGTGCCGGGCAACTGCACCGCACGAAGACCCCGCGAAGGTGAAGTTCGGCCGCAAGATCAACATTGAGATCAACCTCAACAGCGGCCAGGCCGAAGCGACGATCTTCACCAACGATCTCACCCACGAATACGTCACCGAGAACAGCTCTGCAGCATCATGACCGACAAACTCTCACCCGCCCAGCGCCTGGTCAAAGCGCAGACCAAAGCGGAGATCCTCACGGAGGCTCTGCCGTGGATCAAGACTTTCGCGGGCGCCACCATAGTCATCAAATACGGCGGCAACGCCATGGTCTCCCCGGAGCTGCAGCAGACTTTTGCGGATGACATCTCGTTTCTGCGCTTTGCCGGCATCCGCCCGATCGTCGTCCACGGCGGTGGGCCGCAGATCAGCACGATGCTCGACCGGCTGGGAATCGAAAGCGAATTCGTCGCCGGTCAGCGCGTGACCTCTGAAGAAGCCATTGACGTCATCCGCATGGTGCTCTCCGGTCACGTGAACCGCAGCATTGTGTCGCGCATCAACGAACACGGCTCGGCAGCTGTCGGCCTGTCGGGTGAGGACGGCGATCTCCTGCTGGCTGCCCCCGCGTCTGTCGAGGTGGATGGCGAGCTCACGAGTCTCGGCCGCGTCGGCAACATCACGTCTGTCAATACACAGCTGCTGCACGACCTGCTGGATTCCGGGCGCGTTCCGGTGGTGTGCTCTATTGCTGCCGAGCTGGGCGCCAGCGGCGACAATCCGCTCAACGTCAACGCGGACCTGGCCGCTGCGGCAATTGCCCGGGAGATGCGGGCCGATAAGTTCATCATGCTCACCGACGTCCCCGGACTCTACGCTGACTGGCCTGACACCGACAGTCTCATCAGCGAAATCGCTCCGGCTGAGCTGCGCGAACTGCTGCCGAAGCTCGACTCCGGCATGATCCCGAAGATGACTGCCGCACTCGATGCGGTGGATGCCGGTGTCAAACAGGTGCACGTTGTCGACGGCCGCACCGCGCACTCGGTCCTTCTGGAAATCTTCACGGACATGGGAATCGGCACGCTCATCGCCGACGTCAAACCCGCCAAGGGAGGAACCAATGGCTGAATGGCTGGATGATTATCGCGGCAGTCTGCTGCCGGTGTACGGAGATCCGCAGAAGAAGCTCGTCACGGGCAAAGGCGCGGTAGTCGAAGATTCCGATGGCAGGCGCTATGTCGACTTCCTCGGCGGCATTGCGGTGAACAGCCTGGGACACGCTCACCCGGCAGTTGTCGAAGCCGTCAGTCGGCAGACCGCCGAACTGGGGCAGATCTCAAACTTCTACACCTCGGACCAGCAGATTCGTTTGGCCCAGCGCATTCTCAGCACAGCGCAGGCGCCGGCCGGTTCGAAGGTGTTCCTGTGCAATTCCGGCAGTGAAGCAAACGAGGCCGCCGTCAAACTCACCCGCCGCGCCAAGCCCGGCCGCACCGGGATCATCGCGGTGGATGGCGCTTTTCACGGCCGCACTATGGGTGCGCTGTCGCTGACGGCAAAAGAGGCCTACCGCCAGCCTTTCGCTCCGCTGGTGCCAGGAGCCCAGCATGTTCCCTTCGGTGACGTCCAGGCGCTTCAGAACGCGGTGGATGAGAACACCTCGGCAATCATCATCGAACCCATTCAGGGGGAAGCGGGGGTGCGCCCCCACCCCCGGGGCTATCTCACGGCGGCACGTGAAGCAGCCGATTCCGTGGGTGCCCTGCTCATCTTCGATGAAGTGCAGACCGGTGTCGGCAGGACCGGCAGCTGGTACGCGTTCCAGCACCCGGCGATCGGCGAGGGTGTGCGGCCCGACGCAATGACCTTGGCCAAGGGTCTGGGCGGGGGCCTGCCGATCGGCGCGCTCGTGACCTTCGGAGAAGAAGTCTCTTCCCTTCTCACGGCCGGCCAGCACGGCACAACGTTCGGAGGCAATCCCATTGCGTGCGCGGCAGCCAACGCGGTTCTCGATGTCATCGAAGCAGACGCCGTCCTCGACCACGTCCGCGAAGCCGGGCTGCTGCTGCGCCGGGGCCTCGACTCCATTCCGGGAGTCACCGATGTCCGCGGTGAGGGTCTGCTGCTGTCCTTCGACATTGCGCCGGTCTCAGCGAAGAAGTTCACCGCGGCCGCACTCGAGGCCGGTTTCCTCGTCAACGCCGTGGGCCCGAACCGTATCCGCCTGGCACCGCCGCTCATCATCAGCCCCGATGAGATCCGCGCTTTTCTTTCCGCCGTGCCGGATATCCTCAAGAAAGGAGGACAGAGCGAATGACCCGACATTTCCTCAAAGACACGGACCTGACACCGGGAGAACTGGGTGAAGTCCTTGACCTCGCCCAGAGGATGAAAGCCGAGCCCTACGCTTTCCAACCGTTGGCAGGACCGCAGACGGTGGCCGTTGTGTTCGACAAGACGTCGACGCGCACCCGCGTATCGTTTGCCGCAGGAATCGCTTCCCTCGGGGGCAGTCCGCTCATCATCAACCCCGGTGAGTCTCAGATGGGCCACAAGGAGTCGATTGCCGATTCGGCGCGAGTGTTCTCTCGCATGGTGTCTGCCATCGTGTGGCGCACCTTCGACCACGCGGGGCTGGAGGAAATGGCCGCGCATTCGAGCGTGCCGGTCATCAACTCGCTGTCGGATGACTTCCACCCGTGCCAGCTGCTGGCCGACCTGCTGACCATCCGCGAGCACCGCGGCACGGGTGAAGGCAATGGCCTTGCCGGGCTCAAACTTGCCTATTTCGGCGACGGAGCGAACAACATGGCGCACTCCTACCTTTTGGCCTGCGCGAATGCTGGAATGGACGTTGCCGTTGCCGCACCCGCTTCGGCACACCCGGCTGTCCACATCGTGGAAGAAGCGCGCTGCCTGGGCGAAACGACCGGCAGTTCGGTGCTCGTCACGGAAGACCCCGCCGCAGCCGCGCACGCCGCCGACGTCCTCGTAACCGACACGTGGATCTCCATGGGGCAGGAAGACGACGGCCGATCCGGCGAGGACTCGCCGTTCGTGCCGTATCGAGTCACTCAGGATCTCATGGACCTGGGACGGAACCCGATCTTCATGCACTGCCTGCCCGCCTACCGGGGGCACGAGGTGGATGCCGAAGTCATCGACGGTCCCGCTTCCGTTGTCTTCGACGAGGCTGAGAACAGGCTGCACGCGCAGAAAGCGCTTCTCGCGTGGCTGGTGGGGCGCTCATGACAGCGCCTCAACAGAGCGCATCCGTTCCCAGCACAAAAACTGCCCGCCATTCGCATATCGCGGACATCATCCGCAGGCACCGAGTGCGCTCGCAGTCGGAACTGGCCGGCAGACTCGCCGATGCGGGCATCCTCGTCACTCAGGCCACGCTGTCGCGCGACCTGGTGGAACTCGGAGCGGTCAAGGTCCGCACGAGTGCCGGAGCGGTCTACGCCGTTCCGGGAGAAGGCGGTGACCGCTCCCTAGAACAGGGTGTGGGAGGCGAACTCATCGACGCGAAGCTTCAGCGGCTTCTCGAAGAGCTGCTGGTTTCAGCGGAAGCCTCCGGCAACCTCGTCCTGCTGCGCACCCCGGCCGGTGCCGCCCAGTACCTGGCCAGCGCCCTCGACCGTTCGTCGCTGCCGAACGTGCTGGGCACCATTGCAGGTGACGACACCGTTATGGTCATCGCCCGCAAACCGGACGGGGGAGAAGAAGTCGCCCGCTTCATGCTCGACCTGGCCGCAGACAGCGTGTGACCACAGACATTCAGAACTCAGACACCAGAAGAAAGGAGAACACAATGACTGATCGCATTGTTCTCGCATACTCCGGCGGCCTCGACACCTCTGTCGCCATCGGATGGATCCAGGAAGCCACCGGCAAGGAAGTCGTCGCAATGGCCGTCGACGTAGGCCAGGGCGGGGAAGACCTCGAAACCGTCCGCCAGCGCGCCCTGGACTGCGGTGCCGTCGAAGCCTATGTTGCAGACGCGCGCGACGAATTCGCCGCCGAGTACTGCATGCCGGGACTGCAGGCGAACACCATGTACATGGACGCCTACCCGAACGTCTCCGCTCTGTCGCGGCCGCTGATCGCCAAGCACCTCGTCGCAGCCGCCCGCCAGTACGGTGCGAGCACCGTCGCCCACGGCTGCACCGGCAAGGGCAATGACCAGGTGCGCTTTGAAGTCGCCATCACGACCCTGGCTCCCGACCTCGACTGCATCGCACCCGTCCGCGACCTTGCGCTGACGCGCGAAGCGGCAATCGAATACGCCGAAAAGAACGACCTTCCGATCATCACGACCAAGTCCAACCCGTTCTCCATCGACCAGAACGTGTGGGGGCGCGCTGTTGAGACCGGCTTCCTCGAAGACATCTGGAACGGCCCCACCAAGGACGTCTACGACTACACCGACGACCCGGCGTTCCCACCGGCTCCCGATGAGGTCGTCATCACCTTCGAACAGGGCATTCCGGTTGCCATTGACGGTGAGGCCGTGACACCTCTGCAGGCGATTGAGAAGCTCAACCACCGCGCAGGTCAGCACGGCATCGGCCGGATCGACATCGTCGAAGACCGTCTGGTGGGCATCAAGAGCCGTGAAATCTACGAAGCTCCCGGAGCGATCACGCTGATCGAAGCTCACCGTGAACTCGAGCGCATCACGCTGGAGCGCGAGCAGCTGCGCTTCAAGCGCTCCGTGGAGCAGCGCTGGACCGAACTCGTCTACGACGGCCAGTGGTTCTCCGAGCTCAAGGGCTCGCTCGACGCGTTCATCCTCGATACGCAGAAGCACGTCAACGGCGATATCCGCATGACCCTGCACGGTGGCCGCGCTGTCGTCACCGGACGGAAGTCCCCGAACTCGCTGTACGACTTCGGGCTGGCCACCTACGACGAGGGCCAGACCTTCGACCAGTCGGCTGCCCGCGGCTTCATCGACATCTACGGTCTTTCGGCCCGCACGGCCAGCGACCGCAACCAGCGGGTTCAGAACCAGGCGTGATGAGTGCCCGACTCGGCCCGGCCGGTCAGAATGGACTGGTCGGGTCGAGCCGGGGCTTTACGGTGTGCAGAAAGGATTGTGACGTGACAGAACGAGTAAGCCTGTGGGGCGGGCGGTTCGGCTCCGGTCCCGCCGACGATTTGGCAAAGCTTTCGAAATCGACGCATTTTGACTGGCGTCTGGCACAGTATGACCTGGCCGGTTCGCGTGCTCACGCTCGCGTTCTGCACAGGGCTGGGCTGCTTGACGAAGCCGAACTCGAGGGGATGCTCAAGGCCCTCGACGAACTGGGCCGTCGGGTGGCATCGGGAGAGTTCGCTCCCGTTGAATCCGACGAGGACGTCCACTCTGCTCTTGAACGCGGTCTGCTTGAGATTGCCGGAACCGAGCTCGGCGGCAAGCTGCGAGCCGGCCGCAGCCGCAACGACCAGATCGCCACAATGGGCCGGATGTACGTTCGCGACTCTTCGCGCGTCATTGCCCAGCAGGTTCTTGCTGTTGTCGAAGCGCTCGTGACCCAGGCGGCAGCCCACCCGGATGCTCCCATGCCCGGCCGCACGCACCTTCAGCACGCTCAGCCGGTTCTCCTTGCCCACCACCTGCTGGCCCACGCGTGGCCGCTCATGCGTGACGTTGAAAGGCTCATGGACCTTGACAAGCGAGCCGCGGTGTCCGCCTATGGTTCGGGCGCTCTGGCTGGTTCTTCACTCGGTCTGGACCCGCAGGCGGTGGCGGAGGACCTCGGCTTCCCCACCTCGACGGAGAACTCGATCGACGGCACCGCCAGCCGCGACATCTTCGCCGAGTTCGCGTGGGTGACGGCGATGATCGGCGTGGACCTTTCTCGTCTGTCCGAAGAGATCATCCTCTGGAACACCAATGAGTTCTCCTTCATAAAACTGTCGGACAACTACTCGACTGGATCGTCGATCATGCCGCAGAAGAAGAACCCAGACGTCGCCGAGCTCACCCGCGGAAAGGCGGGACGGCTCATCGGCGATCTGACCAGCCTGCTGGTCACACTGAAAGCTCAGCCTCTGGCGTACAACCGCGACCTGCAGGAGGACAAAGAGCCGATCTTCGACGCGGTTGACACGCTCACACTCCTGCTGCCGGCGTTTGCCGGCATGATCGCCACGGCGGAGTTCAACACTGAGCGCATGGCGCAGCTTGCTCCGCGCGGTTTTGCGCTGGCAACCGATATTGCCGAATGGCTGGTCCGCGAGGGTGTGCCGTTCCGCGTGGCGCACGAACTTTCCGGTGCTGCCGTGAAGAAAGCCGAAGACCGCGGTGTTGAACTGTGGGATCTCAGCGATGCCGACTACGCCGAAATCTCCGAGCACTTCACCCCGCAGATGCGCGAAGTGCTCAGCACCCTGGGCGCTGTCGATTCGCGCAATGCCAAGGGCGGAACCGCTCGCAGCGCCGTGCAGACTCAGCTGGAAAACGCGCGGGCCCAGCTTCGCCTGCTCAGCGAGTTCGCCCAGAACTGACCAAACTCGACACGGCGGCCGCGTGCACCTTGGGCACGCGGCCGTGTCTGTACACGTAGAATGCCCTGTGGAGCTCAAGCTCCCACAGAGCAGAAACAGAAAGGCCAAAAGTGACCGACGTCCTCAGCGATCTCCAGGCTCGCGCAATTGCCGCGCAGACGACCGACGAAGACGCTCTTCGAGCAGCTCTCACCGGCGGGTCGCTGACGTTCTATGTTGGCTTCGACCCGACTGCGCCCAGTATTCACATGGGCAATCTGGTGCAGGTGCTCGTTGCCCGCCGCCTGCAGATGGCAGGCCACAACCCGCTCATGCTCGTCGGCGGTGCGACCGGTCTGATCGGCGACCCGCGGATGTCGGGGGAGCGGACCCTCAATGAACGCGATGTCGTTGAGGGCTGGGTTGAGAAGATTCGCTCCCAGATTGAACGCTTCCTGGACTTCGACGGTCCGCACGCGGCTCGCATGGTCAACAATCTCGACTGGACCAAGGACATTTCCGCACTGGACTTCCTGCGTGATGTTGGCAAGCACTTCTCCGTTAACCGCATGCTGGCCAAGGAAGCCGTTGCCGCGCGTCTGAAGTCTGAAGACGGCATCTCGTTTACCGAGTTCGCCTACCAGCTGCTGCAGGGCAATGACTACCTCGAGCTCAACCGCCGCTACGGTGTGACGCTGCAGACCGGCGGTTCGGATCAGTGGGGCAATCTCACCAGCGGTGTTGATCTCATTCGCCGCGTTGAGCGCAAATCGGTGCACGCCATGTCCACGCGCTTGATCACCAAGGCTGACGGCACCAAGTTCGGCAAGACCGAATCGGGCACCGTGTGGTTGGATCCCTCGCTCACCTCGCCGTACGCTTTCAGCCAGTTCTGGCTCAACACGGCAGATGCCGATGCGCCGGGCTACCTCCGCGTGTTCTCGCTGCGTCCGCTGGAGGAAATCGAAGACATCATCGAGCAGTTCCAGGCTGAACCGCACAAGCGCTTGGTGCAGCGAACCCTCGCCGAGGACGTCACGACTCTCGTACACGGCAAGGAAGAATCCGATCAGGCGTTCGCCGCCGCGGCTGCGCTGTTCGGCACTGGTGACCTGCGCGAACTCCAGCCTTCCACGCTGGGTTCGGCACTTGCTTCGCTGCCGAGTCTGGAAGTCGACAGCTCTGCGATCCCGGCGGGACTGTCGGTTGCTGACGCTTTTGCGGGATCGGGGATCGTAAAATCGAAGGGCGACGCCCGTCGTGCTGTGAAGGAAGGCGGCGCCTACATCAACAACGAGCGGGTCACGGATGCCGAGGCGCCGCTCACCGGTCAGCAGCTCCTTCCGATTGACGGGGGATCGGCTGTTCTGCTGCGTCGCGGCAAGCGAACGCTGGGTGCTGTGATCGTGCGCGATAACTGACCGAAGTCGGTCCGCGAAGACGGAAGAAGGGAGCGGATTTGCGTCCGCTCCCTTCTGTGTACTAAGTTAGCCCTCGCTGCCGAAAACGGGCGGGTGCGAGTCCGCCGGTGATGTAGATGCTGATTCAGGCAACTGGATCAGGCAGCAGACTCGGAACGGAGTTCTTCGAGTGACTGGCTTCACACGGAAGCAAGTTGCAAAGAGAAAATCCGCAGGGTAGAGTAGAGATCCGGTCGCAGGGAAACCTGAGATTAACGGATTGAAACCTCGGCCTGAACATAGCAATTCTGGAAGGTTCGCTGTTGCGGACTGAAAGGTTTTGGCGTCTGTTCTTTGTCAACTCAATAGCGTGTTTGTT
>NZ_KV802351.1:0-1732 GCF_001810665.1 Brevibacterium sp. HMSC063G07
GCACTGGTTAGTATCAGATTCTTCGGTATGGACGGTTCTTCACTGGTACGGGAATATCAACCCGTTGTCCATCGACTACGCCTGTCGGCCTCGCCTTAGGTCCCGACTAACCCAGGGCGGATTAACCTAGCCCTGGAACCCTTGGTCATTCGGCGGACGGGTTTCTCACCCGTCTTTCGCTACTCATGCCTGCATTCTCACTCGCATAGCCTCCACCACTGAATCACTTCGCAGCTTCACCGGCCACACGACGCTCCCCTACCCAAAAACACCCGAGTTATCGGTTGAACATGTTTTTGCCACAACTTCGGTGGTGTGCTTAAGCCCCGCTACATTATCGGCGCGGAATCACTTGACCAGTGAGCTATTACGCACTCTTTCAAGGGTGGCTGCTTCTAAGCCAACCTCCTGGTTGTCACTGCAACTCCACATCCTTTTCCACTGAGCACACGCTTAGGGACCTTAGTTGATGGTCTGGGCTGTTTCCCTCTCGACTACGAAGCTTATCCCCCGCAGTCTCACTGCCACGCTGACTTCACGGCATTCGGAGTTTAGCTGACGTCAGTAACCCTCGCGGGCCCATCAGTCAACCAGTCGCTCTACCTCCGCAAAGCACCACGCAACGCTGCACCTAAATGCATTTCGGGGAGAACCAGCTATCACAGAGTTTGATTGGCCTTTCACCCCTAACCACAGATCATCCCCCCAGTTTTCAACCTAGGTGGGTTCGGGCCTCCACGCCGTCTTACCGGCGCTTCACCCTGCCCATGGCTAGATCACTCCGCTTCGGGTCTAGGACACACGACTCACACGCCCTATTCGGACTCGCTTTCGCTACGGCTTCCCCACACGGGTTAACCTCGCCACATGCCACTAACTCGCAGGCTCATTCTTCAAAAGGCACGCCATCACCCCACACGAGGGCTCTGACGGATTGTAGGCACACGGTTTCAGGTACTCTTTCACTCCCCTCCCGGGGTACTTTTCACCATTCCCTCACGGTACTATCCGCTATCGGTCACCAAGAGTATTTAGCCTTACCAGGTGGTCCTGGCAGATTCACACGACATTCCACGAGTACCGTGCTACTCGGGCACCAACACACACAAACCACTGCGGTTTCAGCTACGGGACTCTCACCCACTCCGGTCAGGCTTCCCAACCTGTTCACCTACCACACTGCATCCATGCCCCAGCCATGCTGAACTGAGACGATCGGCCCCACAACACCGCGCATGCAACACCAGCACGCTTGACACACACACGGTTTAGGCTCTTCCGCGTTCGCTCGCCACTACTAACAGAATCATTCTTATTTTCTCTTCCTATGGGTACTAAGATGTTTCACTTCCCCACGTCACCCCCACAAAGGCTATACATTCACCCCGTGGTCACTACGCACAACACGCAGCGAGGTTTCCCCATTCGGACACCCTCGGATCACAGCTCGTTTACCAACTCCCCGAGGCTTATCGCAGATTACCGCGTCCTTCATCGGCCCTTGATGCCAAGGCATCCACCATGCGCCCTTGAACACTCACCACCCCACACAGGACACACACAACCAAACAGTCGCACATGCTGCAGAGTGGCAAGACGAATAACACAAGAAACACAAAATCAAACAAAATCACAACAACCACACACATAAACATGCGCGTGATTGCCAGATGCTCGCGTCCACTATTCACAAATCAACAACAACCACCACACACCCAGACCACCACCCCCA
>NZ_KV802352.1:0-384 GCF_001810665.1 Brevibacterium sp. HMSC063G07
TAGCCGCAGATCCACGCTTTAGCAACCACTGCTAACGGGAGTTTCCGTTGCTAACGCGCGTCTGGAGGGTGCTTCACCGCGAATGGAGGTTCCGGATCGGCGGGTTACCGGTGCGATACCGGCGTATGAGGCTAGGTGTGCGGCGGATGTGAAGTTCTTGCCGACGACTTCTGTGAGGATGCGCGCGGCTGTCCTGACCCCGATGCCTGGCATAGAGGTCAGGACTTCGGTAAGAGGGTGAGCATCCACCACCGTTAAGATCGCGGCATGCGTCATCATCCGCGCTGCTCGGTCAGATGTGCAAGCTGAGCGGCCCGTTGGCTGATGATGTGCCCGGCAGTATGAGTTCCGGCCACGATGGTGGTTTGTTCGGCCAAAGCTGCA
>NZ_KV802353.1:0-299 GCF_001810665.1 Brevibacterium sp. HMSC063G07
ATTCGGTGTACGGATTCTAATAGGGCTGATGAGCCGGTGGATAAGGCGAAGCTGGCTCGGGCGCGTAAGTTTGTTGAAGCGTATGATGCTGTTGCGCCGTTCCAGCGGGCGAGTGTTTCGGCAGGCAGCTATGACGTGTGTGACTTCTGGAAGTTCAAGGGCACGTTGCCGAAGCCGCAGAAGCTGTCGAAGGTGCCGAATATTCTGGTGATTTCGACGACGCATGATCCTGCTACACCGTATGCCAATGGTGTGAAGATGGCGGAGATGATTGACGGTTCACTGCTGAGCGTGTCCGG
>NZ_KV802354.1:0-200 GCF_001810665.1 Brevibacterium sp. HMSC063G07
GGCAAGGTCGATGCCGCTGTCGGCAACATCTCCGTCATCTCCGCAGCAACCAAAGCCGATGACAAACTCGAACTCGTCGAAACCTACGAAACCGGCGAACAGCTCGGCGCGGCTGCCAAAAAGGGCAACACCAAGCTGACCGAAGAATTCAACGCCATGTTCAAGGAAATGCTGGACAACGGCGAATACAGCAAACTCGT
>NZ_KV802355.1:0-252 GCF_001810665.1 Brevibacterium sp. HMSC063G07
GTATCTACATACAGAAGTCCCTGACGATCCGGTCAAGATCGCCAGGGACCAACGATGGGGTCAAGACGCACTTTCCACAGCAACAGACCTGATCACCCACAACACCACAGCCACTACCAATGACATCGGTGCACCAGCAGAATACGACACCGCCATCGACACCAGCTACCAACACAACCTCGGCATCCAAAAAGGCTGGATCAAATAACCGCAACACGCCCGGAAAAGACACACTTTTCTTTACTTAACCCC
>NZ_KV802356.1:0-9553 GCF_001810665.1 Brevibacterium sp. HMSC063G07
TGGTCTGGTTACGCATATAAGAGACACGCCCTAGTTGGAGGCCACCGATCTCGTTGATCGCAGTGGCCGCTGTGCGGCGGAACCGGTGCGGGGTAACGTCGGGAACACCTGCGCGGTCCATGACGTCGCGAAGCTGCCTCCGGACGTTGTTCGTCGTATGCGGAGTACCGATGCGGGTCGAGAACAGCAGCGCGTCAGGGTGGGTGAACCGGATCTGCTCCAACCTCTCCCGGACTGCGCGGAGCGTGAAGCTTGGAAGGGCGACTCGGCGCACCGAACGGGCCGTTTTCGGATGATCCTGCCGATGCGTGGGCTCCCCCTTCCTGCTGATGATCGTGCCGCAGATCCTCACTGCAGGGATCGGCGCGTCGAGGTCGAGATCCCCGAGACGAATCGCGAGCACCTCACCGATACGGGCCGAAGTGCCAAGTAGCACCTCCACGATCTGACCGAGTTGCCCATCTGGGCGCGGACCGGCCGTGACCTCCCGCTGCTCCCACGTCCTGATTCCAGACCGGATGGCTGCGATCTCTTCCCAGGAATAGACGTCCGGCGTTCGAACCGGACGGCGCAGACGCGAGACATGATCCATCGGATTGCGTGACAGGATTTCGTGGCGGACCGCGAGAGCGAGCGCGAGGCGGAGGACGACACGCGCTTGCCGGGCACGGTTGTAGCTCTGCTTCGCGAGTTGCTTGAGGAAGTAGTCGCAGCGCGCGACACCGATCTCGCGGAGTGTGACTTCCTTGAAGAATGGGAGGACGAGAGTTCGCATGTTCCGCTCGTATAGGAGCCGGGTGGTTCGAGAGAGCCGGTCCTCGAGCTCCATGTCTTCCAACCAGTACGAGACAAGTGCGGGGAACGGGCTATCTGCGGTCATACCGGAGAACCCTGGCTGGAAAAGGTCTCGCTCAGCGAGCTTCTTCTTCAGAGCACGTTCGGCTGCAGCGCGGGTGTCGGCGGTGACTTGGACGTGGCGGCTCTTGCCGTCCCAGTCGCGGTATCTCGTGCGGGCAACATACCGCTTCTGGACGGTGCGGGAGGTCGCGATAGTGCCGAAGGTGCCGATGGGGGTACGGGGTCTAGCCACGAGTCGCCACCCCCGTTTCCCAGGGCTGGTCGTCTGGTGAAGTAGTGCTGACGCTATCGAGTTGTGGAGATTGCATCCCTCAAGTCTGAAGAGTCTGCACTCAATGACGAATTTCCCGCTTGCAGCGACGAGGTCTGCACTCGGTGCTCACAGATACGGGTATGAGCGAGCCGGATGAGGCTCCACGGCCCGATCCAGAGGAATTTCATCCCGTTCCACAGCAGCAGGAGGAACAGCAGGTAGAGCGCCTGGTTCCAGCCGTACTGGATGAGGGTGATGCACATGGCGGCGGCGAAGAGGTAGATGCCGCCGAACAGCATCGCTGGGACACCCCATTTGAGGCCTCGGCGGGTGCGGATCTTGTCGAGCAGGATGTTCGTGGGCATGCGGCGGCGCAGGAAGATGCGGGTGCGGACGCTGGCGTTCCACAGACGCTGCATGAGATTCATGATGGCCTCACTTTTCACACGGGAGCACTTCGATGTGGCTGGTCCTGTGTGGTGAGTGCCCCGAGGCTTCTTGGGGCGGTCTGCTCCGCCCGACGTCAGGCTTCGCGCGTGGTCTGTCCTGCCATTTCGCAGTCTACGCTGCTCGGTTGGAGTGCGGAAGAGCGGTGGAGTTCCGCTTGCGGATTGGAGTGGAGAAGCGTCAGAAGGAGGAGCCCAGCGCAGCCTTTTGCTCATGGGAGGTTTCGTGCCAGGTGTCGGCGATGAACTGCGCGACTGCAACAGTCGAGTTGAACACGAGGCGTGCATGTCGTGGAGTCGCGGGGCTCTCGTTGACGGAGCCATGCCCGTCGCCGATTGAGTTGCGTGCCTCCGCGACGGACTGCACGAGAGTGGAGAGGGCGCGCATCGCTTTGCGGAGGGCGTCGCTGCCGCGCTTGCTGCCGTCTACCGCGTCGGCATTGATCGCGAGTGCCGATGCGGTGCTTGCGAAAAGAGCCGGGAGCTCGTCTCGTTCGGAGAACTCGATATCCAGATCCGTGAGCACGATCTTGCACTGGCTCTCGAGGAGGTTCTTGCAGGAGGAGATCGCCGCAGCGGGATCTGAGCTGAGGTCGCGGTTGATTAGATCGAGGTGACGGCGCAGCACAGAGTTCTCGGTGAGGTCGGGCGTCTTGGCGAGCGTTAGCTCGGTTGGGGCGTAATACGCGGAAATCTGACGCCAGCCATAGATGATGCGATCTCCGAAACGGTCTGTCTCGATGAGCTCATACCCATCTCGGCGGAGGGTGTCATTGTAGGCAGCGACCATCGCGGCAGCGGCGTCTGGATCGTCGCGGACAATGGGATGGACTGTCTCGGCTAAGAAGTTGAGGAACGTCTCGTCGCTGCCGTTACGAAGCTGGAAACGGTCGTCGTTGAAGACCCAGTCATCCTCCCAGTCCCAGTTGTTCACCATGTGCTGGTAGATGTCGCCGCTGGCAGTGCGGTACCTGTGGTCTCTGCTCGGCAGCTCCTCCAAGTCGTAGAGCCGGGCGAGGAACTGCGGATGCTGCAGCCGCCCCGACCAGTCGTACTCGGAAAGCGAGAGCCAATCGAACACGTTTGAGCGCGTCTGGCGAGAGATCCGCGCGCGGTTCGTTGGCGTCATGCACTAAGAATATCGGCCGCATACATCAGGAAATCGACCGCCTCTGACTCCGTCTGGACCGCACTTCCTCCGGGGAGTGCTCGGTCTGCTGAAGGCTCACGAGCACGCCCTGGGCGCGTTCGTAGTCGACGCGCTGAGCATCGTCGCCGGGCACCGCTCCGAGTGGGCTGCTCGAGGTGACGCCCCACCGGTCGCGGTACGCAATGACCGCCCGTGCCGCAGCCTCACCCTCTGCGGGAGCGGTCTCGTCGAGTCCCGTCAACCAGGGCTCTGGCTGCTTGAGGAGCTTCTCGACCAGGGCATCGATGCGCTGCTCCATGAGCTGCTCCCGCTCGTCGAGGGCTTGCCTCATCGCGGGATCGGTGATCCCGGTCGCGCGCGGGACCAGGCCGGCGATCATCCTGGCGGTCCGCTGCGGAGCAGGCTGGTAGGCCGCCGTGATGCGCTGGAGCCTGTAACGCAGCAGCGACCCGAGATCCTGCACCTCGTCCAGTCCTCCAACCTGGATGATGCGCGGGAGAAGACTGTCGATGTCGTGCCCGTCGGCTTCGAGCCTGCGCAGCTCGGTGGTGAGGATCCCGAAGGCGTCTGTCTCGACGAGCTCGTCGATCGTCTCCGCCGTGAGGCCTCCGGCGTGCAGGAGGGCGATCCAGCGTTCCTGTCCGGCGACTTGTGCGATGGTGTCGTACTCGGCCGCGAGTTGCTCGAGTGAGCCCCAGAAGTCCTGCTCCACGGTGATCGTGTCGTGTGCGGAGAGCTCTGCGCCAGGGTGCTGCAGGATCCCGTAGAGGATGCTCCGGGCGGTGTTCTGCAGGTCCTCACGGTGCTGATGCTCCTCGAGGTGATGCTCGTCGGTGGCGACGTAGACGCGGTTGGATTCGCGGCCGCGGGTCATCGCGACGTAGAGGGATTCTCGGGTCACTTCCGGTGAGTGGACGACCGCGTGTGCGGTGTCGACGGTGGCCCCTTGGGCACGGTGCGCGGTGACGGCGTAGCCGAGGTCGACGTGCTCGGCGACGTAGCTCACGGGCAGCGTGATCGTGGTGCGCCGCTTCGATCCTGCCCGCCGCACGGTGAGGGATCCGTCGTCGTTCGCATGGGCGACGTGCCAGCGGTCGCCGTTTTTCACCCAGCTTCGCCCGAGCGAGAGGCGCCGATTGTTCTCGCGGGTGATGATGAGATCTCCGCGGGAAACTTCGTTGCCGTCATGGAGTTTGACGCCGTCCACAGCGACGTCGCCCTGGAGGATTCGGTCGGTGCGGGCGCGGGTGTTGAGCGCAGAGACCGTGTCGAGGGTTTCCGCGATCAGCACCGTGCTCTTTCCCGCTGCGAGGTCTGTGCGCCAGGCTTGGTAGGCGGCTTCGAGAATCTCGTCATATCCGCCCGGCGTGACGCGCTGGTGCGCAATGTAGGTATCGATGACGTCGGTGTCGCCGATCCGCAACTGCAGGGACGCCTGCTTCTCCCAGTCGTTTCGGAAGCGACGCACATCGACCAGTTCCGGGGCGTCGCCGCGGTCACGCACGAGCATCCCGAACGCGCCGCCCGCGTCCACCGCTGCGAGTTGCGCCCAATCGCCCACGAGCAGCACTTTCGCGCCGACCTGCTGGGCGTGACTGGTGATGGCATCGAGCGCGAACGTGCCACCCAAGGAGGCTTCGTCGATGATGACGAGCTGTCCGCGCGTGAGGTTCCATTTCCCGAGGCGATGCTCATGCAGCCACTTCGCCGTGTTCTCCGTCCCGATCTCCAGATCCCCGGCGAGGACGTCGGCGGCAGCGGCCGAGGGCGCGAGCCCGGTCACCGAGCCTGGCCCGTAGCGTCGCTCCCAGGCTCGGCGCAGGGCACGCATCGTTGTGGTCTTCCCAGTCCCTGCGGGGCCGACGAGTACGTCGAGGACGCGGCCGGAGACGCCGATCTTCGCGATCGCCTGCTCCTGGTCCACCGACAGGGTGTGCCCGTCGCGGTTCTTCGTTCTGGCAGCGTCCTCGATCCATGCCAGCGGTACGGTCGGCGCCGACCGATCATTCGACGCGCCAAGGAGTCGGTCTTCTGCCGCGAGCACCTGCTCGGAGGAGAACACCGTTCCGGCTTTGGGTCGGAACACGCTCGACCCGTCCGCGCGACGAAACAGCGAGGGGCTCTTCGCGAGCTCGGGCGGAGTGAGGCGCAGCGAGACCCGTTCTGCGGCATCGACGATCTGCTGGGTGATGACGTCCCGGTCGTTCGCGGACGCGAAGCGGAGAGCCATCGTCTGTCGCACGGCCTCCGCGTGGAGGTTCCACCGTTTCCACGTCGCTCGCCGGTCACCGACCTGCTGCACCACGACCTCGGCGACCTCCTCGAGATCCTCCAACGGGATATCGTCTGCCCGCAGCAACGGTTCGTGCTCACTACCGGCGAGCAGTGCCGACGCCCAGGTTGGCGCGTCCTCACCCAGCAACGCGGTCGCGCGTTCTCGCCACTGGGAGGTGAGATCGCTGAGAGAGTGCTGCTGCTTCGGGGGCCGAGTCTCGAGCGTGGCCTGCTGCCGGAACTGCCACACCAGCTTCGGGGACGGCTGCCTCCCGTGCTTCGAGACGTAGTCGTCGACCAGCCGGTCTTTGACCTGCTCGATATCGCGAGTACGGGAAGAGAACTCGTCCATCAGCTCCTGCGGCACGCCAACGATCTCCCACGCCGTGGAGCGCCCCGCACCGCGCTCACGGGCTTCCCACCCGACGCCGAGGATCTGAGTGAGATGGTCCGAGAGGACCGCGTTGTAATGCTCCGATAGGCCGGTGACGGCGGCGTGGATAGCGCGAGAATCGAGCGTGCGCCACTTCCCGTCATGAGCTGCTTGCACGCGGTTGGCGACGACAATGTGCGTGTGGAGTTGTGGATCCGCGGCCCGAGAATCGTAATGATCGTAGGCAGTCGCAATCACACCCCGCACGTCGACTTGCGCGACGGCGCCACGCGCCCCTTTCGCGCCGACCCTGGTCATCGCGACGTCGCGCTCGAGTAGGGCGATCATGTCTCGGATCGCTGCGTGGTGAGCTTGGGCAATGAGTGCTTGCGTGCCGCCGTCGGCAACTGCCCAGAGGGTCGAGACGGACTTCGGGACCGAGAACGTGAGATCGAACCCTGCGACCGGCGCATTCGTTGGCTTCTGTGCTTCCTCCGCCTCGATCAGCGCTTGCTGCGCGGTACGCTCACCTGCGGTAAGGGACTTCGGGAGCTGATCGAGGCGGCGCTGCGTCCGCTCGCCCGCGGTGGCAAACTTTCGGTACGGACGCCCCAGTTGCTCGCCGCTGTTCGGATCCTGCCCGTGCCCCATGAGGCGCCGTAACTGCTCCTCGCTCACCGAGGCACCGACGGCGATCTCTCCGGCGAGTCCTGGGAGGCCGGCCCCGAGCCAGATGCCGGGAGGCGTTCCTGCTTCAAGGTAGTACCTTGTCAGCGCTGACGACGCATCGCGATCCCCGTCGCCAGCGACAACTGCGTTCAGCAGGTACCGGTACCCGTCCCCAGCGGTCATGACCCTGATCGAGATCGTCACACTGGGCAGGTGCGCCGCAGATCTTGGGATCTACCCTCGGAAGGCGGAGAGCGCGATGTTTGCGTCAATGCAGGGAGATAGCGAAGAGCGCGCTTCAACGGAGATGCTCGAATGGGTCCACGACGGATTGGACTCCGTGGTCGCGGCAGACGTAGACGATTCACACGCCGTACCCGTCGGCGCCGCTCGGCTCGGGGTCGCATTCTGCGCGGCAGACGTTACAGAGCCGGTGCTCGTTGCTCCCCCAGACCGTGACCTCGATATCGTCGGGGATCTCCATTCCGTCGAACTCCATATGCGGAGGTTAGCTGTCGCGGATTGAGTCGTGTCAAGATGCGGCACCGATGCTAAACCGCCGTTACCTATGGTCATCGCGCCGGTCACGCACTCGACGCTTAGTTCTTGAGGTACTCGAGGACGGCGATGACGCGCTTGTTTCCTGTGCGCTCGTTAAGGTCGAGCATGGTGAAGATGCTGCTGATGTGCCGTTCCGCGATCGCGACGCGACATGCATACGGTCCCTGATTTGCTCGTTAGTGAGCTCCGTAGCCATGAGCGAATCGTCAGTATCGCGGAGGAGGTGCTGCGGGAGCGGGAAAGGATTGACCTTACTGACGCAGAGACCCAAAGCGCGAGCATCCCTCATCGCTTTGATGCCAGCCCTTCAACCATTGCAACTAACCCGAACTCGAAATCTAGGTCTTGATCGACAGGCTCACATCCGTTGTCGAGCGCTGTTTGTTCTTCTAGTACGAAACCGACCGTATAGCGGCTGATAGCCATGAGAGCTCGGACCGCAGAGACCTCAGCGAATCCTTCGGACACGAGAAACTCGATCTGACTTTCGGGGGCATCCGAGCCCGCTGGCATCTGGTCACTCTTTTGACGGTGAAACTCTGCGTGCAGCCGTGCTCCATCCCGGACTGCCAGAAGCGCTGTCCGGAAGCTCCGCGCGTTGCGCAGGAGAAAGTCGTCCCAGCGCTCCCCTGACTCTGGGAGTGAGGCGTGGTGTTCGCGATCAAGCACATCAGCTGCGAGCGATCCGAGCAGGTGGCCCTTTGTCCGAAAGTGCCAGTAGAGCGCTGGCTGCTGCACCCGCAGATGCGCAGCCAGCGCCCGCGTGGTGAAACCGTCGATCCCCGTGTTATTGAGCACATGCCTCGCACCGCGCAAGACTGCTGCACGATCGAGTCGCGCTTGTTTCTGAGCCATGCTTGCACTTTATCATCGATAACTTTATCGTTGATAAGGTGTCATCTCTCACTTCCGCTCGTGGCTCGTTGGCCACGGTCCTCATCACGGCTAGCCTCGACGCCGCCGGCATGGGCCTGGTGATGCCGATTCTCCCCGCACTGCTACACGAGGCAGGGGTCACCGCTGATGCGGTTCCGCTGAACGTCGGAGTGCTGATCGCGCTCTACGCGGTAATGCAGTTCATCTTTGCCCCCGTACTGGGAACACTGTCGGACCGATTCGGCCGCCGCCGGGTGCTGCTTGTTTCCCTGGCCGGTGCGACCGTCGACTATCTCGTGCTCGCCACGACATCCGCTCTGTCGGTGTTCTATATCGCCCGTGCAGTGGCTGGGATAACCGGAGCGACCAATGCGGTCACCGCCACCGTGATCGCCGACATCACGCCACCCCACCAGCGCGCCAAGCGTTTCGGTTTACTCAGTGCCTGCTATGGCGGCGGAATGATCGCGGGGCCAGCCATGGGTGGACTGTTCGGTGCCATCTCGCCACATCTGCCGTTTTTGCTCGCTGCTCTTCTCTCAGCGAGCAATCTGGCACTCACCTTTATCTTGTTACGCGAGACCCGTCCTGATTCCCCTGCGCGCTCTGCGTCGCTCGCTCAGCATCGTGGTCGCCCCGGCCTCAGCGCGGTGCCTGGGATTACCTTCCTATTAGTCGCATTCGGCCTTGTTCAATTCATTGGGCAGGCTCCAGGTGCGACCTGGGTGCTGTTTACTGAACACCGCCTCGACTGGAGTCCCGTCGAAGTTGGAATCTCCCTGTCCGTCTTCGGGATCGTACAGGTTCTCGTGCAGGCCCTCCTTACTGGCCGCATCGTGGAGTGGATCGGTGAGGCAAAAACAGTCATCATCGGGTGTGTTACCGACGCCTTGGGTCTCGTAGGCCTGGCGATTGTCACTGACGCATTTTCCATGGCGCCTATCTTGGCGGCACTGGGGATCGGTGGCATCGGCCTCCCCGCTCTGCAAACCCTTCTCTCCCAGCGCGTCGATGAACAGCACCAAGGGCGCCTCCAGGGTGTGCTCGCCAGCATCAACAGCGTCACATCGATCTTCGGACCGGTCGCTTTCACAACGATCTTCGCGCTCACTTACATCAACGCCGACGGCTTCCTCTGGCTCTGCGCCGCAGCACTCTACGTGCCCTGCGTGATTCTCATCATGCGTGGTACAGCAGCGTCCCCGAAGTTCGGCTCATGGGCGAGCGGCGACTCGATGTGAGTTGTGAGACGTGAGCAGGAGCAACACGGCGGCGACACTGCTTCGCCATGGCCGACTAGCGAGACGGCGCCACCGGGAAACTCGGCATCATCTACCAAGGACAGGTCAGCTGGGAGCCTGATAGACCCATCGAAATGTGCGTGCCGATCGCGGAGAAAGGCCGGGCGCATCGGATCGAGCCATAGCACCATGAGTCTTCACGGAAGTGCGTTGACGGAGACTTCGTTGTGAACCGGGCCAAGGGAGAGCTGGAGGCCCTCTCCGAGTGGCTTGCCGATGACATGAGCTGGACGCTCATCGAGAAATCCACACACAGCGGCCCCAGTGCAGCCCGAGAGGTGCGCCCGCCGTTCTCCCGAGCGGGTGGAGGTCATTTCTGTCGTCACCCACGGACGACGCGCTTCCTGCGACGGCTACCTCGAGGCTGGAGGAATGCGCGTCCGTTTCAGCCATGCGTTCCGCTTCGTCAGCACCCCCAAGACCGCGATGATCGCAGAACTGCGACGCTACTGCATCGAGACGCAGGTTGACTGAGGCCTGTGCGGACAGCACGAACGACCCTTAAGCCCGTAATCTGGGAACCGCAGAAACTACCCGATCGAAACGCAACTACTTTGCCGGCCCTACGGGGTTGGCTCGCGGTCGTCGTCCTTGGCCGCGACCGTGCGCAGGAGGTGCTTGTAGCCATCCCTCGCGATCATCACGCGCATCGAAACCGTCACGACGCTACTGCCTTCGACGATCAGGGGAGCGGGGACTGATCGCGGACGCGCTGTCCACTTTGGTTAAAAGATTGCGCCGCTGTAGACGACCGCCATCTAGGGCGTGTCTCCTAATTGTGGGCCTGTGCTC
>NZ_KV802357.1:0-337 GCF_001810665.1 Brevibacterium sp. HMSC063G07
ATCCACATGGGTCGCCCACCTGCACGAATTCGACCACACCTACCGGGAATGGATGAACGAGAAAACCACCATCAAAGACCCTGCTACCGGCGCCTACACCAAGGTCTACACCCACCAACGCGTCCGAGCGGCCTATCAATCATTGCTATCTCTGCACCGCAGAGACCTGCTGTTTACCTACCTGCAACCCCCACCAACAACCATCGACCCCGACAACCTTGCAGCAACAACAAACAGCCTCGAAGGTGGCATCAACGCCCCCATAAAAGAACTAGCCCGCAGACACCGCGGACTATCACTACCGCATCAACGCACAGTGATGGATTGGTGGCTGTAT
>NZ_KV802358.1:0-205 GCF_001810665.1 Brevibacterium sp. HMSC063G07
AAGGACCCCGAAGAGGCTCCTGAAGCAGGCGAAAACGACAAGGGCAAGCCGGAAGCCAAGGACCCTCAAGACCAGAAGCCCGGTGCGGAAGCTCCTGGAGCTGACAAGCCCGGCACCCCGGACAATGACGGCGACAAGCCCAAGGACCCCGAGGCTAAGGACCCTGAAGCCAAGGACCCCGAAGAGGCTCCTGAAGCAGGCGAAA
>NZ_KV802359.1:0-2390 GCF_001810665.1 Brevibacterium sp. HMSC063G07
TTCTTCGCGGGGCAGGATATGCGAGGTGCTAGCACCTCGCTCAGGCTGATTCACGCAGAGCGTTCAACAGCGAAAGCGGCCCCGGTGAGTGCGTCAACACCCACCGAGGCCTAACCAAAACCCATCTGTGTTGGAGATGAAAAATGGCTGAGAAGAAGTCTATTGCGCCCGAGCTGGGCGAAGCTGAACGCGAGATCCACGGGCCTCTGGCCGAAGCCCAAGCGTTGATCGAGATCTGGCGCAGCTCGAATCCCGACGAGGCGTCGTTTTGCTGCCTCGCGGTATCCACCCTGTCTCGCCTCTGTGATCGTTTTGACACCTACCAACACCTGCTGTTGAAGCATGGTCGGCCGGCATTCGCCGAGACTGACTACGGCGTCCTGGGAGACCCGGTGGAGGATCAGCCAGCGGCCTAAGGGGGTATGGGGGGTATGCCCCCCATGCAGAGCCACGGCTCTCACGCCAACGCAGCGATGCGCCGCGTGCCCAGCGCCCTCCCCTCCCCTGCCCGTCTTCGCGCATGCAAAACAGGCTGCGTGGACCACAAAAAGGGCTCTGAATTCGTATCCTGCACGCGTAAGGCTTTACATCGGCCTTTCGTCTGGTAACAATTGTCGTTCCTGCAACCTTCAATTGGAGCCGATGTGGACCTTGATTCCCTCATCCAGCATAAAGCTCTCGACGAGCTTTACAAACGTGGCAACTACGGCCTGATGGATCACTTCCTCAGAGACCCGGAGACTGCCGAGCAGCTCAAGCTGAAGAAGCTGCAATTCGACGTTCACCCCGAGCTGTTCAGCGACGTGGAAGATGTCTGCCAGCTGCTCGACATGAGCAAGCGTGAGTTCCTCACGGCCGCCACGCTGCAAGCCGTCAAGCTCGCGCAGGAGGCCATCGAAAAGCACGGTTTGATCCCTGATGAGGAGACGCACTGATGCTGACTCTCACAGGCACCGTTCGCGCTGCCACCACTCTCGGTGGTGGTGTCAACAAGAAGACCGGCGAGGTCATCCAGCCCCGGTCAGTACTCCAGGTGGAAGGCCTCGACTCCCGCGGCTTGGTGCAGCTCTACACCCTCACGGTTCCCGATCTGACGAAGTACGCCGACCAGGTCGGCTCGCAGATCTCCGTGCCGGTGCGTGCGTGGGCACCTGGCGCGACAGTCAATTTGTCGTACGAGGAAAAGAAGTGAGCGCGGGACGACGCCTTGGGACGGGCCTGCCCCGGCACTTGGCGCCGGCCGGCGCTCTTCCCTTGATACATACAAACAATTGCTCCAAGCCAGCATCCATGCGGGTTTCCGGCTCGTTTGCCTGCGATCAGGGCTTGTCGCCGGACGCCGTCCGGCTGGGCCGCGAGATGCTGGCTGGACCCATTGGGTTCCTCATCGCACGGAGGGCCGCCGATGGAGGAACGACCACCGGATGACCCAAAGGAAAACGCCGACTCTCTGGCAGGAGAAATCGGCGTTCAGGGCATCGAGGCACTACCCCGAAGGGTTCAGAGATATGGAGCAGCTAAAGCAGGCGCTCTCGACGTAGCGGAGTTTATCAGCGGGCTTGGAGGCCATCAAGGCTTAGCACGGCGGGTCGGCTCGTGTGGGGACTATTTGATGTTCCGGCACTACTTCACCGTCGACGAAGTGCGGTTGCATGCAGCTTCGCTTTGCATGAAGCATCTCCTATGCCCCCTGTGCGCCATCAGGAGGGGCAGCAAGGCCCTCAAAAGCTACCTGGATAGGTGGGAGGTGCTTAGAGGGTCGAACGCCTCTTTAAAGCCCTTTCTCGTGACTCTGACCGTTAAGGATGGCAATGACTTGGCTGAGCGTTTTAAGCACCTCCATCGTGGCCAGCGAGAGCTATGGATGCGGAAACACCGTGCTCGCGGCTCTTGCCTCGATGGTGTTATGGGTGCTGTGTGGTCGTACGAAGTGAAGCGCGGCACAGGTTCTGGGCTCTGGCATCCGCATCTGCACATGATCGCGATCGCTGAGCATCAGCCTGACCAGCTGCAGCTCTCGGCTGAGTGGAAAAACATCACTGGTGATAGCCACGTGGTGGACGTACGGCCGATCAGCCAGGAGGATCCTGTGAGTGGCTTCCTCGAGGTGTTCAAGTACGCGGTGAAGTTTTCGGATCAGCCTGTTGAGGACACGTGGCACTGCTACGAGACCTTGCGCGGAAAGAGACTCATCGGATCTGCTGGCTGCTTCCGTTCGGTGGTGGTGCCGGAGCAGCTCATTGACGAGCCCTTCGACGACCTCCCCTTTCGCACCCTTTTTTACCGCTACCTGACCGGTCGCGGATACGACCTTCAGAGGAGGAAAGATCGACCCGCCTGAGTGCACGGATGAATGTTCTTCGCGGGGCAGGATATGCGAGGTGCTAGCA
>NZ_KV802360.1:0-170147 GCF_001810665.1 Brevibacterium sp. HMSC063G07
CAAAGAACAGACACACAAAGAATCCACACCCACAAACGCAGGCACATCATCAAAAGTGAAAGTCTTACGCTCGGAATGTGAGCGCTTGGCTATCTTAGCCTGAAGTTCATCTGCTTGCAAATCTCTGATCTGCTGCAGTTAATCTTCGCCTGTGCCGTTTCGCTTTCGCGTCCTGGCAACGAGATATAACTTTAGACTGCAGCCAACCAGCTTTGCAAGCCGGTATTGCGTGATGTGCACCACCCGCCTTTTGCCGCGGAGGACACCTCGTGTCTTCTCCTCAGCAGACCTCAGCGGCGGCCCGCCCGGCCAGCGCAGGACCTCAGCCCATCCAGCCCTCACACGGGCTGAGCGCGACTGGGCCGGACATTGACATCCCGCACTGTGACACGAAACCACGACCTCGACGCGCGAGGACTGCCAAGAAAGGCAGTACCTCAAGAGATTGGATCTTCTCGACGGGTTCTATCGCCAGCACTGGCATATCAACGTCCCCCAGCTCATGGGGACCGTCGAATGGCCGGGCCGCGGGTCGATGGATTGCCAGTTTGTTCGGTCGCTGCGGTCGTGGCGAGCTTCTGCCGGCATTATTGAAGCTGCGGAGTTGAAAACCATCTCATGGAACCCAGGAGCTGGGACCCGGCCACGATGGCAAGAGTCGACCTAACACGGTTAGTTCGAACTTCGAGTTCAGCAGGGGGACCCGACACCTTGGGTGTTTCGTCTCCTACGCAACTGTGGTGATTTGGACTAACACTTCGACGTACCGTATCTGGCTACCACCCAGGTAACGTAAACAATGACAGTGCATCGAAGACCATCACAGCTACGCCTGATCCGACAAACAACAGTGCAGCGACCGCGACAGTCGTCGACATGCACATGCACAGTCAAACAACGACGACCTTCCCCTCGGACCTTCCTTTCCCGGCACCTCCAACATACTGAAGGGCCCGACGTCGACGGGCGCCCGAAAAGAATCACTCATTTCGCTACTCGCCCACGTCCATGCCTCGCTGACGAACCATTCGGACTACTACATACGGGAATGCCCCGACAGGATGTCGAATGGTGCTGGATCACGTCCAGCAGAGCGCTCCTAGCTCCTGAGTCCTCGATTCACTATGAGTGTGACCTGCGTTTCAGATCACAAGACCGGTAAATTACGTTACACGCTAGGTTGTCAGGCAATTCACGATGCAAAGAGTTGGGTGCTCACCTCAGCGCAGTTTGACAGCGCGAATAAGCGCCACTGTGGCCAGGGAAAACAGAGCAGCGATCGCGACAGCAGTGCCGATCAGTGGCAGCGCTGAACCGACAGTCAGACCACCCGACCCAGCAAGGGCGGTCGAACCAAGGTTGAGTGCCCGGGTGTTTATTCCCTGCGGGAGTACGAAACTCAGCGGTCGAAGCGCAACAGACGTGACGCTGGCTACGCCGATGACGCACCCCAACAAGCAGATAGCGACGGGCGCAGCAAAGGACTTCAGCAACATCGAGAGAAGGGACTGCACTGCAATAAGCGGCAACGCAGCAACCACCGAGATCACTCCGACCAGCACAAACTGCCAAGGGATAGCTCCATCAAGGTCCAGGAAGACCACGCCGGAGACGACAGTCCCGATGACGAGGACGACCTGCATAAATGCAACTGGAACAGTGATTGCCGCGATCTTTGCAACGACCAAAGCTAGGGGTTTTCGTGTGGTGGTCAGCAGCAGGTTCCAGTTTGTTCCGCGGTGTTCCATCCTCCAGGCCGTTGCTGCGAGTAGCGCAATGCCCATTGAATAGAACAACAAGCCGTAGAACAGGGTGACTTGGGAGGTAAACGATTGCCACCCGGTGTCAAGAGTCTCAGTGTTGTTGGCCAAATTGATTGTGCCCGTGACTACGGCTAATACTGGCAAGATCAGAGCGATGAGCCATGTGGTCGAACGCTTAAGTTTTAGAAGTTCAGCTCGAAACACTGGTTTACCTCTCAATTCGGTTGAGTCGATGAGTAACAACAGCAAATGCCAGAGCAACGATGAGCAGGAATCCGACGACCCACCCGTACTCCGGCGTGATGTATGCAACACTGCCCCCGCGTTGTCCAGCGTGTGAAATCATTGCGTAGTACCCCCACGGGATGAAGCGCGCGATGGGGCCCGGCATGAGAAAGGTAAAAGCAGCGAGAAATGCGCCCAGCATTCCAATACCCACGCTGATCAACTGGTTCTCAACGACTGCTGCCAGCCAAATATGTATTGCCAGGAAGCCGACGTCGACGAAGAACAGCAGCAGGGTGTACCCCACCCAGGGCCCTGGCTCAAGGGGTGCCCGGATACCCGCGAGCAATCCGATTCCGATGACGAGCAAAGTCTGAATCGCGACTGCCGGCACTAATACGATGCTTAAAGTTATTAGCTTGGCTTGACATAGCCTGCCAGGTGAGTATCCGGCGGTCGATGCGAGCGTCCATCCCACACCGGAGTGTTCGATGTCGGTTTGCCGACTCGCGATTACTGAGATCAAGATTGGTGACGTCATTGCAGACATCAACGTGTATGTCGTCAAGAGTCCCGCCCACGGCATGGAATCTGGATCGTTCAAGGTTTCCTGGGTGCTTCCCGAAAAGAGGGAGAAGCTCGATAGCACAGCGACAGCTACAACGAGGATAGCCACGGTCGGAGCTGTCCGCAGTCGGCGCATCTTGTGAAATTCCAACACCATTGCGAGCTTCACAGCAAACCCTCGCGTCCAGTGAGGTCCATGAACACGTCTTCCAGGCTCTGCTGTACTCGACGAACCTCAAAGATGGGCACGTTAGCTACAGCCAGACGGTGAATCATTTCGGCAGTCTCTGTCTTATTGATGCCGCTGACTACTACCCCGCCTTGAGTCTTGGTTGCGTCAACGCCTTGTGCCAAGACAGCTTCAGGGTCGGGAGTTTCAATGATGAGGTCGGGTAGCGAATGCTCGAAAAGCGTTTCGCGAGTGCCTTGAAAGATCATCCGCCCTTGAGAAAGAATCCCAAGCACATTCGCCATCTTGTCTATTTCGTCGAGGAGATGGCTAGATACCATCACTGTGATTCCCTCGTGGGCCAGATGCACGAGCAAGTTTCGAATTTCCTCGATGCCGGCGGGATCAAGGCCGTTGGTCGGTTCGTCGAGGACAAGTAGGGACGGGCCCCTCGCGATGGCCATCGCAATGCCGAGCCGTTGTTTCATGCCCAATGAGTAGTTGCGAACGAGTTTTGTGCGGTGCTCCGTTAGCCGAACCGTCGACAGCGCATAGTCGATCTGTGCATTCGACAGGCCAAGCATGTCGCGCACAATCCGCATGTTTTCCTCCCCGGAGAGATGGCCGTACCCCGGTGGAGCTTCGATCATGGATCCGATTGCCGGTAACAGCTCGGTTCTGCTCGTAGGATTGAGTTCGCGCCCGAAGAGTTCTATCTCTCCATGCGTCGGTGATGTCAGACCAAGCAACATTCTCATGGTGGTCGATTTGCCTGAACCGTTTGGCCCCAAAAAGCCGTACACCGAGCCTTCTGGTACGTTCAGGTCGAGAGCGTCGACCGCCGTGTGGTTCTTGAATGTCTTTGTCAAAGCATGCGTCTTGATTACTGCTGTCATAATGGTCCTTCCAGAGTCAGCATGGTTCTATCGTCTCCAGAGCTGCACCATGACGAAACATCCCCTGGGACCATCTTGGAGGCATACTCCGGTATCCCACTGCCAAGCATCCGCCCCGGTAGGGTTAGCACTATGATGCCCACGATCGAGTCATCGTTCGCACGACTCCGCTCGCAGCTCTCGCAGTTGCCGAACGTTGCCCTCGCCTTAGCCATCCTGGTGGCCGCGTTGTTGAGCCGACCCGCGCCACCCACGGGAACGATCCAAGCGTTTCATTGGGCAATCACAGCGCTATGCGTCATTCTTGCCACGTTCAGAAATGCGGTGCCGCTCGTTTCGGTCGTAGGCTTCGCAGTGGCTGGGGCCGCACATGTCCTCGCTACCCATAAGCTCAGCCTTCTGACTATCGCACTCGCATTGTCTGTGGCATATGGTTCACAAACACAGGTCAAATCGTCGTGGCGGTGGCTCAGCCTTGTTGCTCTGCTGGTCGGAACTACGGTCACGATTCTCCTTATCGCAAAAGATTCGGCACTCGAGTCCTGGCTGGATCCACTTATCGCCACCACTATGGCCTGGTCGCTTATCATCGCAGCCGCTCTTGCCGGGCTATTGCGCCAGCGCAATCGGGAACAATTCGATATGGCGATCGAGCGAGCAGAACTGCTTGAAGAACAAAGAAGGGTTGAGCAGCGGCTCAATACCATCGAAGAACGGGCGAACATGGCGCGAGAAATCCATGATGTCCTAGGGCATTCGCTCAGCGTTGTTGCGGTTCAGGCGGAAGGAGCCAGATATATCCTTGAATCCGATCCAAACGGCGCCGATAGGCTGCTCCAAGATATAGGTAATGTCAGTCGAGAAGCTGTCAGCGAGGTTTCAAGAGTTACCCGCCTGTTGCGTGGACCTACCGGACAGAGCGCGCAGCTGGTCGACAAGCCTCCACCTCCGCAACTCAGCGATTTGGAAGGTTTTGTATCGTCGGTCCGATCCACGAATCCGTCTGTAGAACTACAAATCCTTGGAAACATCGACGATGTGCCAGCTCAAATAAGCGGTGCCGCTTACCGTATCGTCCAGGAATCTTGTGTCAACGCGTTGAAACATGCACCGGGTGGGAGTGTAACGATTAGAGTACAGATCGAAGCAAGTAGGATCATGTTGCACATATGCAACACTGCCGGTAGCGCAGTGCGAGAAAGGACTACCGTCGGAACCGGAACCGGGATCGTCGGAATGAAAGAAACAGCTCTTGCTTTTGACGGCACCCTCACAGCAGGTGCGGACGCAACCACTGGCGAGTGGCATGTCAAGAGTGAACTGTTTTGGAGCAGGTCATGATTACTCTCGGTCTCGTCGATGATGAACCCCTTTTCAGTGCTGGGTTGGCCCTAATTCTCAACGGTCAAACAGGCATGGATGTCTCGTGGCAGGCACAAGATGGACAAGAGGCGATCGACCGTCAGCGGAATACTCCGGTGGATGTGATTTTGCTAGATATACAAATGCCTATCTTTGATGGAATCCAAACAACCAAGAAACTGCTGGAAGTGAACTCCGCAGTGAAGATTGCAATTCTGACGACCTTTGATTCCGACAATAACGTGATCAAGGCTATAGACAACGGCGCATCTGGTTTCTTGATGAAGAACACTCCGCCTGACGAACTAGTCGAAGCCGTTCGTGTGATCCACCGCGGCGAGTCGGTCATCTCCCCTGGCCCCACCGCAAAACTGTTCGACCGTATACGTCAAATGGATAATGATCGCTTCGATCCAGCACACGCTGGCACCGATCAAATGCAGCTCCGCGACTGCCTTACGCTTAGGGAAACTGAAGTGCTAAAGCTAGTGGCCCACGGACATTCAAACAGAGAAATCTGCGAAGTCCTGTCGCTTTCTATGCCAACTGTTAAGAAGCACATCGGAAACCTCTTCTCCAAGACCCAGGCACGCGATCGCGTCCACCTCGTGTTACTAGCTTTTCGCACTGGGATCGCCGCGCCGATATAGAAGCACCGCTCATCGTGAAGGAATTCGGTACCGAGACCACCCATTCGACCCAAGAGCGTCACAACATGGTCGACGCGAACAGTGTCAAGCGAATGAGCCGCTCATAGTACGGAGCCAGTTCTTGGCTGACTCAGTTCAAAGGCAACTTCGTCGTGGCTTCGTCGACCGACCGCAAGCTGTTGTGCCAGCAGCTGAATCTGGCGAATTTCACTACCGCTGCTGGAACCAGGACCGGAATAGGGTCCAACCGGGAAGAGCACGAATACGACGATGAAGCCCACGACCCTCAGCCTCTTGGAAATTTCTCGCGGGAACGAGCAAGTCCGCGCACCGAGCGAGTCAAGCGCGTAAATTTTAGAATGACACAACGCCACTCGGGCCACATTGTTTAAATGGTTACAGTTCAGAAGGGCCGCCCGTACGCTCGCGGCGTCAGTGACGCGTTGATTACCGCAGCGAAAGAGTTGATGATCACGGAGGGTTATTCGGCCCTCAGCGTTGATAGGCTGACCAAGAAGGCAGGGACGACAAGACCGACATTCTACAGCCCATTTAATGGCATTGCCGACATTGCCCTTACCGTGATCCGGAAAGAATATGGTGTTGGCGCTGAGGTAGACACCGGTTCAATCGCCACAGACATCCTCGCTCTTCAAAACCGCGAAGTTGAGATGCTATCGACGCCACTCGTTCGCAAGAACCTCACGGGTATCCTTGAAGCGATCCGGCAAGACAGTGAATTCGGTGAGCTGTTTGCTGAACAATTTGTCAAACCTCGAAGAAGAAATGTCCACCGAGTCCCGTCGCTTGCTCAGGCAAGGGGCAAGGCGGTAGGCGAAGTCAGCGCCTCTGACGTGTGTGACGCTCTGCTCGGGCCTTTGTTAGTCCGAGCAGTTCTACCGGGCTCACCCCCCCTGGATGCAGCGATTGCGGAAACATCAACGAGGATGGTTCTTGCTGCTATAACCACGTGAAGACATACACTCTGGACCGGACTTGCACGTTTCCCAGGTGCATGCGGAACGTTGGCGCCTCGTTGAAGGAGCACAGCACGAGTCTGCAGCCGATGACGGAAAATGCAACAACAACTCGACAACCAGAACGATTCGCATCACTGCATTCAGCGGCCCCGCGTCCTAGGAATATCGGCTGACGCGAACCGGGGGTATAAACTCCGCCCCGGCTGGTTGGGGCAGGCGGCCTTCAGAACGAAGGAGTGGTCAGCTTTCTACCCTCTCGTACGTTCTATACGCCCATCTGCATTCTTCTTTCCCTGAGCGCGACCGAAACTCCGGAATAGGGTGCCAAAGTCCGCCTACAAACGACACGCTGGTCAACACGTATCTTACTCTCATCCCCCGTACCGAAGTCATTTCTTGTTCCCCACCTCGTAGCCCTGCAATGAGGTCGAGACCAGGTGCCCATTGGACACCGATGGATTACTCTCAGCGCGGCCAGCCGAATTCAGTCCTTTCCCATGCACAGCAGCTGTTGACCGCAAGAGCGCAACGCCGCTCAGTGAAGGCCATGCGAAACATCGGCTGCGTGTCAACGGGTTCTGATCGTGCATTGCCTGCGCACAAGCAGCTCTTGTCACCCTTGGCCCATCCTGGCGCCAGGACCCAATGCGCCGCTTCCAGCCGCCAGGTCAGCCGTCCGCACATGAGCACATCATCGCGCCGACCCCACATGAGCGCACTGATGTGCGCTCGACCACACAAGCGCTTTAGACTCAGCCCGACTATGGCTGAGAAATTCGACCCGATTCGTGAAGCGCGCCGGCAGTGGCTGGCTCACGGCTACGCAGAAGCGGCCGACGGGATGACGCTGACTACCAGCATCATGCGCTCCCAGCAGCTGCTCATGGCACGCATCGACCGTGCACTGCGGCCGCTGAAGCTGACATTCGCCCGCTACGAGCTTTTGACCCTTCTGCGCTTCAGCAGTCACGGTGAACTCCCGATGTCAGTGGTCTCCCGACGGCTTCAGGTGCATCCAACCTCGACAACAAACGCCGTCGACCGCTTAGAGCGGGCCGGCCTAGTCGAGCGCGCGCCGCATCCGCAAGACGGGCGATCCACAATCGTCCGACTGACCGATGCGGGCTGCGAACTGTCCCTTGCCGCAACAGAAGCCCTCAACCGCGAGGTATTCAGCCACCCGGGGATTGAAGGAAAGCGTCTGGATCAGCTGCTGCAGCTTCTGGCCGAACACCGAGGGGCGCTGGCAGAGGAATGACACCCGCGGGCGACGCCTCGCCCCTCCCACCACCTCGTGCACTGAATATTCACTTCCCCGCCAGGAGACCAACACCGGCGCGCGTGACGAAAAGGTGTGACACCGACTACACTGACGGCGACTTTGTTTGACGTCCTACTAAATTTTGGAGGCAACCACATGGCACGTAGCACCGCGGCTTCTCTGCCCTTCGGGCTGAGCGATGACCAGCTCGAACTGGCGAACATGTGCCGCGAGTTCGCGGACGAACAGCTGGCACCGCACGCTCTCGAATGGGATGCGAATTCGCACTTCCCCGTCGACGTCATCAAGTCGACCGCAGACCTGGGAATGGGAGGCATCTACATCGACGAAGACTTAGGCGGCTCGGGCCTGGGACGAATGGATGCGGCCCTCATCTTCGAGAACCTGTCGACCGGCTGCCCCGCTGTGGCTTCGTACATCTCGATTCACAACATGGTCGCCTCGGTCATCGAGCGCTTCGGCAACCAAGACCAGCATGAGCGCTACCTGTCAAAGCTCGTGACGTTTGAAAACCTCGCCAGCTACTGCCTGACCGAACCGAACGCCGGTTCTGACGCAGCCGGCCTGCGCACCTCGGCCCGCCGCGATGGCGATCACTACATCCTCAACGGCGTCAAGCAGTTCATTTCGGGTGCCGGTGCATCGGATGTCTACCTGGTCATGGCCCGCACCGGCCAGGACGGCGCCCGCGGAATCTCGGCCTTCATCCTCGAAAAGGGCATGGAAGGGCTGGATTTCGGACCCGACGAAATCAAGATGGGCTGGCACGCACAGCCCACCCGCCAGGTCATCATGGAAAACGTGCGCGTTCCCGTGGAAAACCTGGTCGGCGAAGAAGGCGAAGGCTTCAAAGCCGCTATGAGCGGTCTGGACGGCGGGCGCCTCAACATCGGCGCCGCGTCTCTCGGCGGCGGCCAGTCGGCACTGGAAAAGGCAGTGCAGTACCTGGGTGAACGCCAGGCATTCGGTCAAGACCTCAACCAGTTCCAAGCGCTGCGCTTTGAAGTCGCCCAAATGCAGGCAGACCTCGAAGCCGCCCGTTCGCTCCTGTGGCGCGCCGCCCAGGCCTACGACGCCAAACACGAAAACACGACCCTGCTGTCAGCAATGGCGAAGCTCAAAGCGACCGACACCGGCTTCGACGTTGCCAACCGCGCCCTGCAGCTGTTCGGCGGCTACGGCTACCTCCACGAGTACGGTGTGGAGAAGCTGGTCCGCGACCTGCGCGTCCACCAGATTCTCGAAGGAACAAACGAAATCATGCGCGTCATCATTTCGCGCAAGAGCACAGGAGTTGCATAAGTTGAGTGAAGAAACGCCCGTCGTCCTCAGCGCCGAAGGCGGCTTGGGACGCATTGAACTGAACAAGCCGCGTGCAATCAACGCCCTGAACCAGGAAATGGTCGACATCGTCAACGAGGCCCTGGTCAAGTGGCAGGACGACGATTCAATCAAGGCTGTACTCGTCACCGGCCGCGGTGAGCGCGGGCTGTGCGCAGGCGGCGACATCAAGGCCATCCACGCATCGCTGATCGACGGCACTGACGTGAACCTGCGGTTCTTCGGCGAAGAGTACGTGATGAACGACCGGATCGCCCGCTTCCCCAAGCCCTATGTGGCTTTCATGAACGGCATCACGATGGGCGGCGGCGTTGGAATCTCGGTGCACGGTTCACACCGCGTCGTCACCGACAGCACCAAGATCGGCATGCCCGAGACCACGATCGGTCTGTTCCCGGATGTCGGCGGCACCTACCTGCTCTCCCGGGCTCCCGGCGCGGTCGGCATGTACCTGGGCCTGACTGGCCTGCCGGTCGGCGCAGGCACCGCGCTGGCCGCGGGTCTTGCCGACTACTACATCGAGGACGCCAAACTCGAAAAGGTCGCGGCAGAACTGGGCAAACGCCCGGCAGAAGCCGAAGCTGTTCTCAAGGAGTTCGCCGCAGAAGCTCCCGCGGATGAACTCGATGAGCACCGCGAAGCCATTGACCACGCCTTTTCGGCCGACTCAGTCGAGGAGATCCTCGAGCGTCTGCGCGGACTCGGCACCGAGTGGGGCACCAAAATGGCTGACCTCATTGAAACGAAATCGCCGCTGAGCCTGAAGGTGACGTTCGAATCGATTCGCACCGCCGGCGACATGAGCCTCGAAGAGGTTCTGGAGCGCGACCTGCGCACCGGAATCAACCTCGGCAAACACAATGACCTGACCGAAGGCATCCGTGCCCAGGTCATCGACAAGGACCGCAACCCGCAGTGGAAGCCGGCCACCCTGGAAGAAGTCAGCAGTGAACTCGTCCAGGAAGTCCTGACAGAACCCGCAGCACGAAAGGTTTTCCAGTGACCCAGTACGAAACCATCAAGGTCGACATTTCGGACAAGATCGGCACAATCACCCTGGCTCCGGGCCCCATGAACCCGCTGAGCTCAAAAGTCATGAAAGACGTCACGGCAGCGCTTGCCGAATTCGACGCCTCTGACGATGTGCGCGCAATCATCATCACCGGTGACGGCGACAAGGCGTTCGCCGCCGGTGCTGACATCAAGGAAATGGCTTCGCTTGAATTTGCCGAAGCCTACCGCGAAGACTTCTTCGTCGGCTGGAACCGCCTACGTGAAGTCCGCAAGCCGATCATCGCCGCCGTCAACGGCTACGCGCTCGGCGGCGGCTGCGAACTGGCGATGATGTGTGACTTCATCATCGCCTCCGACCGTGCTCAGTTCGGCCAGCCGGAGATCAACCTGGGCGTGCTGCCCGGCATGGGCGGATCCCAGCGCCTGACCCGCGCCATCGGCAAAGCAAAGGCTATGGACCTGTGCCTGACCGGCCGTTTCATCAAAGCTGACGAAGCTTTGGAGTCCAACCTCGTGGCACGCGTTGTACCGCATGAGGAGCTCATGGACACCGCCCGTGAAGCCGCCGGCGTCATCGCCTCGAAGTCGCTCATTGCATCGGCAATGGTGAAGGAAGCCGTCAACGCGGCCTTCGAGACTACCCTCGACCAGGGTCTGCTGTACGAACGTCGGCTGTTCCACTCCTCGCTGGCCACAGAAGACCAGAAGGAAGGCATGGGCGCTTTTGTCGAGAAGCGCAAGCCCGAATTCAAGGACCGCTGATCAGCTTGCCGTGACCAGTATGCGAACGCCCCGCCCACCGGCGGGGCGTTCGTCGTCTAAAGTGATGTCGGACACTCGAACCGAAGGAGCTTCATGACCGTCGAACGCACCGAACTTCCCGAACAGCTGCGCACTGATCTGCGCCTGCCAGTTGTGGCTTCGCCCATGTTCATCGCATCGGGCCCCGAACTCGTCAAAGCCCAGTGCCAGGCAGGAATCATCGGCGCCTTCCCCACCCTGAACGCCCGTCCACAGGAAGCACTGTCGGACTGGTTTGACGAGATCAGCGAATCCAATGCCGAATTCGCGAAGAACAACCCCGGCACGCCCGTGGGCCCGTTTGCCGCGAACCTCATCGTACACCGCTCCAATGACCGTATTGAGCACGACCTCGGCGTTGTTGTGGACCACAAGGTCCCGATTGTCATCACGTCACTCGGTGCGCGCGAAGACGTCTACGAGGCCGTCCATTCCTACGGCGGCATTGTGCTGCACGATGTGATCAACAACCGCTTTGCCCACAAGGCCATTGAGAAGGGCGCGGACGGCCTGGTTGCTGTCTCCGCCGGTGCCGGGGGCCATGCCGGTGCGCTTTCGCCGTTTGCGCTCATCCGCGAGATCCGCGAATGGTTCGGCGGCCCCCTGCTGCTGTCGGGAAGCATTGCCCACGGCACCTCGGTTCTGGCCGCACAGGCCGCCGGAGCGGATTTCGCCTATGTCGGTTCGGCCTTCTTGGCCTGCCCCGAAGCGAATGTCGTTGAGGGATACCGCGACATGATTGTGTCTTCTGGCGCAAGCGACGTTGTGTATTCGAATCTGTTTACGGGAGTGCACGGCAATTATCTGCGCGGCTCAATTGAGGCCGCCGGCATGGACCCGGACAATCTGCCCGAATCCGATCCTTCGAAGATGAACTTCGGCAGCGGCGGGTCGTCGAAGTCGAAAGCCTGGAAGGACATTTGGGGTTCGGGCCAGGGCATTGGTGCGGTGCGCGAGAAGCTGCCGGTCGCCGCGCTCGTGGATCGTCTCGAAGGCGAGTATCGGGCCGCCGTCGAGGATCTGCGCGGCCGGATCTTCTGAGGCTGCGCTGTGGGGAACTCACTTTCCCTCGCGCACGAGGTGGAGGTCGGCGGGTCTGTCGCCTCCGCCTCGGCGGCGGTACGGTGAGCGTATGAAGATTGCGCTTGCACAGATCAATACGACTCCTGATGTTTCGGCCAATGTGAGCAAGGTCGAAGACTATGTGCGTTCGGCCGCTGAGGCAGGAGCTGTCCTGGTGCAGTTTCCGGAGGCCACAATGCGGTCGTTCGGCCCGGGGCTGCGGGAGGACACGCGAGCGCACGCGGCTGACTGGCAGGAGCGGATGCAGGCGCTTGCGGATGAGCACGGACTGACGATTGTGACCGGAGAGTTCTTCGCGCACGGGGCCCGAGTGGTCAATCAGCTGGCGGTCTACTCCCCCGCTGGTCAGCGCGTGGCGTACGAAAAGATCCACCTGTACGACGCTTTTGGGTTCCGTGAGTCCGACACGGTGGAACCGGGCAGTGACATTGTCACCGTCGATGTCGACGGGGTGGCCGTCGGCCTTGCCATCTGCTACGACATTCGCTTCCCGAAGCTGTTTGCGGAGCTTTCCCGCGCGGGTGCGAAGCTGACGCTGGTGTCCGCCTCTTGGGGTGCGGGCCCGGGCAAGCTCTACCAGTGGGACCTTTTGGCGCGGGTGCGGGCACTGGATTCCAACATGATCGTCTCCGCGGTAGATCAGGCGGACCCGGAAGTCTCCGGTGTTCAGGTGCCTGCAGACGCGCCGACGGGTGTGGGCGGTTCGCTCGTCGTTGACCCGTTCGGTGAGCTGATCGCGCAGGATGACGGGCAGGGTGAGCAGCTGGTTGTCGCCGACATTGATTTCGCAGTCGTCGACAAAGCCAAAGCAGCGCTTCCGGTTCTCGAAAACGCGCGTCTGGGCTACTGACGTCGCCTGCCAGGATCAGGGCCTCCCGACGGCTAAACGGGTGTGGTCTGCGCACTGGATTTTCAGCTGCCATTTGCCTGTAGACGATTAGATTAGAGCCGACGGCAGACCGCCGTTGTAACGCATACCGCCCGAAGCTCACCGGGCGGAGGAAGGCGAAAGTCTATGACCCGCACCTATGTTGTCACCGGCTCAGCGTCGGGTATCGGCGCCGCAACCGTCGAGATTCTGCGCAAACGCGGTGACCGCGTTGTCGGAATCGACCTGAAGAACGCTGATATTGAGGCTGACCTGTCCACTCCGGAGGGCCGCTCGCAGGCTGCCGCTTCCGCTGTTGAACTTGCCGGTGGGACAGTTGACGCTGTCATCGCCTCTGCCGGTATTGCCGCTCCTATTCCTAAGACCGTGTCGGTGAACTACTTCGGCGTTGTTGAGCTTCTGGAAGCTCTGCTACCTGCGCTGAAGAAGTCGGAGGCTCCTCGGGTTGCTGTTGTTTCGTCCATGGCGTCACTGCAGCCGAACGATCCCGCCATGGTCGAGGCGATGCTCGCCGGCGACGAAGCCAAGGCCCTTGAGATCGCTGAGAGTCACCTGTCGGATGACCCGATGACCGGCTATGTTTCCTACCCCTCTTCCAAGCGCGCTCTGTCGCGCTGGATCCGCCGCGTCTCGATTTCCGACGAATGGGCTGGCGCCGGTATTCCGGTCAACGCGATTGCCCCGGGCACGGTGCTGACTCCCATGACGGAAGAGCTTCTGTCCACTCCCGAAATGACGGCGTATGTCGACCAGCAGGTTCCCATGCCGCTGAACTACCACCAGCCGCCGGAGTCTGTGGCTGACGCGCTCATCTGGATTACGGAACCTGCCAACACCCACATGGCCGGACAGACCATCTACGTGGATGGCGGTGCAGAAGTTTCGCTGCGCGGCGAAGACGTCTGGGCCTGGAACGACTGAGGTCACCGGCCCTTTGACTGAGGCTGCTGCTCGCAGCCGACCGAAGCTAAACAGCAGCGGTCACTCGCTGAAGTCGGGCGCCAGCTCCGGTACTACGACTTCCCGGCGAAAGAGCACCGCTCAAAGACAGCGGCCCGGAACTGTTCTGAACAGTTCCGGGCCGCTGCTATACGAGCCGATGTGTGTGGACGTGGCTCAGAAGTCCCAGTCGTCGTCTTCGGTGGATTCGGCCTTGCCGATGACGTAGCTGGAGCCGCTGCCGGAGAAGAAGTCGTGGTTTTCGTCCGCGTTCGGGTTGAGCGAAGACAGAATAGCCGGGTTCACATCCGTGACTTCGGCCGGGAACATGGCCTCATACCCCAGGTTCATGAGCGCCTTGTTCGCGTTGTAGTTGAGGAACTTCTTCACGTCCTCAGCCAAGCCCACCCGGTCGTAGATCAGGTGGGTGTAGGCGACTTCGTTTTCGTACAGATCGAACAGAACTTCGTAGGTGAAGTCCTTGAGCTCCTGGCGGCGCTGCTCGGATTCGCTCTTGAGGTTCTGCTGGTACTTGTACCCGATGTAGTAGCCGTGCACCGCCTCGTCGCGAATAATCAGCCGAATGAGGTCGGCGGTGTTCGTCAGCTTCGCGCGTGATGACCAGTACAGCGGCAGGTAGAAGCCCGAATAGAACATGAACGATTCCAGAAGCGTGGAAGCGATCTTGCGCTTCTGCGGGTCATCCCCGTGGTACAGGTCGGTGACGACCTTCGCCTTCTTCTGCAGGGTCGGCTCTTCTTTTGCCCACCGGAAGACTTCGTCAATCTGGCGGGTGTTCGACAAGGTCGAGAAGATCGACGAATACGACTTCGCGTGCACCGACTCCATAAAGCAGATGTTGGTGTACACGGCCTCTTCGTGCGGTGTCAGGGCGTCCGGCAGCAGCGAAACCGCACCGATGGTGCCCTGAATGGTGTCCAGCAGAGTCAGCCCTGCAAACACCTGCATGGTCATCCACTTTTCGTCATCGCTGAGCGTGGCCCACGACTGGATGTCATTGGACAGCGGAACCTTTTCCGGCAGCCAGAAGTTCGACGTGAGCCGATCCCACACCTCAAGGTCGATGTCGTCCTCAATGCGGTTCCAGTTGATCGCCTCAGCCCGCTCGGACAGTCCAAAGTCACGTGTCTGTGTCACTGTTGTTCCCTTCTGTTCTCCCGCTGCTAGTCACAGCATGCAGGAAACGCAGCCTTCGACTTCCGTACCGGTCAGCGCCATCTGGCGGATGCGGCTGTAGTAGACCGTTTTGATGCCCTTGGTCCAGGCGTAGATCTGGGCCTTGTTGACATCACGCGTGGTGGCGGTGTCCTTGAAGAACAGCGTCAGCGACAGCCCCTGATCCACGTGCTGGGTGGCTTCGGCGTAGGTGTCGATGATCTTCTCCGGGCCGATTTCGTAGGCATCCTGGAAGTACTCCAGGTTGTCGTTCGTCATGTGCGGTGCCGGGTAGTACACGCGGCCGATCTTGCCTTCCTTGCGGATTTCCACCGGAGCGGCGATCGGGTGAATCGACGATGTTGAGTTGTTGATGTAGGAAATCGAGCCCGTCGGCGGCACAGCCTGCAGGTTCTGGTTGTAGATGCCGTGCTCGGCGACATCGTCGCGCAGCTTGGCCCAGTCGTCCTGGGTGGGAATGTGCACACCGGCTTCTTCGAAGATCTGTGCCACACGCTGCGTGCGCGGAGCCCATTCCTGCTGCGTGTACTTCTCGAAGTACTCACCGGAGGCGTATTTGGAGTCTTCGAAGCCCTCAAAGGCCCGACCGCGTTCTTTGGCGATCTCCATGGATGCGCGCACCGCGTGGAAGGCCACGGTGTAGAAGTACATGCTGGTGAAGTCGAGTCCCTCTTCGGAACCGTAGTGAATCCGCTCGCGGCCCAGGTAGCCGTGCAGGTTCATCTGGCCCAGGCCGATGGCGTGCGACATCGAGTTGCCGCGTTCAATCGAGGGAACCGAAGCGATGTTCGAAGTCTCCGACACGGCGGTCAGGCCGCGGATGGCGACTTCGACGGTCTGCCCGAAGTCTTCGGAGTCCATAGTCGCGGCGATGTTGAGCGAACCGAGGTTGCAGGAGATGTCCTTGCCGATGTGGTTGTAGGTGAGGTCTTCGTTGTAGAGCGAAGCGGAGTTCACCTGCAGGATCTCCGAGCACAGGTTCGACATGGTGATGCGGCCCTTGATGGGGTTGGCACGGTTGACCGTGTCTTCGTACATGATGTACGGATAGCCCGATTCGAACTGGATCTCGGCGAGCGTTTGGAAGAATTCGCGCGCGTTGATCTTGGTTTTCTTGATCCGCGCGTCGTCGACCATTTCGTAGTACTTCTCTGTCACCGAGATTTCGGTGAACGGCACCCCGTAGACGCTTTCGACGTCGTAGGGGCTGAACAGGTACATGGGCTCGTTCTTCTTGGCCAAGTGGAACGTGATGTCCGGAATGACCACACCCAGTGACAGGGTCTTGATGCGGATCTTTTCGTCTGCGTTTTCGCGCTTGGTGTCCAAGAAGCTGTAGATGTCCGGGTGGTGGGCGTTCAAGTACACCGCACCGGCACCTTGGCGGGCGCCCAGCTGGTTGGCGTAGGAGAAGGCGTCTTCGAGCATCTTCATGACGGGAATGACACCCGAGGACTGGTTTTCGATCTTCTTAATGGGTGCGCCGGCTTCGCGGATGTTGGTCATGCAAAAAGCCACACCGCCGCCGCGCTTGGACAGCTGCAGCGCAGAGTTCACCGACCGGCCGATGGACTCCATGTTGTCTTCAATGCGCAGCAGGAAGCAGGAGACCATTTCGCCGCGCTGCTTCTTGCCGGCGTTGAGGAACGTGGGCGTTGCAGGCTGGAAACGACCGGAGATGATTTCATCGACAAGCTGACGGGCAAGCTTTTCGTCACCGCGGGCAAGGAACAGAGCCACCATGACGACGCGGTCTTCGAAACGCTCAAGATAGCGCTTGCCGTCAAAGGTCTTCAGCGTGTAGGACGTGTAGAACTTGAACGCACCGAGGAACGTCTCGAAGCGGAACTTCTTGGCGTATGCGTGCTTGGACAGCTCTGAAATGAAGGCGAACGAGTACTGGTCGAGCACTTCTTTTTCATAGTACTGGTGCTCGATGAGGTAGTTGAGCTTCTCTTCCAGGTCGTGGAAGAAGACGGTGTTGTTGTTGACGTGCTGGAGAAAGAACTGTCGTGCCGCCTGCTTGTCGCGTTCAAACTGAATGCGACCGTCCTGGTCGTACAGGTTGAGCATGGCGTTGAGAGCGTGGTAGTCGAGGTCGGTGTCCTCGCGGATGATGGCTTCTAGGTCGCGGTCTGCGGCTGTCGTTGACACAGCTTGTCCAACCCTTCTTTCACTTTGTCGACGTCCTCCTGCGTTCCGAACATTTCGAAGTTGTAGAGGACGGGAACTTTGGTCTTCTCTGCCACCGTGTAGGCCGCACGGCAGAAGTTGCTGCCGAAGTTCGTGTTTCCAGAGCCGATGACTCCGACGATCTTGTCGCGGTTTTCTTTGACATTGAGGAATTTGATCACCTGCCGCGGCGTGGAGCCGGCGTTGCGTCCGGCTCCGTACGTCGGCGTGATGAGGACGAAGGGTTCGCTGACCAGCGGAGTGTCGTCCTTCGTCAGCAGAGGCAGCCGCACGGCGGGCAGCCCCAGTTTTTCTACAAACCGGTGGGTGTATTCAGAACTACTGGAGTAGTAGACGATCAGCATGATCAGACCGCTGCGGCCTCCGCACTGTCAGTTGCGAGAGCATTGATCTTGTCGGGGCGGAAGCCCGACCAGTGATCGCCGTCGGTCACAACGACGGGAGCCTGCATGTAGCCCATCGCCTTGACAACGTCGAGGGCACCATGGTCCTGGCTGAGGTCAACCGACCGGTACTCCAGACCGCGGACATCCAGGGCGCGGAACGTTGCAGTGCACTGGACGCAGGAGGGTTTGGTGTAAACGGTGATCATGTGGGTCTCCTTCAAGGTGACTCGGATCTCAGGCTGCTGGCCGTCCAAACCGGACGGGTGAGTAACCACAAGATGTTGTGTTCCGATAAGAGACTACGCCCATATCTAGGCTTTTTCGAGCAAATCTCCTGGCGCCGCGCCGCGTCCCACCCAGTGTCAACAAGGGGCTGTCAGCCCGTCATCCACAGTTGTGAACTTCCAAAATCACATCAATGTAGTTCAACTCCCGCGAGATTCCGGGGATCGCCCGAGATTCGCAGAGTTTTCAGCCTGGGCTCTATCCACAGGTTTTCGACATCTGTCCACAAGAAAAATTTTTTCAGTTTAATGCATCACACCGGGCCTGTCAGGGCCCAATTCGAGCAAAAAAACAAAGGCCTTCAGTCCCAGCGATATCTGATTGGGCCCCAAGACCCGGGCCCGCCAGAGGCGCACGCAGAGATATACCTTGCAGCATATGGGCGGGCGCTGTTGGCCATACTGGATATGTCATGATGCAGCTCACCCCTCAAACCTGAAGCTGAATCATCGCAACTAGGAGGAACACGTGAGCGAATCCCAACCCCTGGGCCCAGCCGACTACAGCCTGACCCCGCGCTTTGCAGGCCCACCGACCTTCGGCCTCCTGCCGCGCATTGACGAAGTCGAAGCACAGCGGCCAGGCCAGCCAATCGACGTCAAGGTCATCGGCATCCCCTTCGACGCCGGTGTGAGCTACCGCAGCGGCACCAGGTTCGGCCCCTCCCACATCCGCCAGTCCTCCAAGCTGCTGCGCCCCTACAACCAGGCCACCGACGTGCACCCGTTCTCCTGGCAGCAGGTCGCCGACTGCGGAGATCTGGGCGTGAACCCCTTCAACATCGAAGAGGCCATCGCCGCTGTCGAAGCCAACGCCGACGAAGCGCGCAAAGACGGCTCGAAGCTGCTCACCCTGGGCGGAGACCACACGCTTGCCCTGCCGAACATCCGCTCGCTGCACAAAACCCACGGAAAGATTGCGGTGCTGCACTTCGACGCTCACCTGGACACGTGGGACACCTACATGGGTGCGCCCTACACTCACGGAACGCCGTTCCGTCGCGCATCAGAAGAGGGTCTGCTCGACCTCGAACACTGTATGCACGTGGGAATCCGCGGTCCCCTGTACGGCAAGAAGGACCTCGAGGACGATGCTGTGCTCGGCTTCCAGATTCTGCGCTCCGACGACTACCAGTTCCAGCCGCTGCCGGACATTGTCGCCCGCATCCGCAAGCGCCTGGGTGATGCGCCCGTCTACATTTCCGTCGACATCGACGTGCTCGACCCCGCGGCCGCACCGGGCACCGGCACCCCCGAGGCCGGCGGTATGACAAGCCGCGAACTGCTCAACTCCATTCGCGGCCTCCAGGGACTCAACATCGTCGGCGCTGAAATCGTCGAAGTCGCTCCTGCCTATGACCACGCCGAAATCACCGGTCTGGCCGCAGCACAGGTCGGCTACGAACTCCTTTCTCTGTGGGCCGCTCAGAAGAAGGGCGCCGAATCTCCCACGGGCTTCGCCGCTGACAACCTCGGCTGATCCGCTTGCCCTCCCGCGGACTGCCTACACGGCACAAGTGGGAGGGAAGCTCCGCCTCGTACTCTGACCATCCCCTTCTACCCTGGACCAGGAGCACACGTGACCAGCATCAACGAACGCCTGAAGCGCGTTGACGACGCCTATCGCAACGGCGGTTTGGCCGTCATCGCCGCACTGGCGGCCCACGGCGTCGACACCGTGTTCGGCATTCCCGGAACCCACAATCTGGAGTTCTACCGCCACCTTGAAACCTTCGGCATCCGCGCCATCACGCCCCGCCACGAACAGGGTGCAGGCTATGGCGCTGACGGCTACTGGCTGCTCAGCGGCAAACCCGGTGTTGTCATCACAACCTCCGGTCCGGGCCTGACGAACGTCATCACGGCAGCCGCCACCGCCTATGCGGAATCCCGTCCCATGCTCATCCTTTCCCCCGGTGTGCCCAACGGGTTGGAGCGGGCCGATGTCGGTCTGCTGCACGAAACAAAGGCCACCGCCGAAGCCATCGACAATCTCCTGGTCGGCTCCAAGCGCACCCGCACCGCCGAAGGTGCCGCTGCCGCCGTGTCCGAGGCTTTCGCCCGGTTCGCTTCGGAACGGCCGGGGCCGATCCACATCGAGGTGCCGCTCGATGTTCTCGAGGGCCCCTGGCACGGCACCGCCGAGGTGCCGCGCACCGTCACGCCGATACAGCCGGCTCCCGCAGTAGTTGCCGAAGCTGCCGAGGCGCTGACGGCGGCACAGCGTCCGCTCATCATTGCCGGCGGTGGTGCCCGCCGCATGGCCGGGCCGCTGACCGCGCTGGCTGAAAAGCTCGACGCACCGCTTGTGACCACCGCCAACGGCAAGGGCGCAGTCGATGAGTCACACCCCCTGTCCTTGGGTGCCAGCGTGCGCTTTCCTTCGGTGCAGAAAGAGTCGCAGAACGCCGACGTCCTGTTGGTGATCGGTTCAGAGCTTGCAGACTCCGACCTGTGGGGCGGACGGATCGGCGCGCGCGGCGTCAATTCCTGGGACCACCTGGGCTGCCCACCCGAACAGCCCGAAAACCAGCCGACCCAGACAGTCATCCGCTGCGACATCGACCCCGATCAGCTGCACAAAAACCTGCCGGGCAACATCCTGGTTCACTCCGACAGCCGGGAGTTCGTCGATGCGCTGAGCCGGGAACTGGGTGAGCAGCCGGGCCGCAGCGGCGCTGAACGGACAGCCGATCTCAATCGCGAATGGCGCAGCGAATTCCCCGACGGTGCGGGAGTGTGGACGACGCGGGCAATCACAGCCGCAGGCGGGCCCGGAACCGTGATCGCCGGTGATTCTTCGCAGGTCACCTACGACGGAGCCGTCCACGCCCTGCAGGCCCACAGCGAAGACCAGCTGCTGTACATGCCGGGCTTTGCCACCCTCGGCTACGGCATTCCCGCTGCAATCGGCGCCAAGCTGGCAGATCCAAACCGCCCGGTGGTCGTCCACGTGGGCGACGGCGCTGCCATGTTCTCCATCCAGGAAGTCATGACAGCAGTCGAACTGGGTCTGGGCATCCCCATGGTCATCGTCGACAACGGGGGCTATGCCGAAATCGAAGCGCAGATGCAGCAGCGGCACATCGACCCGTTCGCCGTCCACCTGGCCAGGCCGAATTTCGCGGCTTTGGGCACGGCGTTCGGCGGCAAGGGCGTAGAATTGGACGCCACCGACCCCGACTGCTCTGACCAGCTGGAACGCGCAGTTGCCGAGGCGTTGGGCGCTGATGTCCCAACACTCATCCACGTGAGGATCTGATCCGCTTCACCAACCACCCGAATCCGTCGGGGCACGCACTGCAGCTGCCCCACTGCCCTTCCCGCAAGAGAGAAACACCATGGAAACAGCAATCGTAGCCGTCTACCTGGCGTGCATGCTCGCATTCGGCGTCTGGGGTCGAATCCGCGCGAAGAACCAGGAGGACTTCCTTGTTGCCGGACGGCGGCTGGGACCGTTGGTGTTCATGGGCACTATGGCCGCCGTTGTGCTCGGCGGAGCCTCTACCGTCGGAGGTGTCGGCCTGGGATACGTCCACGGACTGTCGGGCATGTGGCTGGTTGTGTGCATCGGCTTGGGCATCATCATTCTGAGCCTGCTCTTCGCCCCAACGATCCAACGCCTGGAGATCTACACGGTGTCCCAGATGCTGGAGCTGCGCTACGGAATCGGCTCCCGCACTGTTTCGGGAATCATCATGACCGCATACGGGCTGATGATCTCGACAACCTCCACGGTGGCATACGGCGCGATCTTCCACTCGCTGTTGGGCATCGACCGGGTGCCTGCGGTGCTCATCGGCGGAGCTGTCGTCATCGTCTACTCCATGCTCGGCGGCATGTGGTCGATCACCATGACCGATTTCGTGCAGTTCCTCATCCAAACCGTCGGCATCTTCATCATCCTGCTGCCGATCGTCCTGACAGACGCAGGCGGCTTCACCGCCATCCGGAACGCAGTGGGTCCCGAAGCGTTCGACCCGGTGGCCATCGGGCCGAACATGATCATCACCTACGTTCTCATCTACACAATCGGCCTGCTCATCGGTCAGGACATCTGGCAGCGCGTGTTCACCGCCCGCTCCCCCGGCACCGCTCGCTGGGGTGGTTTCGCCGCCGGTGTGTACTGCGTGCTCTACGGTGCTGCCGGTGCCCTGGTGGGTGTGGGGGCCCGCGTGCTGGTGCCCGGCATCGAAGACTCCGACCAGGTGTTCACAGCCGTCACCGAACATGCGCTGTCACCGCTGCTTGCCGGACTGGTTCTCTCAGCAGCGCTGTCGGCTGTCATGTCGACGTCATCCGGTGCGCTTCTTGCCGCCTCAACGGTTCTGCGTCAGGACGTTGTTGAACCCGCTCTGGCCAAGCGCACATCGACCAGCAGCGGACTCGGCGAAGCTCTGCGCGGCAGCCTCGTGCGCGAAACCGGGGACGAAGTTCGCGACTCACGGATCTACCTGGTCAGTTTGGGAATCGTGTCGATCATCCTGGCCTGCGTCATGACCAGCGTGGTCGATGCGCTGACAATTGCATACAACATCCTCGTGGCCGGTTTGTTCATCCCGATTGTCGGCGGGCTGGTGTGGAAGCGCGGCACCATCGTCGGAGTTCTGGCGGGCATGATCGCAGGAACAGGTACCGCTGTCATCTTCATGATCGTCAACGGGCTGTTTGCGAACACGCCGATCTACTTCGGCCTGGGCGCTTCGCTCATCGCCTACGTTGTCGGCTCGCTCATGTCCCGGCCCACGCCGGAGCGGATCATGACTGCGTGGCAGCAGCGCATCCGCCGCGGCACTGAGGATATGCCGCGGGCTTGATGTCGGGCAGCGGCTAGACCGACGCCGGATTCACGCAGTAATGCAGGTTTGCGCTTTAATGCGCTGCATTACTGCGTGATTTCGCATTAAAGCGCAAACCTGCGGCCACTACGGACAGCTCGTTGCCCTGTGCCAGTTCTTGCCGGGCCCGGCATCGTCACAGGTGGGCTTTGCTCTGGGCCTGCTCCGCGGCGGAACCCTGGGCGCCCTTGCCGCATGGACAGCCTTCACTCTCCCCTCCGCCCTGCTTCTGGTGCTGTTCGCACTTGGTGCCGTCCACCTCGGCGGCCCTGTGGGTGACGGCCTCCTCATGGGCTTGAAAGCTGTTGCCGTTGTTGTTGTGGCGCACGCGGTGATGGGTATGGCGACAACGCTCGCGCCAGATTTTCGTCGCGCGCTCATTGCAGCCACGGGAGCTGCTGCGGCCCTGCTGGTACCTGGGAACCTCGGGCAGGTGACGGCTATCGGTGCGGGCATTGTGGCGGGACTGCTCTTCTGCCGTGGGGTGGCTGGTGGCGCTGACCATCCGCTGCGTGTGCACGTTTCGACGACAGTGGGTCTGATCAGTGTTGGCCTGTTCGCGGTCCTCTTGATGGGCCTTCCCCTGCTGGCCAGTTTGGCTGCGCCCCAGTGGGTCGCCACCGCCGAGGCGTGGCTCAGTGCGGCGGTTGCGCTGATTGCCGTTTTCCTCCCCGGACTGCTCCTGGTGATAGCCACGCTTCCGTTCTGGGCGTCAGTGCAGACAAGCCCGCTTGCGCGCGCTGGTGTGGCTGGAGCGAATGCCGCTGTTGTCGGGATCCTCGCCGCGGCCCTCATCACCCCGGTTGTGTCTTCAGCTATTACGGGGCCCGCTCCCCTGCTGATTGCTCTGGCGTGCCTGGCGCTGCTCATGCTGGCTAAGTGGCCCGCATGGGCCGTCGTGCTGATCGGCGCAGTGACGGGACTGGCGGCAAACCTTATTGGGGCGTAGGCAGGCAACTTTCGAAGGGCTGTGTCAGCGCTGCTGAATACACTTGCTTCGAACAGCGAGAGGAGCATTGCATGAGCACGATAACTGTCGAACTGCCTGACGAAAGCGCCGTTCTTGTTCGCAAATTTGCCGATTCTGAAGGCGTCACGGTTTCCGACTTCGCCCGGTCAGCGATCTTGGAGAAAATCGAAGACTCCTTTGACCTACAAGAGCTCCACGAAGCAATTTCGGAGGACAACGGCGAACGTTTCAGCATTGACGAGGTCCTAGAGGAACTCTGAGCGCGACCCAACCATCGAGGTGTTTTCTATCGGCCGGAGCGACAAAATCTACAAGAGTTGACCGGAAAAGCTGCGGAAGCGCACTTTGAAGCTCTTTACTCGAAGGGAACAATGACTTCACTTACGACTGAGCGATTGGCACTACGACCACCGCATGACGGCGATGAAGATGCTGTGTTCAGCATCCACTCTGACCCAAGGACCTACCAGCATCGCCCTGAACTGGCGATGAAGAACCGTGACGAGGCCTTCGAGCTGCTGGCCGCGTGGCAGCGCAACTGGGCGGAGGACGGAATCGGCTACTTTGTCGTTTTCCGAGAACCAGCCGAGATCATCGGCTTTACAGGCTTGCGCTTCTCAGAGGAACAGGGCCAAAAGGTACTCAACCTCTACTACCGCTTTGCGCCCGAAGCCCAGGGAAGGGGCTATGCGGCCGAGGCCGCAGCTGCCGCCATTGACTGGGCACGTCAGACGCATCCTGAGCGTCCAGTCGTGGCGATTATTGATCCAAGCAACGCCCCATCCGCCCGGCTGGCAGAAAAGCTCGGCCTGCACCTGCAGACGGCAGACCATGAACAAGGCCACCTGTACCGGCGCTGAGGACAAACCAATGTCGGGGACAAAATGAACCCCAGTCGTTCGAAGAACCACCGGGGCCTGCAGAGCCACCCAAAGGCGCATTCCGAAACTTGCTGCCTCTTGCTCAGCAGGCAAGTCAGAACGCCTTCACCGAATTGATCTGTGGTTCTCCGCCTGCACCCAAGTTTCCCGCCGGTCAACTGAGAATTCGCTCGACAAGTGGGATTGCGTATTTCCAGTCGTCGCCGTCGGGGTCGACAAGATCATCGTCATCAAACCAGGTTTTATCAGCTTCTGGATGGGGGCCAATCAAGCCCACACTTCCCTCCCCAAACCGATAGTACGCGGCGGCGATGTCGCCTGTTTCGTAATGGGCATAAGCCTCAGCGCCTTCTTTGGGCAGCCTCGCTCCCTCTTGAAAATAGGTCCATCGCGAGGTTTCGTCCCACGTGACTGCCACAACTTGAGCCGTGCTGTCTGTCACGGGGAAGCCGGGAACATTCACCTGACCCTCGACGGGTTCGTTCACAAGACCAAAGCCTTCGGTCCCTGCAAGATATGCACCCATGCAGACCCCAAGGTAGCTTCCGCCTGCCATAACAAAGTCAGCAACCCCGCGAATGAAATCGGAAGGAAAACTCTGCGCAGCGGCGGGAATATCGTCTCCACCGCCCGGCTGAGCGTAGAGAGCGACTCCAGAAAGAGCACTCGCTTCGAGAGGGAACTTTTCATCCGGGCCGATGAACGCAACGTCCATACCCAGCGGCGATTGAGACAGCCGCTCTGCAAGAGTTTCCGCGCAGCCTTCGCACCCCGCCGGCCCGCGGTAGACCAGGGCCTTCCGCGCACCCGAAGTTTCGCTGTGTTTCGTGCTGATTGGTGCACAACCGTTAACCAACCCAACAAACGGGGCCGTCAGCAGCCCGGCGAGGACCGACCGACGGGTCCATGCAGAAGGTGATTCAAACGCAGTCATTACTCAATGCTAAGCAAGCCTTCTCTGCTGGTCGCACAAGCCAAGGAAACTCTGGCGTCAGTCATGACAGCATGATTCGCACCCGCAGTTCGCCAGGCCGAAACACAAAAAGTCCCGAAACATCGAGTGAACTACGTCCCAGGACTTTACACGGTTGTCCGTACTCAACTTTGGCTACAAAACTCAAGTGGGTGTACGAAACGGCTGGGTGGCTGAATCGCAAACCACTGCTGGGTTCACCCCTACAAGGATCTTGCACCCAACTGATGCACACCGAACATCAGTGCCGAGTTAGAAGTTGCTATTCGCAATACTCGACAGATAAGAATCCCTGCAAGCACCCAAACAGAAAATCATAATGGATTGCAGCGGTGAGCGTTCATTCCCCCTCTCCCCCACCTCTACTATAGTGAGTACGCTGAATTCACAGCCAACGTCCTTTCCCGGACCCACTTAAAGTGCAAGACACTCAGTCAACCAAACCTTTGGCAGTCCCTGGCGTTGGACTATCACCGCGCTTGGCGTCAGGGGCTTGTCCTGCCGGGGAAAGACCGCACTCGAATGCGTACTCTCGCAGACAGGAATCAAATCGTGGGGGCGACTTGGAGAGGCACTGTTCTGTTCGATGCGCCGATGGCTCACCGGCTGTTACGCCGTGCCTCGAGAATCCTTCGACAACGGGGCGGGAAACCGACCCTCGAACGTGAGACGACAACCTGGCAAATCATCGAAGCCTGGGAGAACTGACCTTCCCTTCGGGACCGGGACTGGTGGTGGGCACGTTGCGCTGACCGGTTGCAGAACGTGACCACCCCCCAGACAGCTGCCACGCTCACCAACCGTCGTGAAACGGCGGTCGATAGCTTGGCTGCAGCTGTATTACCGCTCAGGCCCCTCGCGAGCCAGCAGCACAGCCAATGCAAGCAACTGGCGGCAAGAAGATAATCGATTACGGCGTTACTCAGCCGTGGGCTCCCACATTGCATGAGTTGATGCCGCTTCTGACGGCCTCCATACGAAGACCATCAGTCAGCACACCTCTCCCCCCTTCGTGGTCACCCACTCTGCTCCGCGCATCGTGTGACGGTCAACTTCAAAAGCAGGGCGCATATGGCCACGTCAGTCGAGCCCGCGCCGCACCAACTGTCGAGGCGGCCTCGTCAGCAGCAGCGCTGCCAGCATTCCCGCGACGACGACCCCCGCCCCCAGCATGGCTTGGTAGCCCCACAGTGGGACGGTGTCCAGCCACGCCCCGCTGGAAGCGATCCGCCTCTTCCAAGCGACGTGGTAGGCGCTGACCGCGAGCCCGGTGCCGAGCCCTAACGGCACCCCGAACAGCAAGATCACCGCAGCTTTCGCGATCCCGATCCGCACGAGCACGCCTCGTGACGCACCCACCGCATAGGCCGTGATCGCGTCGCGGCGCCCCTGCGTGGCGGACAGCAGCACCGCGATGGCCGCCGCTGCAACGGAGAGGACCCCCAGCAGCACCGGCGGCCCCCACGTGGCCGCACGCTCCTCTGGCCCCCTGTTGCCCTCAAGCGGGTCTGTCGAGTCCGGGAGGCTCACCCACACCAGCCCGCCGACTCTTTCGTCACCCAAGCGCTCGAGCGTAGCTTCATCCAGCGGTTTCGAGGTGTCTGCCAGCACGCCCTCCAGCACGATGTGGTCGAGACCAAGGCCACGCGCCGTCGAAGGTGACATCACGAGGCCGGTACCGATGCCCCGCACAAACTTCGCCGGGAGCTTCACCTCGTCGTGCGGATCAGTTTCGAGCGTGTCGAGCTTCTCACGAGGGATGCGCGCAAGACGGACACGACCGTCGTCATCGATCAACGAGGCATCGCTCACCAACACACCCCCACTATCCAGCACCTGCGCGGCGGCGTCGGCCCCTGGCAGACGCATCGCCTGCAGCGCAGGGCCATCCATCAACACCGGCGGCTCCGAGGGAGATTCGGGGCTTCCGAACCGGGTGGTCCCCCCATTGAAGGCAGCACCAGAGACCTCGCTCACGCAACGAAGCGGAGCTCCCGGAGTTCGTGCCGAGGCGGCGTGAACCAATGTGTTTTCGGGGCATTCGCGGCCCTTCGGCTGGAGAGGGAGAAGCAATGTCGGCGAGTCGTGGGCCAACGCTTCGACGGGATGCGAACCGTCGACCTCAGGCAGGCTGCGGGACAGCTCTTCCAGCGCAGCATCGGCGATGGCCCGATCGAGCACCGGGTCGATGGACACCGTCGGAGAGACGAGGAATGTCCCCCGCCAGTCGACGGACTCGCCCGTCGTCCGAAGATCGGCATGCTGCGACGCGCCCATGACCAACAGATACGACGCTGCCAGCAGCGAGAACATCACGCCGAGGACCGCCGGCACCGTCCGCGACGGATGATCGGCCGCATCTCGAAGCGCCAGCTTCCACACCGGTCGACGGCCATCCCCGAGCCTCCCGAGGAGTGGAAGCAGCCCTCGCACCGTGACCGCGAGGCCGGCCAGCGCGGCCACGATGGCAAGTGACGCCCCAATGACGAACACCGTCGCGCCTGGCGGCAGCGAGCCCGGCGCAAGTTCCGCCTTAGCTTCCTGGCCCGCCACATGTTCGGGCACTCGCGCCAACAGCGTCGCCGCGCCAACCAGCACCGAAATACCGAGCAGTGCGGGGCCGATGATGAGCGAGCGTCCCCGACGACGACGTTGCGCGCGCACGCTGGGCCTGTCGCGCAGCGCATCGACTACCGAGAGACGAGCGACGGAGCGCGCCGGCCCCCACGCGGCGATCAGGCCGAGCAGCACGGCGATGCATGCACCGGCAACGAGCACCCACCAGGGGAAGTTGGCGAGCGCCACGTCCGCACCAAATCGCGGCTGCTCGGAGTCCTCGGCTGGCACCATCGCCCCGAGCAGTGCGCCGAATCCCGCAGCTGACGCGACTGCCAGCACGCATCCCAGCACCGCACCGAATACTCCGATGACAAGCCCTTGGGACAGCACGATGCGCCGCAGGTGGCGTGGGGTGGCGCCGACCGCCCCGGCAAGTCCGAGCGTGCGCCGCGACTGCTCCGCGGAAATCGCAATCGCAGGAGTGACGAGGAAGAACACGAGCAGCCCACCCACCACAAGTGCTACCGCGACGCCGATAGCTCGCTCCAGCAGCTGCGCTGGATCGATGTCCGCCGGGTAGAGCTCGTCGGCGGCCGGGTAGTGTTCGAGCACGTGCCTGGAAATCGCGAAAGCCTGGAGCTTGTTCAGCGCTTTGGCATCCGTCCACGTCACGGGCTCCGAACCGTGCGCGAACCAGTGCCGTTGCAGCCCTTCCGGATGCTTCGCGGCCAGCGACGACAACCAGCCCGACGGCGCCCAGGCGCGGGTGCCGGACGTGTCAGCGATGCCAGCCACACGGTAACCTCGGGCGGAATCGTTCATCGCGGCGGCGAGGTTGCCGTCGTAACTGCGAACGCCGACGTCCGGTGGCGCGAGGAAGCCCAGCGAATCGCCCACTTCGAGGTGGAGTCGGTCGGCCAGGGAGCGCGTGATGATGACTTCCGAGGGCGTCGTCGGAGCGGTGCCCTCAGCCACACGCGGCGCGCTGGCGGAAAAGGCCCACGGTTCGCCCTCCCACAGCTCCACCATCGCGAGCCGCTTGGGGGGCTTCCCATCGAGCGTCTTCACTTGACTGTCGAGGGTCTGCTCCTGCCCCGGCTGCAGCCCGAGCTCTGGCGATGCGACGAGCGACGGCGACGTCCAGTACTCGGAGAGCTCGATGGCCGGTGGGAGTGCCGCGCGAATCTGCTCCGGATCTGCGGCGCGCACTTCTTCATCGTCCATCCACGGCCCGGGGGCACCCTCGGGGATCTGCGGAAATGGTGGTCCACCCTGCGGCAGGGCTGCGGCCGTGATGGTGGCCTGGCCACCGTCGGGAATGCTCTCCAGCACACGCTTCGTGGTCGGGGCGCCCGGCGAGGAGATAGAGAAGAACGTGCCGAGCGCCGCGACCGGCAAGGCGATGAGCAAAGCGGCGAGAATCGTCCGGGTCAAGTGGCGTCGAGCGTCGCGGCTCGCCAACCGCAGCACGGCGCGCCAGGCGCTCATCGGGGTGCTCCGTCGCCGGTGTGGAGCTCGTCAAGCAGCTGGTTCGGGTCGGTCGGCCCAGCCTCTCCCGAGATGCGCCCATCGCGCAGATATACCGTGCGGTCCGCCCATGCCGCGAATCGAGGCTCGTGCGTCACCATGACCACCGCCGCTCCCTCGTCAGCACGCTGGCGAAGGAGTTCGAGCACCGCGACGCCGGTCTCGCTGTCGAGCGCGCCCGTGGGTTCGTCGGCGAGCAGGAGCCGTCGAGGCCCGACGAGCGCCCGGGAGATGGCGACGCGCTGGGCCTGACCACCCGACATTTCCTCGGGACGACGATCAGCGAGCTTGGCAATCCCACATTGGGTAAGCACATCCATCGCCGCGCGTCGAGCTCGACGCCATGGCATGCCGTCGAGCTCGAGGGGAAAGGTGACGTTCTCGACGGCGCTCAGCCCAGGCAGGAGGTTGAAGTCTTGGAACACGTAGCCGACGTGGCGGCGTCGCATGGATGCGAGCTGCGGGCTGGTGAGCCCGGAGAGCGGGGATCCCTCGACGAGCACCTCGCCGCTCGTCGGGGAGTCGAGGCCTCCCGCGAGATTCAGCAGCGTCGATTTGCCCGAGCCTGAAGGTCCCATGATGGCAACGAATTCGCCCGCCTCGACGACGAGGCTCACGGCGTCAAGAGCGGTGACTCGACGCGCACCCTCGCCGTGGACGCGGGTCACATCACGTAGCGCTAACAGCGGGCCCGGCGACGTCATCGGCGGCCTTTCGCGTTGCTCACCGGCGAGGGCTCAGCCGTGATGGCTGCGTCGGCGTCTGAGCGCACCTCGGCACGACGGCCCAGGGTGCCTTCGATGTGGTCGAGCCAACGGAGTTCAGCTTCGGTGAGGAACAGGTGGTGGTCAAGCACGAGCTGGCCGACGAAATCGTCGGCTTGACGACGCAAGCGGGTGAGATCGTGCAGGGTCCGCTGCGTCGTGCTGCGCTGGCGCTGCACAAGCGCGAGCACGTCGACGCCGGGCGTGACCGTAGCGAGGGCGAGCTTCACGACGAGCTCGCCCCGGCCGCGCTGCTCTGCGACTACAGGGCGCTCCCACCAGACCTGGAGATCATCGGCGCCCTTGCTCGTGAGCCGCCAAGGCTGGCCGCCTGACTCGCCGTCGGTCTCCGTGTCGTCGCGGACCACGAGTCCGTCGCGCTCCAGGCGCTGGAGCGTCGACGACGCCTGCCCAATGTTGAGCGGCCAACTCTGGCCGGTGGACGCGTCGAAGCGTTTACAGAGTTGGTATGTCGACGACGGCTCCGACGACAGGAGCGCAAGTATCGCGTGCTTTACGGACATGCACTGTCCCCCGTTTCATGAATACAACGAATGGTTACCTGATAACCAGTTACAAGGTAACCCCTGGTGGTTGAGACTGTCAACAAGCGCAGCCGCAGCTGGCGCGGTGGCTAGGTGGCTACGGATGCCGCGCGAGTACGGTACGGCCCTGGCACTGGGCCCGACGGCGTCGAGCGCCCGCGAGAACCACTGGAGAAGCTGCCGATGACCGTGATCGTCACGCGCTCCGAAAGCCATTGCAGACCACGTGGATCTACCACCAGCTGCTGGATGCTTCGCGCAACAACAGGGCATTTCAGGCTCGCGCCAGTGATGGCGTTGCTGCAAAGCCCTGACTCTTCGCGCCCAACGACCGTGGCAACAATGGTCAAGTCGACGAGAACAGTCATGTATCGGTGTTTAATACTAAAGATCGAGGCCTCGCGCCTCCCCACTTATATGGAGAAGGTGCAAGGTGTTTCAGAAACATCGAAAACCGGCAGAAAGCACCGGTACTACTACTGCTTCAACCAGCGTAAGAAGCAGTGCACGCTTAAGCCCCTCCGTAAAGACGACTTGGAGGCACGTGTCGCGGAGACGGCTGAGGACTTCCTCGACGACGAAGCCATGTTGGCTTCTCTAGCCGTGGACATGGCAGTCCACTACCGAGAGACGCATGAACGGGGAACGGCAGTTCTAGAGGCACTGGAGGCTCGCCGGAAGGGTGTGGCGGCCAAGCTGGCTAACTTCGTCAAAGCGATAGCTGCTGGCATCTTCAATGACGCCACAGCTGAGGCTATGCAGGTATTGGAAGACCAAAAGCGTGAGCTTGATGGTGCGATCCAGGCCGAGCATGTCAAAGCAGCCCCGTTCGAGGATGAGGTCAGCATCGGAACGTTCTACAAAAAGTATGCCGGGGCAACAATGGATGCCCCTGAGACCAGGGATCTGCTGCTGGAGTACTTCATGGACAAGATCTTCGTCGGTCCAGGCGAGCTGACCATCGCATCATGGTTCTTCGACCACGGTGCAGAAGTCACCTTCGAGGAACTCTCTGACGCAAAAGAAATGGGGGAAGCGTTGACTATAGAGTTCAACGCTTCCCCCGAGGTGGAGATGGCGGGAATCGAACCCGCGTCCGTCGACGATGCACCGAGGCTTCTCCGGGTGCAGTTCGTGAAGAATGTTTCTTAGGTCCTGAGCTTGGCACGAACACCGTGCTCAACAGACGGAGTTGGGTAGAAGTCCCGACGGTGTCCCCAACAAACACCGTCAGCAGTGGCTTTCTAAGCTGATACCGGGAGCTAGGCCGAAAGCAGACCTAGGCCGGCAGAGTCGCAGCTCGCTAGTTGAAGGCCTTTATCAGGCGGCGAGGGCGAACTCGGTGCGGTCGTTAGATTTAGCACCTATTCTTTTGCAAGGATCGTTAACGAGATGACCCTGCATCCTCGACCCGCTTCACTCGACACACACGTCAACGTCGAAACCGATCATCCCCATATGAATTTGTCTAACACACAGCGTTAACGCTGCAGGCTCAGACGATTATTCCACCCCCGCCCCACACAAAGCCAACCGGGGCGCGAAGCAGTGAGATCAGCACCCGAAAACAGATCTGAAGCCACACTCACGCATAACTTCAGACCCACCCTGCTGGCAAACTGAATCCCCAAATCCCACAGGGTTATCCACAGCCGTGGACGAGCAGTGCTCAACAAGCAGGAACCGCCTCAGCGCGGGGCCAACGCCAGCAGGAAGCCCTCTTGATCCACAGATCCAACCACAGGCAGAAGAATAGCGTGCATAAACTCACAAACATATATTTATGCAGGTCAGAAGCTCAGCATCTGTCAAGTCGACTGCAGGGCAACCCCTGGCAGAAACTTGATCGGCCGACTTATCCCCAGGTTGTCCACAGCCGATGCAAAACCCTGTCCCAGCGCCTGAACTCCACACAACAGGCCCCCGAGAATCCACAAGTCCCGTTGCCGTCCCCGGAAGGGAATGGCAACGAGACCAAATCGGCGCTGGGTGAGCTCCGCCTCGTCAGAGAAATGGTGCTCTGTCAACCTAAGCGTGCTGGGAAATCAGTGCAATCCTCAGAGACCCTTGGTGCTCTGGGTATCGGGCCCGCCAGATGGACGGGTGCGCTTGAGTTCGTAGAAGGTTTCAACCGTGGCCAAGCTGCTCAGGCCGTCCCACATGGCGAGGCTTTCTTCTTCCGCGGGAAGGGTAAGGATGACCGGACCAAAGTAGCCCTGTTTGGAGCCGTCTTCGCGTTCGAAGGCGATGATTGGCACACCGACATCGTCTCCGACCAGGTCGAGAGCCGACTTCAGTTCAGCGTTGAGGTGCTCATCCCAGCTGTCATCGTCAGCGGCTTTCAGAAGGTCTTCGGAAAGGCCAGAATCAGCAAGGATTTCACTGATGAGTTCGTCAGTGAAGTCCGTGCCGTCAACGTGCCGAGCCGCACCGAACACGGTGTACAGACCACCTGCGTTGACGCCTTCTTTCTCAGCCGCCGCAATCACACGCAGCACACGGTGACCGGCGTTGTGGCCTTTCGAGTGACCTGAGTTTTCATTGGCACCGCCGGGCAGTTCGTCGTTCTTAATCGCCAAGCTGAATGGCCGCCACGTGACGTCAATGTCGCGCTTAGCGCTGACCTGCACAAGCCAGCGGCTGGTGACCCAGCAGAAGGGGCAAGAGGGATCGTAATAGAAATCTACTCGCTGCATAGCCCCGAGTTTAACGACTCACGCTGAGGGACGCACTGGTCAAAGCCCCTGCCGAGGTGCCGGCTCAGTCCCCGATCATGTGCCGGCTGACAGCCGACTAAAGGAAGGCCGAGGTTCCGCTCACCTGTTCTGCCGCAGCGACATGGCGCGTTCGGCTTCGCGCTTGTCCTGCTTTTCGCGCAGTGCCTGACGCTTGTCCCAATCCTTCTTGCCCTTTGCCAGGGCGAAGGAGATCTTGACGCGCGAACCAGAGAAGTACAGCTCAAGCGGTACCAGAGTGCGCCCGGATTCTTTGAGCTTCTGAGTGATCCTGATGATCTCGGCTTTGTGCAGAAGCATCTTCCGCTTGCGCCTGGCCGCGTGATTCGTCCAGGTCCCCTGGAGGTATTCGGGAATGTAGATGTTCTCGATCCAGGCTTCACCGCGGTCAATGTGGGCATAGCCGTCAGTGATTGATGCCCGGCCTTCGCGCAGCGACTTCACTTCCGTGCCCGTGAGTACGAGGCCAGCTTCGAATTCCTCTTCCAGGTGGTAGTCAAAAGAGGCACGGCGATTGCGCGCGACGACCTTTTTGCCGTCGTTCTTTATGAACTCGCCGGTCTTAGCCATGTTCTGGGATCGTCCTTTTTATCAGGGCAGAGCGTTTTCTTCTTCTGCCTTCTGCTGTTCTTCCTTGCGCCAGCGGATGCCCGCTTCGAGGAAGCCGTCGATGTCACCATCGAAAACAGCAGAGGGATTGTTGACTTCGTAGCCGGTGCGCAGGTCCTTGACCATCTGGTACGGGTGGGTGACGTAGGAGCGCATCTGGTCGCCCCACGATGCCTTGATGTCACCGGCGAGGCTCTTCTTCTGCGCCTCTTCTTCTTCGTGCTTCAGCTGCAGCAGTCGCGACTGGAGCACTCGCATGGCTGCCGCGCGGTTCTGAATCTGCGACTTTTCGTTCTGCATTGACACAACCACACCCGTGGGGATGTGGGTAATGCGCACAGCGGAGTCAGTCGTGTTGACCGACTGACCGCCGGGACCGGAGGAACGGTACACGTCGATGCGCAGGTCGTTTTCGTCAATGTCGACGTGGTCGGTCTGCTCGATGAGCGGAATGACTTCGACTGCCGCAAATGAGGTTTGGCGGCGGCCCTGGTTGTCGAACGGGCTGATGCGCACCAGGCGGTGCGTGCCGGCTTCAACTGACAGGGTGCCGTAGGCGTAGGGCGCATTGATCTGGATGGTCGCAGACTTCACACCCGCACCTTCTGCGTACGAGGTGTCGAGTTCCTGCACGTTGTATTCGTTGTTTTCCGCCCAGCGCACGTACATGCGGGTGAGCGTCTGTGCGAAGTCGGTGGCGTCGTCACCGCCTGCACCGGAGCGAACCGTGATCACCGCGGAGCGTTCGTCATATTCACCGGACAGGAGCGTGGCGATTTCCATGTCCGACAGTTCGCGGGAAAGCTTGTTGACTTCGTCTTGCGCTTCTTGCAGGGCGTCGCCGTCGTCTTCGTCTTCGGCCATGGAGACCAGCAGTTCGACGTCGTCAATGCGCTCATCAAACTTTTCGAGTTTTTCAAGCCTGGACTGGCGGTGCGAAAGCTTCGAGGTGACCTGCTGGGCCTCATCCGGGTTGTCCCACAGGTCAGGTGCTGCCGCCTGCTCGGTGAGCTCAGCGACTTCTGAGCGCAGCTGATCGATGTTGGACACCTCGCGAATCGAGGCGAAGGTCTGCTTGAGGTCGGCGATTTCGCTCGCAAAGTCAAAGGCCATAGTCCCGCCAGTCTACGGCACCGGGTTCAGAAGCCGCTGACCGTTGTCCCACAGGACAGCTCGCATCCACTCTTCCCCCAGCTCCAGCCGCTCAAGCGCTTCAACCTGGTGCGCGTAGCTGTAGGGAATGTTGGGGAAATCTGAGGCGAACACAATCCGATCCCCGTAATCGCCCAAGCGCCTCCGGTACTTCCCTGAAGTCGGGGCGAACCGCTCCGTGAAGTCAGTTAGCGCCATACAGGTGTCCAGGTGGAAGTTGGGGTGCTCATCGGCGAGGTCAAGGAACGCATCGTAATCCGGCATACCCAGGTGGGCCATAACCAAGGTGAGGCGCGGGAACCGTCTCAGCACCTCGCGAATCGGCTCGATGCCGGTGTGCGCTCCTCTCTGGGGAGCATGGCCGGCATGAATGACGATGGGCAGTTCCGCCTCGGCAATCATGCCCCACACGGGGTCGAGGTGGGGGTCGGTCGGGTCGTAGCCGCCCACCTGCACGTGGGCTTTGAAAACCCGGGTGCCGGACTCGATGGCGGTGCGGACGTAGTCTTCAGCTTCGGGTTCCGGGTAGAAGGTGCTGCTGTGAGCGCAGTCGGGGGTGCGGGCGGCGAAGTCGGCGGCCCAGGAGTTGAGCCATGCGGCCATGTCCGGCTTGTGCGGGTAGAGCAGCGATGTGAACTGCTTGACCCCCAGCGTGCGCAGCGTGTCGATTCGCTCAGCTTCATCAGTGCGGTAGGTGATGGGCCAGTCGTAGCCGAGGACGTCCTCTGCCTGTTCGAAGTAAGCCCACACTTTGCGCAGCACGTTGTGCGGCATGAAGTGCGTGTGAATATCGGTCAGACCGGGGATGTCCAACTGTGTGCACAGGTTCCGGATGTAGTTCGCATCGTCATTGAGGCTCGCCATGGGTTCACTGTAGATGACGCGCGGAGTACGGGTGCTGAGCCTGTTGACTGCTGCACTGATCAGGCGAAGTTATCCACAGATTCGGCGCGAGCCGTAGCCAGCCGGCCGCAAGTCCTCTATATTTCGAATTACCGAACTCGCTGTGCAAAGGAGCACCGCGGCGCAGAGGATGAAAAGAGGCTGAAGCTTCATGGACGCCACCGACATCATCGCCGAACAGGTCCGTGATGCCGTCCGGCTTCGAGGTCTTGACCCGCGTATGGAGCCCGAGCCCACACGGGCACTCATCCGCGATGTCATCGCCGCCTACGACGAACACACACTCAGCGGATCACTTCCTCTTCTTGACGATCCTGAGCAGGCATTTCAGCGGATTGTCGATGACCTCACCGGCTTCGGTCCCCTGCAGCGTTTTCTTGACGACCCAAACGTCGAAGAAGTCTGGATCAACAGCCCCGACAAGGTGTTCATCAGCCGTGAGGGCATCAGCGAACTCACCACGCTCGTGCTCACCGATACCGATGTCTACGAACTCATTGAAAAGATGCTGCGCACCAGCGGACGCCGCGTGGACCTGTCGCAGCCTTTTGTCGATGCGATCCTGCCTGACGGTTCACGCCTGCACGTGGTCCTGCCGGACATCACACGCCGTCACCCCTCGGTGAACATCCGCAAGTTCATCAAGAAGACCCGCAGCCTCGACGACCTGGTCAGAACAGGTTCCCTCACCTCGGCAGCGGCGCGATTCCTTGACGCAGCAGTCAAAGCCGGAGCGAACATCGTCGTCTCCGGGGCAACCCAGGCGGGCAAGACGACAATGCTCAATGCACTCGCCGGTTCCATTCCGGCGCGCGAACGGGTCATCTCCTGTGAAGAGGTTTTCGAATTGGCCATCCCCGCCCGAGACTGGGTGCCCATGCAGTGCCGCCAGGCATCCCTGGAGGGAACGGGCGAAGTCACACTGCGCGATCTCGTGAAAGAGGCCCTGCGGATGCGGCCCACTCGGATTGTCGTCGGCGAAGTCCGGCAGGCTGAGAGCTTCGACCTGCTCATTGCTCTTAACTCCGGTTTGCCCGGCATGGGCACCATCCACGCAAACTCAGCCCGAACCGCAGTGACGAAGCTGTGCACCCTGCCGCTGCTGGCCGGGCCGAACATCGGCTCTGAATTCGTCACCCCCACAGTCGCCGCAGCACTGGACCTCGTTGTGCACTTGGCATTAAACGCCGACGGGTCCCGCAGGGTCGTGGAAATCGCAGCCGTTCCCGGCGGGATGGAAAACGGCGTTGTCGAACTCGAAAGCGTTTTCCACACGGTGGACGGCAACCTGGTCCGCGGCACCGGTTTCACGCACCTGGGCGAGCGCTTCGCCCGCATGGGACTGAACATTCACCAGATCCTGGAGGGCATATGAGCGCCTCGGCAACCGCCGTTATGTGCGGCATGGGAATCGGCACCGGATTGGCACTGCTGTGGCTGGCCATGTGGGACGGCCCGCCCAAACACAAACGCACGCTCGGATTCATCCAAAACCTCGAAGATCAGCTGCGAGCCGCCGGGTTCCACCGTCTGAGGGCAGCGCACGTTTTCGCGGTTGCCGCTCTCGCTGCGGTGCTGACGATGTTCACACTGTGGGCAATCACGGCGGCAGTGCCGATCGCCGCGTGCTTTGGCATCTTTGCAGCGGCGACGCCATTTGCCGTTTTGAAGGCAAAAGCACGCAAAACGGCTTTCGTCCGCCGCGACCTGTGGCCGCAGGCGGTCGACCATTTGAGTTCGGGTGTGCGTGCCGGGCTGTCCCTGCCCGAGGCTGTTGCAGCTCTTGCCGAACGCGGCCCCGAGGGCCTGCGCCCGATCTTCGCAGTGTTTGCCCGCGAATACCGCGCAACGGGTGTTTTCTCTGTCGCTCTGGACCGGTTGAAAGAAGCAGCGGCCGATCCAGTGGCTGATCGAATCGTGGCCGCGTTGCGAGTGACCCGCGATGTCGGCGGTTCCGATTTGGGAACCCTGCTGAAAACGCTGAGTCACTTTCTGCGTGAAGATTCACGCACCCGGGCAGAACTCACAGCACGCCAGTCGTGGACTGTCACCGGTGCTCGGCTGGCGGTGGCCGCCCCGTGGGTTGTTCTGGGCATGCTCGCCACCCGGCCGGAAGCTGCTGCCGCCTACAGTTCACCGCGCGGCGCATTGCTTCTGGCCGTCGGGCTGGTGGTGTCGCTCACAGCGTATTCGGCCATGAAGAGAATCGGCAGACTGCCGGAAGAGCCACGAGTTCTGAGGTCATGATGTCCCCCGTCGCTGTCATCGCCCTGGGCATGCTCATAGGCATCGCCGCTGTCAATCTTGTGCTGTCCCTGCCGATTATGCGCCGGCCCAGCCTTGAGGATCGTCTGGCGCCGTACATGCGGGAGTCCGAAACCGTGGGCCGGATGTACTCACTGTCAGCACCGGATACCAGCGGGCTTCGCGGAATCATCGACACCGCCGTGGGGCGGGCCGCCAGCTGGCTGGGTGAACGACTGACAACCGATGCCGGGGTGCGCAGTCGGCTGGAACGCCTGGGCCCGCATGCCACAGTTGAGCGCTTCCGCGCCCAGCAGATCGTCTGGACCGCCGCCGGAATCGTCATCGGCATCGCGGCTGCAGTCGGTCTGTCTGCTCTGCGCGGCTTCTACCCCGTCGTAGTCATCACAATGCTCGTCCTGTGCGGCGTCGCCGGGCACTTCTTCAACGACTGGCTTCTCACACGCGCCGTCCGTCGCCGCGAACAGCGGATCCTCGCGGAATTCCCGACTATTGCCGAACTGCTCGCGCTGTCCATCACCGCCGGCGAATCCACCGTCGACGCTCTTGAGCGCATCTGCCGCACAACAACCGGGGAGCTGAGCCGCGAACTGCAGGCTGCGTTAGGCGAGGCACGCACTGGGACACCCCTGGTGGAGGCTCTTGACACCATGGCGCAGCGCTCCGGGGTGCGCAGCCTCGGCCAGTTCGTCGATGGCATTGCCGTCGCGATTGCCCGAGGCACTCCCCTGTCAGAGGTCCTGCGTGCCCAGGCCGCTGATGTCCGTGCTGAGGGCCGCCGCTCACTCATGGAACTGGCCGGCCGCAAAGAGGTCGGGATGCTCGTTCCCGTTGTCGCTTTCGTCCTGCCGATCACCGTCATCTTCGCTGTCTATCCATCGCTCGCTGTCCTGCAGCTGGGACCGTAGAGATTCGCCCCGACACAAGTTCAAAGGAGAACTCATGTTTGACCGATTCACCGCACACCTCCTGACCTTCGCCGCTGTCGTCTTCGCACCGGCAGCACCGCGTCGCCGCCGCAGCGACCGCGGAGATGTTCCCGGCTGGGTGCTCATAACAGTTATGACAGCGGCCTTGGTTGTCGGCTTGTGGGCATTGGCCGGCGAAGCGTTCACCAGCTTCTTCCAAGACGCAATGAACAAGGTCCGCAGCGCCGGCTGATGACTGCAAGCAGAGCGCCAGCTTGCAAAGCACCCGCCCGCAGGGCCGATGCAGGCAACGCGGTTGCCGAATTCGTCCTTGTCGCAGCGCTGCTGAGCCTGGTCTTCGCGGCCGTTCTGCAGATTGTGCTGGCCATCCACGTGCGCAACACCGTGACGGATTCAGCCCTGGCAGGTGCCCGCCACGCCAGCCTCGTCGGCCACACGCCCGCACAGGGAGCGGATGTTGCGCGCGAACTCATCACCACCGCGATTTCACCGCGCTACGCGGAAGACATCACGGTCGAAGAAGACCACGAGGCGGGGCTGGTCACCGTCACTGTCCGCACCCCGGTTCCCGTGGTCGGGTTTCTGGGCCCCGGCGGCGTGTGGGAGCTGCGGGGGCGCGCCCTGATGGAGGACCCGTCATGAGGAAAGCGGATGCTGGGCGAGCCCCGATCGAGTTCATCTTCGCCTCGATAGTCCTCATCATCCCCCTGGTGTACGGGGCTGTTGCGTTCTCGCAGGTGCAGTCAGCCGCCTACGCGGCCCAGGCTTCTGCCGTCGATGCCGCACGCGCGGCCGCCCGCTACCCGCAGACGGCTCAGGAGCGCGCACAACAGTCGGCAAAGCTGCACTTTGCCGACTTCGGTTTGGACTCTGCCGAATACACCATCAGCTTTGACTGTGCCGGGGACTGTCAGAAAGACGGGACTCGTGTAACGGCAACTGTGAGATCTACGGTTCCGCTGCCTGGCATCCCCAACTGGCTGGCCAGCGGCGGCAGGGCAGGCATCACCGTGCAGTCAGAGCACGCCGACATCGTTGCGGCATTCGGCGAGGTCAGACCATGAACCGCCGCAGGGACCGCGGATCGATCATGCCTCTGTCGATCGGCTTCATGAGCATCGCCTTGGCGCTGCTGATCATTGCGGTTGTCATCACCGATATCTACATGGCCCACAGGAAGCTGTTTGCCCTGGCGGATTCAGCTGCCCTGGCCGCCGCGGACTCCTACACACCAGGTCTGACAGAACGGCCGTCCCTCTACTTCACCAATTCCGATATCGAAAGCGCAGCCAGCCGCTATATTCGGCTCTCCGCCGACGATTCCCGGTGGACCAACATGCGCGTGCGGGCGCAGACCACCGATGCCAATCACGTTTCCGTAGAACTCACCGCCGGCTACAGACCAGTTCTGATCAGCCCTTTTGTGCCAAAGGGACTGCCGCTGCGCGCATCGGTCACGGTTGAGGGCGCTCTGCTCGATCCCGCCCGGCGGTAAATCTCGAGGTGCCGCTCGGCTGCGTCAGCCCGGGCGGCTGCGATGGTGCCGATGTGATCCGGTGACTTCTGTTCGGCGCAGTGTGGATAAGACAACGGCAATGCACAGGGCTAAGCAGCAGGCTGCGCGGTTCTCCCCTGCTGTCCTATGTTCCGAGCATGGCTCAGACAACAGTTCACGTCACCGGTCAGGGGCACGCGTCCTATGCGCTCAGTGCCCCTGACCGGGCGAGTGCTGCTGATGTTCTAGCGGCCTTCACCCGTCACACCGGAGCTGAGTCGGCGACTGCGTGGGCAGTCAGCCCCGATGGCGAACACTTCCAGCCCGCCTCGGAAACCTGGCGCCAATGGTGTGCCCGGTATCCGGCAACCGTGGTCAGCCGTCCAAGCCAGCTGGATGTGCGCGCTGGACTGACCGGCGTTCAGCCGGCCGCCAGAGTTGTGGCCGGACCGGATGCGGGTTTCGCTTTCATCCTGCCTGCCCACTCCGTCACGGTCGGCCGCAGCGAGCGTGCTGACTTCTGCCTGCACGACCCTTTCGCATCGCGTGTTCCGCAGCGACTGCAGTTCGGCACGAACACGGTTGGCAGCAGCATCGTGGTTGTTGACGACGGGCAGCCTGAGACCATCAGCAGCTCAACTGTTCCCTGGCCGAAAGCGCCGCGGGTGGCGCAGCTGAACCGCCCATCGATACTGCATCTGGTCCTTCCGCTGCTCATTGGGCTTGTCTTGGCCGTGGCGATGCAGGTGTGGTGGTTTCTTGCCTTCAGCCTCTCGGGACCGCTGAGCGCGGGACTGCAGCTGCTCACGGAGCGTCGGCGCATCCGCCGACAGTCAGCCGAAGGACTGCGCGCCTACGCAGCCAGGTTGCGTGCTTTGGCAGATGAAGTCAATCTGCAGACAGTCGAAGCGAAGATCCCACCCAGTCGAGACCCGCTGACGGTGTGTGTCGGATACGGGACTGTTCTTCTTCCGGCTGCTGTTGCCGAACCTGCCGAGCCCGAAGAATCATGGGATGACGATTACTGTGCGGCTTGCCAGACACTCGAGGGTCGGACCGTGCTGCCGATCGAGGCTGACAGTCGCAGAATTCAAACGCAGGCGCCCATCAACATCGACCTGCGGCAGCATGCTGTGGTGCTCTGCGGTGCAGAAGCCGTGCCGATTGCCCGCGCGCTGTGCGCTCAGGTCTGCACTGCGTCTGTACCTCTTGTCCACGGTCACGCGGCTGTCCAGCGCTCACCGGAACTGGTGTCTGTCCTGCCGACCTGCCCCTGTGTTCGCGGCCAAAGCTGTATCGACAGCGAAGCAGAAGTGTCGATCACCGTTGAAGACGACCGCATCGTGGTGGCCGGTGCCGAAACACGGCTGCGTGTTGTAATCGAAGCGTCTGCCCGCACGGCGCGAATTGTGCAAGCCGCTCCGTCTTCTGCAGCTGTTCCCCAACCTGGAATGTTCAATCCCGCGCGTATGACTACCGGTCGGTTCCTCAGCCTGTGCCCGCACACTGCAGGAACAGCGGATGCGTGGGCCGCACCCGTGAGCTTCGATGATCTTGCGGCCCAGTGTACGCAAACGGCTGTTCCCATCGGCATGGGCGAAAATGGTCCGATTTTCGCTGATCTGCGCGCCGATGGGCCGCACGCTCTTGTCGCCGGAACCACCGGAAGCGGAAAATCTGTCCTCCTGCAGACTTGGATCGCCGCTTTGTGCCGAAGCAGAAAGCCGGAGGAGCTGCGGCTTATCCTCATGGATTTCAAGGGCGGAGCAGCATTTGCCCCGCTTGCTGACCTGCCGCACGTTGAATCGTGTTCGGACAACCTGGACCTGCGATCGGCTCTGCGCACACTGCGCAGCGTTCAGGCCGAAGTTCGCTACCGCGAAGCAGTTCTCAAAGGCTCAGGCTGTCCTGACATCGATGCGCACAATCAGGCCGGTGCTGAACCTCCGCTGCCCAGAATCGTCGTTGTGATCGACGAATTCCAAGTGCTGACAGCAGACTTTCCTCCGGGAGTCGAAGCGCTCGAATCCCTCACCGCGCTGGGCCGATCGCTGGGCATCCACATTGTCCTTGCCACGCAGAAGCCCTCGGGGGTCATCACATCGCGCATGCGGACGAACATCGCACTGCGCGTCTGCATGCGGGTGCGAGACGCTGCCGACTCACTCGAAGTTCTCGATTCCCCCGCGGCTGCCGATATCCCACCGGACCGGCCGGGCATGGGCTGCATATCCACTGGCCACCGCAGCGATATGTTTCGCGCAGCCTCGCTGGATGTTCCCACTGACGCATCCGCCACGGTGAGTTGGCGGCTGCTGGCGGGTAGCAAGCGCGAAAGCGATTCCGCCTCGGGTGAGTGCGGTATCGAAGTTGAAGACCCGCCTGCACCGATCCTGCAGAAGCTGCGGCAGATCAGTCCGCCGCAGCGCACGCGCAGGATCACTCCGGAGGCGCTGCCGGACATCCTGCCGTTCACCGATTCAGGCCCCGTGGGGCGGATTGACCTTCCTGACCGCCAAACTCTCGTCGACTGGACACCCGATGCCGATATCAGCACAGCGATTCTGGGAGGGCCCCGCACGGGCAAGTCATCCCTGCTGTGGCTGCTTGCCGATGGGTCTGACAGCACATGTGAACGTGGTAGGGCGCTATCGTCTGGCTCACCGTCAGCGCCAGACGGCATTGTGGCTCCGACCGGTGTGGTCTTTACGCGAGACAAGCCCTCGCACTGCCGGTATGAGCTGCTCGTAGTCAATCATTCCGATGCCTGGCTGGTGGAATACGCGCTCGGTCTGATTGAACGCACGATCTCTTCCGGTGGCCGACCGCGGGTGTTCATCGACGATTTCGAACACCTGACTGCCCAGCCGCACATCCTCATGCGGGTGGAGGCGCTGCTCGGCGACGCTGCGACCACTATTGTGTGCGACCGCAGAACACTGCATTCGCGGGTCGGCGGATCGGTCAGCAGACGAGTTTTCTTCCCACCTGCCTCTGACGGTGACGCTGTTTTTCTCGGGCTCAGCAATCACCGCTTTGACGGTTTTCCACCCGCCGGACGTGCTGTTCTCATCGGCCCGCCCACCGATTGTGCCGGTGCCAGTGCTGATGAAAGACACCATGCGCTGGGGGCGGACGTTATCGGAGCTGACGGGGTCGATGTGCAGGTCGCCTGTGCGGCAAGTGCTGTCGGTTCTGCCGCTGCTGCCAAGTCTACCGCCACTGCGGGTGTTGGGGGCGGCATTGCTGAATCGCCTCTCCCGCTGCCGTGGGGTGCCGGGCGTTCACCGGCCTACGGCATTCTCGGCTACGACCCCTGCGGCCAACCGGCTGTGTGGGACACGGAAGAGCACGGCCAAGTGCTGAGCATCATCGGTCCCGCCGAGGTGCGGCAGGCAATAGTGGCAGGCCTGCCCGACTGCTTCACGCAGCTCAGTGCGGCCGATGCACTTCCAAGTGACCTAGCACCGGCTATGACGGCAGATCGAGCAATTCTCGGATGGGGTCTGCACGAACAGCTGCCGTACGGTTCACCTGCTGCACAGGCGAGCGCTTTGGGCCCCAGAATCATCGTCGGAGCCAGAGCCCAGGCCGAACTGGAAAACCTGGGCCTGCGACACCTGCCGGTGGCCCCACCGGGTGTTGCGTGGTTCATCACGCGGACTGCCGCGATACCCATCCAGCTGCAGGGAACTCAGCGGCACGAACCTGCCAAGTCAGAAGGCCCCGTCACGCCGAAAGAAGGAGAACCGCTGTGAGACTCAGCTGGTGGCAACCGTGTCGTATTCGTAGAGCACGCGTGCTTTGCCGGCCTCCACCAGGCCGTCAATGAGCGTTGAGAGCACCGGCATTTCGTCTGTTACCTCAACCACAACAGGGGTGTCCGTCGACAGACGGGCAATGAGCGCGCCCGTGTCCTCAAGTGCGGCCTGGAACTCAGGAGTATCAGCCGATTCCGCCTGGTGCACAGCGCCGTCGCCCTCAGCCCCGGCCGCATCAGCGTCGGACACCGCGCCGCCGGGCACAGCCCCGTCGTACACGGAGCCGACGGTCAGCTCGGTCGCACCGTCCTCACCGTCGTCAATCGCGGGGAACGACACTGCGAAAGCCGTGATCTGACCATCACGTCGCATAAGCGCCGCCCCGTGCGCACCGGTTGCCTCAGACAGGAAACGCTGATTGACCTGGCCAATCGTCATCTCGGCCGGACGGTCAGCGCGATTAACGCCCGCATACCAACTGCCGAACGCCTGGGTGAGCGCAACAGAACCGGTCGCAGTCACCTCGAAGTCCTCCAACCGGTCAGCACCCAAACCACCCAGCCCGGCAGCCTCAATGCGGACCACCCGGGTGCAAAACAGCGGCGAAAAGCCCCACGCGGCAGCAGCCTGCGCTCCCGCCGTGCCCGGCTCCACCCGAGCACGCAGCGGCAGCCCCTCCAGATCCGTGCCGACAACAGCCTCGCGTGCAGCAGTCAGCAGAGCCGAACCGACACCTCGTCGTTCATCAGTTGAGGCAACCTCAACGTGCACCCACGCACGCTTGGGGTGCGCCGGCGACTGCGCCACAGCGGCGGCACCGACCAGCACATCATCAGCCACCTGGGCGACAACGGCCCGGCTGACAGGAGCATCAGCATCCGCCCGAAACAGCGAACGAGCCATGTGAGCGGCAGGATTCTGCGGATCGCCGAGGATCGTGTTGAGCTTGAGATCGTCACCGTCGACAAAAGGGCGGATATGCATACAAAGTCCTTCCAGGGCAACTGACCCCACTATTTTAGGCCCGCCCACACCAGCACCCAGAGGCGGCAGTTGTGCCCAGAAGAGCTGTGTCCCACTCTGCCCGGCGCAAGGGCATTCCGCTACCGTTATGACATGACTTCGAATACCTCGCCCACTAAGGCGCAGATGACGGACAATCCCATGAAAGCGGCCGAAGAAGCCGCAGCGGTCATCAACTCGGCAGCCGGTGTCGACAAACACGACATCGCCCTGGTTCTCGGCTCCGGCTGGGGCAGCGCAGCGGACCTGCTGGGCGACACGATCGCCGAAACCCCGGCGGCAGAAGTCCCCGGATTCCATGCCTCGGTCGTTGCCGGCCACGGCGGCACCCTCCGGTCCATCCGCCTGAAGAACAGCGACAAAATCGCCCTCGTGCTCGGTGCGCGCACCCACTACTACGAAGGCCGCGGCGTACGCGCAGTCGCCCACGGAGTCCGCACCGCAGCGGCCGCCGGGGCAGACAAACTAGTCCTGACCAACGGCTGCGGCTCAACCTCGGAAGAGTTCGCACCCGGCACCCCGGTCATCATCAGCGACCACCTCAACCTCACCGCCATCAGCCCGCTCGAAGGTGCGAACTTCGTTGACCTGACCGACCTCTACTCACCGCGCCTTCGCGAGGTTCTGCGCAGTGTGGACCCTGAACTCAAAGACGGCGTCTACGCCCAGTTCCCCGGACCGCACTACGAAACCCCGGCGGAAGTGCGCATGGCCCGCACCCTCGGCGCAGACCTCGTCGGCATGTCCACCGCGCTCGAAGCAATCGCAGCACGGGCCGCCGGATTGGAAGTTGTCGGCATTTCACTGGTGACCAACCTCGGCGCCGGAGTATCCGCCACTGCCCTGTCCCACGCCGAAGTCATCGAAGCCGGCCAGGCCGCAGGACCGCGCATCTCTGCTCTGCTGGCCGAAGCCGTCAGCACCATGGCCGAACTGCCCCGACAGGAGCGCTGACCCATGATCGCCGATCGCTTCACAAATGGCTTCGACCCCGAAATCGTCAAAGCTTGGATCGCTGACGACCCCGACCCCGTCACGGCCGCAGCCCTCCAGAAGCAGCTGGACGCGGCCACCGGCGAACCTGGCGAAGCTGCAGACCGCGCAATCGCCGACATCACGGAAGGCTTTCAGGGTCTTCTGCAGTTCGGAACGGCCGGTCTGCGCGGCGAAATCGGGCCAGGCCCCAGCCGCATGAACGCAGCCGTCGTCACCCGTGCAGCCGCAGGACTCGCAGCAGCTCTGCGCGATGTTGTCGGTGAGGGCTTCACCGTCGCCATCGGCTGCGATGCTCGCCACGGCTCCGCCGATTTCGCCCGCGTCACCGCCGCCGTCGTCACCCAGGCCGGTGGCCACGCCATGCTCTTGCCCGCACAGCTGCCCACGCCCCTTCTGGCCTTCGCCGTCAAACATCTGGGAACTGACGCCGGAGTGATGGTCACAGCCAGCCACAACCCGCCCCAAGACAACGGCTACAAGGTCTACCTTGGCGAGCGGCCCCTCGTCGGTTCGGCTCGTGCAGCCGCGGCTGCTGACGGGCGCGAACTCACAGATGCCGAACTCGAAACCATTGCGGCCGGTGCAGGCGCGCAGATCGTTGAGCCCTTTGACGCATTCATTGCCGGCAAAATCGCCGAGGTTCCGTCTGTCGGCAGCATGACCCTGCCGGACACCGGGTGGACCGAACTGGGCGACGAGGTGCTCGATGCCTACACCGAGCGGCTTGCTGAATTCAGTGACATGGCCGGTGCCCGCCAGAGCGCACCGCTGACGATTGTCTACACTGCCATGCACGGCGTGGGCGGTCAGACCGCGCTGCGTGTTCTTTCCCAGGCCGGCTTCACGGATGTTCACGTGGTCGATCAGCAGCACCAGCCCGACCCCGACTTCCCCACCGTCACCTTCCCCAACCCGGAAGAGCCCGGTGCGCTCGAGCTCGCCTTTGCCAAAGCGCGGGAGGTCGGCGCGGATCTCATCATTGCGAATGACCCGGATGCCGACCGCGTATCGGCCGCTGTGCCGGATCCGCGGGACGAAAGCGGCTACCGTCAGCTCTCCGGTGACGAGGTGGGGCTTCTGCTTGCCGAATTCATGGCCGGAACCGTGCGAGCCCGCCAGGCTGTGGGCGAGACATGCGTCATGGCGAACTCGATCGTGTCCTCGACCGCTGTTGCCCATTTAGCGGCCAACCGAGGCATTGCGCACCGGCAGACGCTGACCGGCTTCAAATGGATCACCCGCGTACCCGGTCTGGTGTACGGCTACGAGGAAGCACTCGGCTACTGCGTCGACCCCGAAGCTGTGCGCGATAAGGACGGCATAAGCGCTGCCGTTGTCTTCGCCGGTCTCGTCTCCAAACTCAAAAGCGTTGGACTCAGTGTTGAAGACCAGCTGGATGACATTCGTCAGCGCGACGGTGTCTTCCTCACCGCGCCACTGACATTCCGCTTTGACGACGTGGAGAAGATCACCGCGGCAGTTGACTCGCTGCGCAGCACCCCTCCTGCCGAACTCGCGGGGCGGGACGTCGTCGAAGTCATCGACCTGGCTGCTGGAAGCGATGAGCTGCCGCCCACCAACGGCATCAAACTGCGTCTGGCAGGCGGTGACAGGATCATCATCCGCCCGTCGGGCACAGAGCCGAAGCTCAAGTGCTACCTGGAAACGGTCGCACCGGCTGACGGCTTCGACACCCCCGAGGACGTGCGCACCGCAGTTGCCGAATGTCGCCAGCGTCTATCGGCGCTCTCAGCCGCACTCGGCACATACCTGGGGCTGTAAAAGCTCACGCTGGCAGACCACCAACTCAGCCAAGACACACAGCCGCCGAACCTCGACACACCGCAAAAGAACAAATCCACCCGTTAGCCGTGCGGCTAGCGGGTGGATTTGCTGCTATCGGGAGTTTTCCGGCTGACGAGTGTTTTCCGGCTAGAGCCGAACCCAGAACCTCAGTCTTCGAAGCCGTCGAGAACCGCAGCGGAACCGGAAAGGCCCAAACGCGATGCTCCGGCTTCAATCATTTCGCGGGCAGCTTCAGCCGAGCGGATACCGCCGGAGGCCTTAACACCCAGAGCGTCGCCGACGGTCTTGCGCATGATGGCAACAGCGTGAGCCGAAGCCCCACCAGCCGGGTGGAAGCCGGTGGAGGTCTTCACAAAGTGAGCACCGGCGCGCACCGAGGCTTCGCACGCGGCGACGATTTCGTCGTCTTCGAGCGCTGCGGATTCGATGATGACCTTGACCAGGGCATCGTGCCCGGCCTTCTTCGCGGCATCTGCAACGGCTTCGACAACGCCGCGGATGTCAGCTTCGACGTCATCCCACAGTCCGGCCTTGGCGGCACCGATGTTGATGACCATGTCGACTTCCTGAGCACCCTGTTCAACAGCCAGTGCCGCCTCGGCAGCCTTGATCTGGGGGGCGACAGCACCGGAGGGGAACCCGCAGACGGTTGCGATCACAAGGTTGCCCGTGTCTTTCAGCGGCAGAGCCGACGGCGACACGCACACTGCGAGCACGCCGAGCTTCTTGGCTTCCTCAACGAGAGCGGCGAAGTCTTCCGGGGTGGATTCGGGCTTGAGCAGCGTGTGGTCGATCATCGCTGCGACATCGGTCTTCTTCATAATGCTCCTTGAGTTCACTTGATGTGTTCGAAGATGACCGAGGTGGATTCGGCAGCCGCTGTCGCTTCCGAGCTTCCTGCCGGGGCGATCACAGCTGCCCCCTCGAGGCTTTCGAGGGCTCGGTCGAAGCGCTGGGCTTCATCTGTGTACAGGGTCATGAGCGGGGCACCGGCTTCAACAGTCTCGCCGGGCTTGGCGTGCAGGCGAATGCCCGCACCGGCCTGTACGGCGTCGCCCGGACGGGCGCGGCCTGCGCCCAGTCGCCACGATGCCTGGCCCACAGAAAGCGCGTCAAGACCGGTGAGAACACCGGATTCAGGGGCCGTGACAACGTGGTTCTCGCGGCCCATCGGCAGTTTCGCGTCAGGGTCACCGCCCTGTGCGCTGATCATCTGACGCCACTTGTCCATGGCGCGTCCGTCCTTGAGTGCCGCGGCGACATCGACGTCTGTCTTGCCGACGAGTGCCAGCATTTCCTGCGCCAGAGCGACGGTGAGTTCGACGACGTCGGCCGGGCCGCCGCCGGCGAGCACCTCGACGCTTTCCTCAACTTCGATCGCATTGCCCACAGCCAGGCCCAGCGGGGTGGACATGTCGGTGATGAACGCGGATGTTGCGGTGCCTGCGGCTTTACCGAGTTCAACCATGGTGCGGGCAAGCTCCTCGGCCTTCTGCCGGTCTTTCATAAACGCGCCGGAGCCGGTTTTGACGTCCAGCACGAGAGCTTCTGTGCCCTCGGCGATCTTCTTCGACATGATCGATGAGGCGATCAGCGGAATCGTGTCGACGATCCCGGTGATGTCGCGCAGCGCGTACAGCTTCTTGTCTGCAGGTGCCAGCCCTTCTGTGGTTTCGCAGATGATGGCGCCGACCTCGTCAAGCTGTCGCACAATGCCCTCGGTGGAGATCGCTCCGTGCCAGCCGGGGATCGCTTCGAGTTTGTCGAGCGTGCCCCCGGTGTGGCCGAGTCCGCGGCCGGACAGCTGCGGTACGGCGACGTCGAACACTGCGACAAGCGGTGCCAGCGGCAACGTGATCTTATCGCCCACACCGCCGGTGGAGTGCTTGTCCGTGGTCGGCACCGACAGGCTGGAGAAGTCCAGGGTTTCACCGGACTTGATCATCGCCTGCGTCCAGCGCGTGATTTCGCGCGACTCCATGCCGTTGAGGAAGATCGCCATGCCGAGAGCAGACATCTGCTCATCGGCAATGACGCCGCGGGTGTAGGCGTCGATTGTCCAGTCGATCTGCTCGTCGGTCAGGGAATTGCCGTCGCGCTTGGCGATGATGATGTCAACGGCGTCAAACTTTTCCACGTCACACACTCCTCATGGTTGCGGTTGGGTGGTCTGCTGTTTCAGGTGGTCGGGCCCGAACGCTTCGGGCAGCACGGTAGACAGCGGCTGGATGCCGCTGGGCATGTCCAGCAGGAGGTCAGGTCCGCCGAATTCGTAGAGCAGCTGGCGGCATCGCCCACACGGGACAAGCTTGCTGCCCTGGCCGTCGCTGCAGCTGAAGGCGACGAGCTTGCCTCCCCCGGTTGCCGCCAGCTGCGATACGAGTCCGCACTCGGCGCACAGGCCGAGCCCGTAGGAGGCGTTCTCGACGTTGCATCCGGTGATCACCCGGCCGTCGTCCACGAGCGCTGCCACCCCGACCGGGTAGCCGGAGTACGGCGCGTAGGCTCGCCGCATGGCTTGGCGGGCCTGTTTTCGCAGGTCCTCCCACACGCGCTCGTCCACGCTGCCCGGCATGCTGTCGGCCTGTCGGCTGTCGCTCTTTTCTGACGAGGCGCCGCTTGGCTGATCGGGCATGTGCATCACTGCTTGGAGTAGGGTACGCCTTCGGCCGCCGGTGCGCGCACTTTGCCCACGAATCCGGCGACGGCGAAGATCGTGACGATGTACGGCAGCATGAGCAGCAGGTCCGGCGGGATCGGCGAGCCAATGGCCGAAAGCGAATTGCCGAGGTTCTTCGCGAACCCGAACAGCAGCGCAGCCATGAGCGCGCCGCGGGGGTTCCATTTGCCGAGGATCATGGCGGCCAGGGCAATGTATCCCTGTCCGGCTGTCATTTCCTTGCCGAAGGCAAGACCCGAACCGACGGTGAAGAACGCTCCGCCCAGACCGGCAATTGCACCGGCCATGATGGTGTTGAGCACGCGGCCGCGGTTGACGTTGATGCCGACGGTGTCAGCTGCCCGCGGGTGTTCGCCGATTGCGCGCAGGCGCAGGCCCCACTTGGAGTTGAACAGCGCAATCTGCAGAACCGCCACGAGGATGTACATGAGGTACACGAGGATGTTCTGGTTGAACAGCACCGGTCCGATGATCGGAATGTCCGACAGGACCGGCACGGGCAGTGCCGGAAGGCGCATGGAGCGGTTCCACTGTTCGGGGTTGTCCGACAGGACGGTTGAGAAGAAGAAGCTGGTCAGACCAATCACGAGGACGTTGAGGACGACACCGATGATGATCTGGTCGACCCAGTAGCGCACCGCGAAGAACACGAGGACAATCGCCACGAGCACGCCGCCGATGGGTGCGGCGACAAGGCCCGCGTAGGGGCTGCCCACGAGCGAGGCGACGACTGCGGCAACAAAAGCACCGGCCAGCAGCTGGCCTTCAATTGCGATGTTGATGATGCCCGCGCGTTCGCCCACCAGACCGCACATTGCGCCGAAGATCAGCGGAACCGACAGTGCAAGAGCACCGGCGAGCAGAGCGGTTGCGGGGATGACGCCTGATCCGGCGCCGGACCACGCGAGGAACGCAATGACGAACAGCACGCCGACGGCCACGGGAAGCCAGTTGCCGATTGTGATGCGCTTGAGCTGACCCCAGAAGGACAGTCCCGCAAGCACTGCCAGCAGCAGTCCCATCACAATGCCGGTGGTTTTGGCATCGACGGTGATGTTCGGAATGTGGAAGAAGTCGCCCTGCTGGCCCAGCTGGAAGGTTGCGTTTCGACCGCCTTCGGCGGCCAGGCCGAAGGCCGCCAGTGCGATGAAGGCGAGGACGCCGTAGACAACCGGGAACTTCCAGTCCCTCGGTGCGAGCTTCTGGGCGCTGTGAACGCTGGTCTGTGTGCTCATCGTTCCTCCCCGCCGTTAGCAGCGGCTGCGGTCGTCGGTGCGGCGTCTGCCGCTTCTGTGCTTTCGGCTTTCGCGCCGGTCGAGTCTGCTGTTTCATCACCTGTCGAGGTGCCGGTCGACTTCACGTCTTCACGGCGCTTTTCGATGGGCTCCGGCAGGCGGAAGATTGCCCTGACCAGCGGGGGTGCCGCAATCAGGAGCACGATGATCGACTGCACGACGAGCACGATGTCAATCGGCGTGCCGGTTTGGGCCTGCATGAGGTAGCCGCCGGCTTTGAAACCGCCGAACAGAATCCCGGCGAAGAACACTCCGATCGGGCGCGAACGGCCCAGAAGAGCCACCGTGATGGCGTCGAAGCCGATCGTTCCGGCGATGCCGCCGCCGACGTTGCCCTCTGTGGCGAGCACCTGGTTGGCGCCGCCGGCACCTGCCAGCGCACCCGCTACCGCCATGACGACGATCGTCACCTTCGACACGGAAATGCCGGCGGTGCGCGCCGCGGCCGGGTTCTGTCCGACCATGCGCATTTCGAATCCGATGGTGGATCGCTCAAGCAGCCACCAGATGATCGCGGTGGCCAGTATGGCGATCACAAAGCCGATGTGCAGGCGGAACGGGTCCGGCAGGATCTTGAAGAAGTGCGCGGTCGAGTCAATATTGGCCGTCAGCGGGATCGAACCGGACTTGTGCTTGTACCACTCCTGTTTGAGCAGATAGGCCATGAGGTACAGCGCGATCGAGTTGAGCATGATCGTCACGATCACTTCGTTCGCACCGGTCTTGGCTTTCAGCACACCGGCAATCGAAGCCCAGATGGCGCCTGCGAGCATACCGCCGAGAAGTGCCACGAGCATGTGGAGGACAGCCGGCAGGTGCAGCGCGTAGCCGAGGTATCCGCCGATGACGGCTCCGAGGATGACCTGGCCCTGACCGCCGATGTTGAACAGACCCGAGCGGAAGGCCAGCGCGATGCCCAGTGCGGTGAGGATCAGCGGGGTTCCCGACACCAGCGATTCGGTCAGCGGGCGCACAGAGCGCACAAAGGAATTCGCGTTCCAGTCGAACACGGCACCCCGGAAGAGAGCCGAGTAGGCTTCGAGAACCGAGTGGAAAGCGTAGTAGAAGAAGTCGCCCGGCCGGGCGAAGATGTAGCCTGCGGCCCGCTGGACGTCGGCGTCGGCCAGGATGATGAGCACGGCTCCTGCGACGAGCGCAATGACGATCGCCAGAACCGACACCAGCCAGCTGCCCGACAGCAGTCCGCGGATGATGCTCTGGCGCGCACTGCCTCGATCAGCGCTGGCGGCAGTGGTCTTCTGATTCATACGATGTCCTCCTGGGCTGCCTGGCTGACCTCTGTCACGGCCGAACCGTCGGCAACGCGGGCGTTGGCTTCTTCTTCGGGCACACCGGCCATCATGAGGCCCAGAACGTCACGCGATGTGCCGCCGGGCACGGTGCCGATGATCTGTCCGCGGTACATCACGGCGATCCTGTCGGCAAGGTTGAGCACTTCGTCGAGTTCTGTTGAGACGATAAGGCACGGAGTTCCGCTGTCACGCTCTTCGATGATCCGCTTGTGGACGAACTCGATGGATCCGACGTCCAGGCCGCGGGTGGGCTGACTGGCCACGAGCAGACGCAGATCGCGTCCCATTTCGCGCGACAGAACAACTTTCTGCTGGTTGCCGCCCGAAAGCGTGGAGATTTGGTCCTGCACTGATCCGCAGCGGATGTCGAACTGCTCGACCTTTTCCAATGCGGCTGAGCGGATGGCCGACGGATTCAGCGCCAGTCCGTTGGCGTAGGGCTTCTGGTCGTACCAGTCGAGGATCATGTTCTCTTCAATCGAGAACCCTGCCACGATCCCGTCTGTTGAGCGGTCCTCGGGGACGAACCCGATGCCCTTGTTGAGTCTGGCCTTAATCGACGAGGCTTCGAGGTTCACGCCGTCAAGTTCGATCGTTCCGGCAGCCGGGGCCTCCAGACCGATGATCGCTTCGGCAAGTTCTGTCTGGCCATTGCCGTCAACGCCTGCGATCGCAAGGATTTCGCCCCGGCGCACGTCGAGGGACACCTGGTTGAGCGCCGGCAGGTTGTTCTTGTCGAGCACCGTCAGATCTGTGACCTTGAGTGCGACATCGCCGGGTTCGGCGGGCGTCTTGTCAGACTTGAGGTTGACTTCGCGGCCGACCATGGCCGAGGCGAGTTCCGCCTCTGAAGACTCCGGGCTGACTTCGCCGACGACCTTGCCGCGGCGGATGACCGTGATGGAGTCTGCAACGGCGCGGACTTCGCGCAGTTTGTGGGTGATGAACACGATCGATGTGCCGCGCTCTTTGAGCTGGCGCATGATTTCGATGAGTTCGTCTGTTTCGTGCGGGGTGAGCACCGCGGTCGGTTCGTCGAGGATCAGCACCTGAGCATCACGCGACAGGGCTTTGATGATCTCGACGCGCTGCTGCACACCGACGGGAAGGTCTTCAATGTAGGCATCGGGGTCGATGTCGAAGCCGAAGCGGGCTGAGATCTCCTTGACTTTCTCCCGAGCCTGCTTGAGATCCAAAAGGCCGAGCGATTTGGTGGGCTCATAGCCCAGGGCCACAGATTCTGCGACCGTGAACACGGGAATGAGCATGAAGTGCTGGTGCACCATGCCGATGCCTGCCGCAACAGCGTCACCCGGACCCGAAAAAGACACGGGTTCGTCGTCAATGAGGATACGGCCGGCGGTGGGCTCATACAGTCCGTAGAGAACGTTCATGAGAGTTGATTTTCCTGCACCGTTCTCCCCCAGGAGCGCATGGATTTCGCCTGGTTCGACGACGAGGTCAATCGAATCGTTTGCGGTGAATTCACCGAACTTCTTCGTGATTCCCTCGAGGGTGAGTTTCACTGATTACTCCTCAATACATGTGGACAGGCGCGGTCCCGGCAGGAAGATTCTAACTGCATGAGGACAGTCGCTCTTCCATGCCGGGACCGGCGTCTCGTTTCAGAGACCTGCGCGTTCAGCGCGGGGTCACTTAGGAGCGTTCTCGGTTTCGACCTTGGTCTTGCCGTCGATGATCTCCTGCTTGATCTTTTCGACGCCGTCCTTGACGTCGTCGGAGACCTTGTCTTCGAAATCGTGGAACGGAGCGATCGACACGCCTTCGTTCTTCAGATCGCCGATGTAGGGCTCACCGGTGAAGTTGTCTTCCGAAGCTTCCTTGGCGCTGTCGTAGACGGCGTTGGACATCTCCTTGAGCACCGAGGTCAGCATGAGGTCGCCGTACTCGGTGGTTTCGTAGCCGTCAGCGTCAACCCACACGAGCGAAACATCGCCGTGCTTCTTAGCCGATTCAGCCGCACCGAGGCCCACCGGCCCTGCAACGGGCATCACGATGTCAGCACCCTGCGAAATGAACTGGTCTGTCAGAGCCTGACCCTGACCCTGGTCGGAGAAGTTTCCGACGAAGGAGCCCTTCTGCTTGGCTTTGTCCCAGCCGAGCAGTTCGACCTTGCCGTCGTGGTCCTTGTTGTAGCGGTCCACACCGTCGGCAAAGCCGTCCATGAAGATAGACACGGACGGAATCTGCATGCCGCCGAAGGTGGCGACTTTGCCGCTCTTGGTGGTGCCTGCGGCAACGTAGCCTGCAAGGTATGCGGCTTCAGCGGTGTTGAACACCAGCGGCTTGGCGTTGTCGTACTCGACGGTTTCGCCGTTTTCGTCAGAGAAGTAGGAGTCGACGAGCGCGTATTCGATGTCGCTGTTCTGCTTGGCGGACTTGCCGAGTTCAGCGGCGAGGTTGAAGCCCACGCCGTAGATGATGCTGCAGCCGTTCTGCACCATGGTGTCGACGTTCTGCGAGTAGTCCGACTTGTCCTTGGATTCGGCGACTGCCTCCTGCAGGCCGAAGTCCTTCACGGCGCGGTCGAAGCCGTCCTTTGACGACTGGTTGAACGACTTGTCATCCCAACCGCCTTCGTCAGAGATGATGCAGGCCTTGAAGTCAGACTTCTTGGCATCGGCGCCGCCCTCCGGGGCTTCACCGCAGGCGGAAAGAGCGAGAGCTGCGGTCGCAAAGACGGCGACGGCAGGAGCGAGAAACTTGCGCTTCACAGTCACTTCCTTAGAAAGACGCACCGAATGGGAGGACCGTCGAGACTGTGGGTGCCTATGAGCACAGCTGTCTGAACAGCCCGCGCGCAGTGCGTGCAGTGATATTACGACTCCAAGAATACTGGAAGAACACCCAGGATTTCATGAGGGGGATCACAGAGCCCTGCCCGCCGTGTTCGCTTCGGTCCGCTTGCCCAGAATGGCGGGCATCGCAGGCTTCGCGCTCGCGTGAACTTAGACACGTCCGCGTCTCGTATTTCGGAGCCTGATTCCCTGCAGTCTCGGCGTTCGCGTTGCCCCTGTCCATAAATGGGGCTGCTTGATCCCAAAGCGCGGACATCGCCAGAGGCGCGGTCGGATTTTCCCAATTAGGATGAACGCCATGCTTCCGGATTCCCTTAACCGCCTGTTCGACACCGCTGGCAAACAGCATTTTCCGTCGGACACTGAATTCAACGCGGAGCTTGCGCGCTTGGTCCATGCCAATATGGCGCAGACCAACCTCATTCGCACCGCGCAAGCACACTTCGCCCGCCGTCACGGTCTCAATCTTGTCGATTTCACCGTCCTGACTGAGATCGTCTACGCGACAGACCAGCACACGACCATCACCCCCGGCTACATCAGCGAACGCGTGGCCCTGTCGGCTTCTACCCTGACCTCTATTCTTGAGCGTCTGGTCTCCCGCGGCCTGCTGGTGCGCGAACGCGACATGACGGACAAGCGCCGGATCGCCGTCAACTACACGGCGGACGCCGCGGAGCTCATCACGAACTTCTACGGCGCAGTCGGCAAGATCTACGCCGCGGCCTTTGCAGACAGGCGAAAAGCGGCAAAGGCTCTCGACATGGCAGAGCAGCTCGAAGACGCCAACCGGTCCCTCTACGAATCTCTGCGCGACCGCATCCTCTGACACTCCGCCAACTCGCACTGCGCCCAGCAGGCACCTCGTAATCATCCGTGCGGGGTTTGGAGCCTGCTGGGCCACCACACCCTGTCGCCGATCAGGGTGAACACGGCCGGCACGATGACAGTGCGCACCAGAAGGGTGTCGATGAGCACGCCGATTCCCACAATCAGGCCCAGCTGCCCCAGGGTCACCAGCGGCAGCACACCCAAGGCGGCGAAGACGGCGGCGAGCACAATGCCCGCGCTCGCAATGACCCCGCCGGTGTGGGTGACGGCTTCGATCATGCCTTCGGCGGTTCCGCGCAGACCGGCCTCGCGGCGGGCCCTGTGAACCAAGAAGATCGTGTAGTCAATGCCGAGGGCCACAAGGAACAGGAACGCCAGAAGCGGAACCTGCAGATCCAGCGCTTCGCTTCCCAACATCAGGCGGCTGAGAACCCAGCCTGCACCAATCGCGGCAAGCGAACTGGCCGCATTGATCGCCAGCAGAACAACCGGGGCAACAGCCGAACGAGCAACGAAGATGAGCACGATGAGCGTCACCCCGAGAATCAGGGGGACGATCAGCGCGAAGTCCTGTGCATTGCCCGCGCGCGCATCGACATCCGCTGCGACCTGCCCGCCGACCAGAGCATCCGCACCGTTTATCGCACCGACGGCGTCGCGCAGCTCATCGATCTGCGCCAGACTCTTGTCCGTGCTCGGGCTGTAGTCGCTTGTCACCATGATCTTCGACAGACCGTCGTGCGTGTCTACTTCACCGGCACGGACAACGCCTTCGCGGTCTTCCACCGCCGCCACGACGTCATCAGCCTTGTCTTCGTTCGCGACGATGAGGATCGGCTGGGCCTCACCGGGAGGGAAATGCTGCGACAGGGTTTCCAGACCGGCTGCCGACTCCGACTGCACCCGGAACCGATCAAGCTGGTCAAGGCCGACCTTCACACCGAACAGCCCCGATGCCATAACGGCCAGCGCGGCGATGCCCGCACCTGCTGACACAAGAGGCCGGCGGGCAACGGAAGTCGCCACACGATGCCACACCCCACCCCGGCCCGCAGCGGCACCGCAGCGCGGAATCGAGGGCCAGAAGGCGCCTCGTCCGACTATCGCGAGCATCGGAGTCAGCACAAGAAGAACAGCAGCCAGTGCGGTCAGCAGGCCGATAGCCGAAGTGACGCCCAGGCCGTGCGTACCGGGAATGACGGCCAGCACGAGTGTCAGCAGAGACAGCACAACCGTGAGATTTGAGGCGACAATCGCACCGACCGTGTGCCGCCACGCAGCCGCAAGCGCCGCCCGGTGGTCGGCCTGGCGCAGCAGTTCCTCGCGGTAGCGCGAAATGAGCAGAAGCGCATAGTTGGTGCCCGCGCCGAATACGAGCACGCTGATGATTCCGGCATCGAACTGCAGATTCCACGCTTGGCCAGCCGCTGCTGTCAGGCGGCCCGCGAGACCATCAGCCAGGCCGACGGCGAGCAGCGGCACCAGCCACAGAATCGGCGAGCGGTAGGTGACGATCAGCAGGACGGCGACAATCGCGATCGTCACCGCCAGCAGAGTGAAGTCCGCCCCGTCAAACGCGGCGGCGACGTCCGCACCGAAGGCAGGCCCGCCCGTGACCTCCAGCTTCAGATCGGCCGGGCCGTGCTCAGCGACGGCCTCGCGCAGCTCGCCGATAACTTCGGCATTGGCGGTGTTGGATTCGCCCGCCTGGATAGGGGCGAGGACGACCGCGGCGCGACCGTCCTCACTGAGAATAGGCTCGGATGCCTCACCGAGCGATGCTGACGCGGTTCTGCTCAGCGCCTCAGCGAGGTCTTTCAGTTCGGTCTTCTGGCCGTCTGTGATCTTTTCGCCGTCACGCGCGGTGGCGACGATCAGCACGGACTGTTCGTCCGCGCCGGGAAATTCGTCCAGCAGCGCCTGCGCCCTTTGTGATTCGGATGCGGCCGGGGCCTGTTCGCTGGCTTCGGGCGCTTTCGCCGAACCGAAAACTCCGAACAGCACCCCCATCACCACAAGGCCGATGATGAGTGTGAACCATGACCCCCGCTTGGAGGTGATTCTGTCTGCAAAACCGTGTCGTTCCATGTTTCCAGTTCACCGAAAACACGGGGTGATCCCATCGGTTCTTCGGCTGAACCGGAGTCATACTTTCGGACGACACCGCACTGGGGGCGGGGTCGTGGCCGCTGGCGCAGTCAGCTGTCTTCGAGCAGATCAGACAGTTCGAGCCAGCGCTCTTCGAGCTGTTCGGCTTCTTCGCGGTGTCCCCGCAGTTCTTCGCCGAGGGCCTGCAGCCCCTCGAAGTCGGTCTGGTCGTGTTCGCCGAGCCGTTCGAGAACCTTCTCGATTTCGCCGTTGACCCGGTCGAGCCTGCGTTCGATCGCGCCGACCTCTTTGCGCTTGGCGTGCCTTTCGGCGCCGGTCAGTCCGCTGTCAGCAGAGGATGCCGAGGTTCCGCTGTCTTGGTTCCGGGCACCTCGGCTGCTGCTGTCGGCACCGTCAAGTTCAGCGGCGAGTTTCAGGTATTCGTCGATTCCGCCGGGCACGTGGCGCAGCGTGCCGTCGAGAATTGCGTACTGCTGGTCGGTGACGCGCTCAATGAGGTAGCGGTCGTGGGATACGACGATGAGTGTCCCCGGCCAGGAGTCCATGAGGTCTTCCATGGCGGCGAGCATGTCAGCGTCAACGTCGTTGGTCGGTTCGTCCAACAGGATGACATTGGGTTCATCCAGCAGCAGCAACAGCAGCTGAAGGCGCTTCTTCTGCCCGCCGGAGAGGTCTTCGACATAGGCCGAGAGATGTTCGCGCTGAAAGCCCAGCCGTTCCAGAAGCTGCGCCGGGGTGTGGTCTTTGCCGTCGATTTCAAAGCTCGTTTTGGTGCGGGCGAGAACTTCGCGCACACGGTCGCGGCCGATGTCGGCAAGCTGGGAAAACTGCTGGTCGAGCACCCCCAGTTTGACGGTCTTGCCGCGTTTGATCCGCCCGTCGGTCGGCTGCAGGCTGCCGGCGATCAGCCCCAGCAGCGTCGATTTTCCCGACCCGTTGCGGCCGAGGATTCCGGTGCGCTCACCGGGGGCGATCCGCCACGTGACACCCGTGAGCACATAGCCGTCCGGGTAGGCAAAGGCCACATCTTCGAGATCGACGACGTCTTTGCCCAGGCGCGACACCGCCAGCCGTTTGAGTTCAAGCGAGTCGCGTACCGGCGGAACATCGGCAATGAGCTGATTGGCCGCTTCCACGCGGAACTTCGGCTTGGATGTGCGGGCGGGGGCGCCTCGGCGCAGCCAGGCGAGCTCTTTGCGCATGAGGTTTTGGCGCTTGGCCTCTGCTGCCGCGGCCAGGCGGTCGCGTTCGACTCTCTGCAGGACATAGGCCGCGTATCCGCCCTCAAACTGGTCGACCGTGCCGTCGTGAACTTCCCACGTGTCGGTGCTGACCTCGTCGAGGAACCACCTGTCGTGGGTGACGACCAAGAGTCCCCCCGTGTTTTTGGGCCAGCGCTTGTTCAGGTGGCCGGCCAGCCAGGCAATGCCCTCAACATCCAGATGGTTGGTCGGTTCGTCGAGTGCGAGCACATCCCAGTCGTCCACCAGCAGGGCGGCGAGTGCCACGCGCCTGCGCTGCCCGCCTGAAAGTGCGGAAATCTGGCGGTCCCAGTCGAGATCGCCCACAAGACCCGCAATGATGTCGCGGATCCGAGCGTCGGAAGCCCATTCGTATTCGGGGCGGTTACCGACAATTGCGATGCCGACGGTGTCATCGGGGTTGAGGCTGTCAGTCTGGGTGAGAACTCCCACGCGCAGCCCACCGCGCTGGGTCACGCGGCCAGAATCGGGCTCCATCTGCCCGGTCAGCAGTGCCATCAGCGTCGATTTGCCGTCGCCGTTGCGGCCGACGATGCCGATCCTGTCGCCTTCGTGGACACCGATGGTGAGCGAATCGAAGACGGTCTTCGTGGGATAGTCCAGCGAAATGTCTTCGGCTCCGATCAGATGTGCCACGGTGCGTCCTTCCTGCAGTCAGTCGGCTGAGGCTCTTCAGCCGCCGTCTCAGTCTATTGGTCGTTCACGCGCCCAGCTCCACCAGGAGCACACCGGTGCAGATGAGCGCAATGCCGGCACCCATTGCCAGGGTCAGAGGCTCCTTGAAGATCAGAGCTGCGAGCACAGCTGTGGCGGCCACGCCGATGGCCGACCACAGTCCGTAGCCAACAGACAGGGGCATGCCCGCGGCAAGTGCGAGCGAAAGGAAGAAGAACGCCCCCGCGTAGCCGATGCCGACTGGGATGTACCAGCGTTTGCGCCCGAAAGCAGCTAAGCGCAGGAACATTGTGGCGGCGATTTCGGTGACGATCGCAAGGCCGAGGAAAACCCAGGTCACTGTGAGTCCTCCCGCTTGTCTTCGGAAGGGTCACCGGCGGGAGCAGAACTGTCAGCCTCCAGCAGGTCCGCCCATTCTTCGTACTCAGCGGACATCGTGAGCTCGTCAGCGTCGACTGCCGGCCCCAGAGCCGCCGGGAGGGATTCGGTGACCGGTCCCACCTCGGCTGGGTAGACCGTCGTATCCCAGAACGTGCCGTCGTCTTCGACCTCAAGCTCAGCCGATTCGGCCAGGAACTCCTGAGCTCGGCGCTTGAGCGCCCGACCCGAAGCGACCTCAACGACAACCACGCCGATGGCGATCAGCCCAATCCCCACCCACGAAATCAGGCTGAGCTCTTCGCTGAAGAACGCAGAAGAAGCCGCAGCTGTCAGCGCAACACCAGCGGCTCCCCAGATTCCATAGGCGATGCCCAAGCCAAGGCCCCTGCGCAGAGCCTTCGACAAGCACATGAAGGCGGCACCGTATCCGGTGACGACTGCCGCATAGAGAACCGGCACCTCGAGAGCGGCTTTAAGACTGAGAGTGGCGAGCACTTCGGCAATGATGGCGCTGCCCAGCCACAGTGTCGCGGTTTTCTTGACTTCCGCAGGAACGGCAGCCTGGTGAGCTGCGATGTGCTGCTCTTCGAAGAGGGCTCCGGGGCGGTGGTCCTCAGTCCTCAACGAGGTGAGCTCCCGGGGCGGGTCCCGTTGTGCGCACGACATTGCGCACAGACGTGCTGGCTTCGAGAATGACAGCGAGGTCAAGGGCGTGAGTGGCATCTTCGGCGAGGAAGGCAACAGTCGGCCCGGAACCGGACACGAGCCCTCCGAGGGCTTCAGCTTCACGTCCGGTTCTCAGCACCTCGCGCAGTTGGGGCAGCATGTCGCAGGCGGCGGCTTCGAGATCGTTGTGCAGAGCATCAGCCAACCGGTGCGGGTCACCGGCGACAAACGCTGCAACAGCCTCCCCAGCATCGACCGTCGGGCCCGGTGCGCGGCCCTCGGCTCGCATCTGGTCCAGCCGACCGTAGACCAGCGGTGTTGACAGTTCGCTCGCCGATGTTGCCAGCACCCAGTGAAACTGCGCATCAGACATGACGGTGGCGAGCTCATCGCCGCGGCCGGTGCCGATAGCCGTCCCGCCCAGGAGCGCAAAGGGCACGTCCGCCCCGAGTGCTGCCGCGGTGTCATGAAGCAGCTGCGGATCGTCCAGGCCGATGCGCGCCGCATACGCGACCAGCGCTGCTGCGGCATCGGCAGAACCGCCTCCCATTCCACCTGCGACCGGCACGTTCTTGTCGATTGCGATGTCAACCGCAATGTGAGTGTCCGTCGCCCGGGCGAGCGCGTTCACAGCTTTTCGAGCCAAGTTCCGCTCGTCACAGGGAATGGATGACGATGCGTAGGGGCCAGCCACCGTCACCTTCGGGTTGGCGGGGTCGTCAGCTTCTGTCAGTGCGATGGTTTCGCGCACGTTGAGGGCGTGGAAGACGGTGACGAGGTCGTGATAGCCGTCATCGCCTGGTTCGCCGACGCCGAGCATGGCGTTGACTTTGCCGTGAGCGGTGGCCCGAATCATGTGGCTCCTCTGATTGTTTGGGTCCACACTATCGGCTGATGAGCGTTTCTCAGCGAAGCCGGGCTCTATCAGGTGTGCACGGTCAGGACTGTGCTTCTGCGCGGGCGAGCGCAATGAAATCCTCGATCGCGAGTGTTTCACCCCGCGCCTGCGGGCTGATGCCCGCAGCTTCGAGGATCTTCTGAGCGGGCTCTCCCCCGCCGAAAACACCGCTGAGGGCGGCACGCAGGGTTTTGCGGCGCTGCGCAAAGGCCGCGTCGATGAGTGCGAAGACTCGGCTGCGCTCAACCTCGTCGGCCCCCGGCAGCGGCTGTGCATGGCGGACGATTCGCACAAGCCCCGAACCGATGTTCGGGGCCGGCCAGAAGACGTTCTTCCCGATGTCAGAGCCTCGCGATACCGTTCCATACCACTGAGCTTTGAGGCTGGGCACTCCGTAGACTCTGCTGCCGGGACGGGCGGCAAGCCTGTCAGCAACTTCGGCCTGCACCATCACCAGCACATTTTCAATCGAGGGAAACTGGGCCAGAAAGTGCAGAAGCACCGGGACGGCCACGTTGTACGGCAGGTTCGCTGCGAGTGCCCGCGGCTGTCGCGGCAGTTCGGTCACGTGCAGGGCATCGCCGACCACCAGGTCGAACGCGGCGTCGGGACCGTGGAATTCCTCGATCGTGCGCGGCAGCCGGGAGGCCAAGAGCTCATCGAGTTCGACGGCGACAACCGGGTGACCAGCCTCCAGCAGACCCAGAGTGAGCGAACCCAAGCCGGGCCCCACCTCGGCAACGGTGATGCCGGGCGCCAACTGGGCTTCGGCAATAATCATGCGCACCGTGTTGGGGTCGATCACGAAGTTCTGGCCGCGCTGTTTGGTGGGGCGCAGTCGAAGTTCCGCAGCGATCTCGCGCACAGTGCGGGCGGTCAGGAGGGTAGTCACATTCATAGCCTATAGGCTCGAAGGCATGGACCCTCAGACTGCCGCTGCCCTGCTCGACCCTGATGTGCTGGCTGTTCTCGACTCAATCGAGTACAGCCCTTCTGCTGAAATGCAGATTCAGCAGCGACTGCGCAAACAAGGACTGTCACCGGATGTCGTGGCCGCCGTTATGACACAGGCGCAGCTGCGGATCGAGGCGCGTGCCAAATTCGGGCCGTTTGCCGATTCCATGCTGTTCACCCGCGACGGCCTGGGGCAGGCCACCCGCCTGCCGGTTGCGGCGATGCACGCCAAGCGCATCCACAGGGGCAAACCTCAGCTGATTGCCGATCTTGGCTGCGGGATCGGGGCTGATGCTCTTGCCTTCGCCGGTGTTGGCGCAGCTTCCGTGTACGCCTGCGATTCCGACGAGGTCACTGCCGCGCTCGCCGCCTACAACCTGCGGCCGTTTGACGCGATTGCCGAGCACGCCCGCGCGGAGGACTTCAACCTTGATCGGGCTGACGCCCTGTGGCTGGATCCTGCCCGGCGCAGCGGGAAGAACGCGGACGGTTCGGCATTCCGCCTATCGCACCCGGAGGCTTTTTCGCCGCGGCTGTCATGGGCTTTGGCCGCGGCCGAGCGTGTGCCCAGTGTCGGCATCAAGCTCGGCCCCGCTTTGAGTCACGGTCTCGTGCCTGCCGGTTGGGAGGCTCAGTGGACTTCGCACATGGGCGATGTTGTTGAGGTTGCGCTGTTTCGCGGTCACGCGCAGGAACGCGAGGGACGAGCGGCCCTCATCATGGGCGAAGAAGGATCGCTCACGGTAACGGAAGCCGATCTTCCCTCCGCCGAGGTGGAAGTCGCCTCCATCGGCGACTACCTGTTCGAACCGGACGGGGCGGTTATTCGGTCCGGCCTCATTCAAGCTCTCTGCGCCCCGCTGGGTGCCCACAGGATTCATGAGTCGATTGCGTACCTGTCCGGGGACCGCCCTGCCGAAGGGCCTGCCGCCCAGGCGGTTTCGCAGTACCGGGTGGAGGACATTCTGCCCACCGGAATCAGGTCCCTGCGCGGTGCGCTGACGCAGCGCGGAATCACCCAGGTGGTCGTCAAGAAGCGCGGCATGGACATTGATCCCGCTCAGGTTCAGCGCCAGCTGAAACTCGAACCGGCGGGCAAGGGCCAGCCGTCTGAATCTGCGGTCGTCATCTTCACCCGGGTGGGCGAACAGCGCTGCGCCATCCTCGCCCGCGAATGTTGAAGCGCGTGGCGAGCGCATTACCGCCCGGCTGCCCAGCCAACCTCGCGCGCAGACCGGCCTCCACCTCGTCAGGTCGGCGCCCGCCGCCCGGTTGCCCAGCCAGCTTCGCGCTGTAATGCAGGTTCACGCGTTAATGCGCTGCATATAAGGGTGAAAACGCATTACAGCGTGGATCCGCACCGACGGGCATCCGGCTAACCGCACTTGGGCGGTTTCAGACCCGAAACGGAGACCGGCAGCCGCGCGGAGGCTTCAAGTTTGCCTGCCAGATAGGCGGCGACGGCGTTCATGGCGTATTTGCTGTCGGCATAGGTCGCCAAAACCGTGTCGGCATTCCTCGCTGCGGGTGCGACATTCCACGGCCCGCCCATACCGACGACAACATCCGCTCCGCCGCCGGAAGAGCTGTCGGTCCCATCAACCAACCGCACGCGCGTACCCCCATCGGCCGTAATACCGTGTTTCTTCAGCGCCTTCTTCAGAGCCTCAGCAGCAGCTGACTGTCCGGAAATCGAAACGCTTTTCACCGGCTTCGCCGAACAGCTGCCAGCAAGAACCGTGAGAGATTCGCGTCCGACCTCGTTGAAGATCTCGTCCGCCGATTTCTTGTCAGCTTTGCCGTTTCCAGCACCTTCGTCCCCACCTTCAGCGCTGTCACCACCACCGTGCGCTCTCTGCTGCCACAGGCTCATGGCAACAACGCGCTGCGCTTTGGCCTGCATGTCTTCAGCCGACAGTTCGCCTGAGTCCATAGCCTTTTTCACAGCCCGCACTGCCGCGTCCAAATCAGGCGGCATGAGAGCAAGGTCCGCTCCGGCTTTCAGCGCCTCGACGGTTTCCTCACCGGCGGGAACACCCTTCGTAATGGCTCCCATATTGAGCCCGTCGGTCACCGCAACCCCTGAAAAGCCAAGGTCGTCCCGCAGTGCGTCATACACTTTCGGATTCAGCGAGGCAGGCTTGTCACCGGCCCCGGCAACCCGCATATGGCCCACCAGAACAGAGGACACACCGGCCTTGATCGCCGCTTCGAACGGCTGCCATTCGGTGTCGCTGTATTCTTCCAGCGTCTTCTTCGATTCGGGCAGGTCGATATGCGAGTCAACCGTCAGCTGCCCGTGGCCGGGAAAGTGCTTGGCGCTCGAGGCGATGCCCGCTTTCAGATATCCCGTCACGGCCGACTCAACAGCAGCCGAAACAGTCTTCTGACTGTCCCCGGCCGCGCGAACATTGACCGCCGGGTCTTTCTTCCCCAGGGTGACATCAGCCACCGGAGCCCAGTTGACCGTGAAGCCCAGATCGGCCAACTGCCCACCCTGCACGGTCATGGCCTGTTCCGTCAGCTCGGGCTCGCCGGCTGCACCGAAGGCCATGAGAGGAGGAAAGCTGTACGCAGCGGATTCGAGCCTGGCGACTGGGCCGCCTTCTTGGTCCACGCTCAGCTGCACGGGCCATGCGCGCTCACCCGCAGCTTTGCGCAGTGTTGCCGTGTAGTTCTTGACCTGCTCGGGCGTCGTGCCGTCGGGCAGGTTATAGCCCATGATGATGACACCGGACAGACTGTGCTTTTTGATCGTCTTCCCGGCCGCAGCGGGATCTGCACCGTCGTACGTGCCCATGATGGTTGCGCCGACCAGCTGGTCATCGCTCATGTTTTCGACGATCTTGCGGGCCTTGCGCAGATCGTCCTCGCTGACCCCTGACGAGGCGGAGGAGGGTTCTTCTGCAGTGCTCGGTCCCGCTGGGGTCGGTGTGGGCTGGTTCGGCCCCGAGCACCCTGCAAGAACCATGACGCCGGCGGTCAGTGCGGAGAGGAATCGAAACGCGCGCATCTGTGAGAGTGTAGTGGGAATGGCTGTTGTCCGTATGAACGAAGGATTGCCGTATGTCGCTCATCACCGCCGATGCGCTCAAAGCCGCTCTTGCAGACGCAGATTCTGCACACCGATTCGTCATCCTCGACGTCCGCTGGACCCTGCAGAAGCCCAACGGGTTGCACGACTATGCGGCCGGACACATTCCCGGGGCTCAGTATGCAGACCTTGACACACAGCTGTCGGGAACATCGGATGATCCCACTCTGGGCCGCCACCCGCTGCCGGATGCCGCTGACCTGCAGGAAGCTGTCCGCGGCTGGGGCATCACCCCGGATTCGACCGTCGTCGTCTATGACGACAACAGCTCTTTGGGTGCCGCCCGCGGCTGGTGGATTCTGCGGTGGGCGGGCCTTGACGACGTGCGCATCCTCGACGGCGGGCTGAACGCCTGGAAGGCCGCCGGAGGTGGGCTTTCGACCGAAAGTCCGCAGCCGAAGCCCTCCGACATCACGATCACCACCGGTGCGATGCCGACGGTCGATGCAGACCAGGCCGCGGCAACGGCAGCACTTGGCACACTGCTCGACGCCCGACCGTCGGCTCGCTTCCGCGGTGAAGACGATTCCATGGATCCGCGCGCAGGCCACATTCCCGGTGCTCTCAACCGCCCGGCCGCCGACAACTACCGCGGGGGCGCACTCCTGCCGAAGCACGAACTCGCAGCCCAGTTCGCCGAGCTCGGTGCTGACAGCGGCGGTGTCGTCGCCTACTGCGGTTCCGGTGTGACTGCCTGCAGCAACATCTTCGCCCTCGAACAGATCGGCGTGCACGCGGCCCTGTACTCCCCCAGTTGGTCGGGTTGGTCGGCAGATGAGTCCCGCCCGACGGCAAAGGGCTGAGGGCCGCAGCTGACCCGGTGTTACCTGCCGGTTGGTTTAGGATGACCGCATGCTTTCTTTTGCCTCGTCCGCTCAGTCGACACTGGGAGCGGAATGGGAACTTGCGATCGTCGATGCCGAAGACTTCGCTTTGGCCTCCCGCGCGCCTGAAGTCCTCGAGGCTCTCAAAGCTGACGGCAACGAGAACTTCCAGGGCAAGATCGTGGGCGAAATGCTCACCAACACCCTCGAAATCGTCAGCGGAGTGCAGGCCGAGGTAGCCGGCATCACAGCTGACCTGAGCGAAACTCTCGACTATCTGCGCAGCATCCTGGCGCCTCGCGGGCTCGACGTTCTTTCCGCGGGCACGCACCCCTTCTCCCCGTGGTGGGAACAGGAAGTCACACCGGCCTACCGCTACGAAGAGCTGGTCAACCGCACCCAGTGGTGGGGCAGGCAGATGCTGATCTTCGGTGTGCACACCCACGTGGGCATCGCGAATCGCGATCACGTCATGCCGATTGTCCGGGCCCTCATGGCCTATGTGCCGCACTTGGAAGCCGTCAGCGCGTCCAGCCCCTACTGGGCCGGTCATGACACCCAGTACGCGTCGAACCGCGCCATGCTCTTCCAGCAGCTGCCCACTGCGGGTCTGCCCTTCCAGCTGAAGAACTGGGGTGAATACGAAGACTACATCGGCGACATGCTGCACACCGGCGTGGTCGATTCGATCAACGAAATCCGCTGGGACATTCGCCCGGCTCCCGGCTGGGGCACCGTCGAGGTCCGCGTGTGCGACGGCATTCCGACACTCGCGGAACTTGCCGCAGTCACGGCTTTTGTCCAGTGCCTTGTCCACGACATGTCGCAGCGGCTGGATCGGGGCGAAGAGCTCAACTTTCTGCCGGACTGGTTCCACCGTGAAAACAAGTGGCGTTCGGCTCGCTACGGCATGGACACGATCATCATTGAAAACGCCGCCTGCGACGAACGTCTGGTAACGGATGTCATAGCTGACGAGGTGGAGCGACTGGCCCCGATTGCCCAGGAACTCGGGTGCTCGGCTGAACTGGAGTCAATGCTGAACTTTGCCCGCGTGGGAGCCTCTTACCAGCGGCAGAAGAAGCTGTTCGAGGAAACCGGCCGCATAGAAGACGTGGCTGGTCTGCTGGCTGCGGAAATGCGCGCTGGCAAGCCCGCCGGGTGGTAATAGCTCAGGCAGACGCTGCGCCGCGGCAGTGCTGCGGGCATAAAGGCAGGGCGGCAAGCGCTGAGTCCTCACTGTGCTGAATGCTGACGCAGCACCTGCTCCAGTTCCGGCCATGCGGCTGCGAATCCCGGGTGAAGTTCGTATTCGGGGACTTCTTCCACCGGCACCCACCGCAGTTCAATGCTTTCAGCGTCTGCCACGCGCTCTTCGAGCCTCTGCGTAGCCTGCGTGATGACGGTCGTGTAGGCCCAGCCTTCTTTGTCGACCCGGTATTCGCCGATGACCGTAATGCCCTCACCGCCTGGTCCGGGCACACCGGTTTCCTCCCAACATTCGCGAATGGCACCCTGCTGGGGTGTTTCGCCTTCGTCGAGCGCACCGCCGGGAATGCCCCACGTGCCGCCCTGGGCTGACCACACGGCACGGTGCTGCAGCAGCACCCCTCGGTCGGGGTCATGAATGAGCAGACCGGCTGCGCCGAACAGGCCCCAGAAGCGTCCCTGCGGGGTTTCCACCCAGCCGTCACCGGCGCGGCGCTGCTGGCGCAGGTGCTCTTCCGGTGGGCGTGAATCGCGAGCGCTGGCAGGACCTTCAGATGACAACCTGGTCGACCTCCAATGAACTTGTCACACCGAAATCCGGTGCTGAGGGCTGTTTTCCGCGGGCAACCACATGTGCGCCCAGGGCTGCCATCATCGCCCCGTTGTCAGTGCACAGGCTCAGCGGCGGGATGAGCAGGGAAATGCCTTCGTCGGCACACCGTTGGCTCAGCCGTTCGCGCAGGCGGCCGTTGGCGGCGACTCCCCCGCCCAGAAGCACCCGGTTGATGCCGGTGTCTTTGCAGGCCAAAAGTGTTTTGCGCACAAGAACATCGACCACGGCCTCTTCAAAAGACGCGGCGATATCGGCCAGGCGCACCCGCTGGGATGCAGGTTTGGCCTTTTCGGCTTCAACAGCCCGCAGCGCCGCGGTTTTCAGACCGGAGAACGAAAACGCGTATCGGCGTTCGGGGTCGCGCAGGTCTTTTGCCGTCATGAGTCCGCGCGGGAACTTCACCGCCGTCGGATTGCCCGCCGCACCATCGTCGAAACCACCCGCGGCGGCCTTGGAAATGTTCGGCCCACCCGGATAGTCCAGCCCCAGCAGGCGGGCAGTCTTGTCGAACGCCTCACCGGCAGCATCGTCGATTGTCGAGCCCAAAAGTTCAATCCCGTCCACCAGGTCGGTGATCTTGAGGATTTCCGTGTGCCCACCCGACACGAGCAGCGCGATAGTCGGCAGTTCAAGACCGAAGCCGGGCTCCGCCTCGTCAGAGGCAGAGTCCAGGGTTGCCGCAGCAACGTGACCGGCCAGGTGATTGAGCCCGTACAGGGGTTTTCCGGTCGCAGCGGCTAGGCCCTTTGCAGCACTCACCCCCACCATGAGCGCCCCGGACAGTCCCGGGCCGGCGGTTACACACACAGCGTCAATGTCATCCAGGCTCACCCCCGCGGTCTGCAGGGCCTTGGTGAGTGTCGGAGCGAACGCCTGCACGTGGGCACGCGATGCGACTTCCGGCACCACCCCGCCGAAGCGGACGTGTTCATCCATGGACGATGCCACGGTGTTCGCCAGCAGCGTGCGGCCGCGCACAATGCCGACCCCGGTTTCATCGCACGAAGTCTCAATGCCCAGGATGAGCGGCTCAGTCATCGCTGCTGTCATCGCATTCCGGAACCTGGGCAGAGCCAGACTTCACGCTGTCCGCTCCGAATTCCGCGACCGCCAGTTCGGTGTAGCGGGCGTACAGTGCAGCTTCGCTTTCAGACGCTGTCAGATCGGCGTCGCCGAAGGTCCCGGCCAGCAGCCGCAGGTGCGTATCCCACACCGGCCCCACCTGTGGGATCAGCTGCGCGGCCTCTGCGTCTGACGCGTACGTGTGGGCTGCCGTGACTGTGACTCCGGGCTGCCCTGCGAGGGCTTGTGTCAGGCGCAGGCTGATGCGGCCCAGTCCGCCGAGTTCCACCAGCACGTGCTCGTCTTCCACACTGGATAGAACGTGGGCGTTCAGGGGACTTCCCTCGAAATCGAACTCGATTTCGGTGACATCTGAGGCTTCGCTGACAGCCGAGGTGCCCTCGCCCTGATCGGCGTCTTCACCTTGAACCGGGCGGAATGGAGCGAACCACAGTGCGCACTCCATGGGGCTGGTGACGCGCTTCCACACGGTGTGAATATCGGCGCTGATGGTTGTGCTCAGCACAAGGTCGGTGCCGTCTTCCCAGTGTGTGATGGATGCCGAAATCATGTTCACAAGCCTAGCAACGACGCCCGCATGACCAGCGCGTCCGCGCCCCTGTAATAGCCGGGCCTGGTGTGCAGAACGACAAAGCCAAGCGACTCGTACAGGCCCAGTGCTGCCGTGTTGTCGCTGCGCACTTCAAGGTACACCGCTTCGACCCCGCGGGCGCGGGCAGTGTCCAGGAGGGATTGCAGGAGAAGACGACCGGCGCCTCGACCCCGGATGTTGGGGTGGGTGGCGATTGTGAGGATCTCAGCTTCTCTGCCGCTGATGCTCAGTCCGGCAAAACCGGCCAGGCCATCTTCGGCGTAGGCTGCGGCGAGAAACACGGATGGGCTTGCCGCCTGCGTCCAGAAGAAGTCTTCACTCCAGGCGTCAGGGCCGAAGATCTCCCGGTCCATACGGGCTGCGGTGGGAATGTCCCACCACTGCAGCGGGCTGAGGCTGACGGTCATAGCGGCGGGCTGATCAGCGGCCGGGCAGCGGTCTGGCATCTGGTTCGCGCAGGTACAGCGGGATGGGATCCAGCTGCTGGCGGCCCGCGGCTTCTGTGCGCGCGGCTATCCGGGCGATGTCAGATGCCAGCGCCTCGGTCGGAAAGCGCGGATCGGGTGGCCCGAGAACATCAGCGTAGAGCTCAAAGCCAGCGCCGATGCGCAAGAGGGCGGGCCCTATTGGGTTCGGCTCTGCGAGGTTGTGTTCGGTGGGGCTGTGTTCGGTGGGGTCGGCATACCCGGAGTCACCGTCAGCAGCTGTGCCCAGGCCCTTGAGTTTGGCCAAATCAGCAGGTTTGGCGACGTCCGGGCCAGCAGCCAGCATCGGCAGGCCGGCCTCGTCGAGTCCTGCGTATTCAGCCCAGTAGACCTCACGGCGGCGGGCGTCTGAGGCCACGAGAATCCGCACGTCGCCAACGGCTTCGCCAGCGCGGCGCAGCTGTTCGTACACCGCGAGCGCCAGACCGTCCTGGGAGCGCACACCCACTGTGGGAAGCCCGCGCCCCACGGCGAAGCCCAAGCCGGAGGCAATGCCTGCGCGCATACCGGTAAACGGCGCTGGCCCCACGCCGACGGCCACGAGTTCGGGTTCTGGCGTCTGCTGCAGCACATCGGTCAGCGCCGGTCCTAAAAGTTCAGCGTGGCGACGCGCCCGCGACTGCGCCCATTCGGCTTCAGTCCGGTCATCGGCGACAACGGCAACAGAAGCGGCGGACGATGTATCGAGGGCAACGACCACGGGGGGCTTGGGCTGGGCTTCGCCGGTGTTCCGGGCAGTCACTTCATGGCCTCCTTCACACGTGCCAGACGGGGTGCCCAGGAATCGCCGAAGCCCTGCAGAACAGCCTCGCGCTGACCGGATTCCGGGTCGGCGGAATCGGGCCTGGTCAGGGTGATCTCCAGGTGGTCGTCCGCCAGGGATTCAGCCACGCCCGCGCCCCATTCGACGACCGTGACGACCTCGTGCTGTTCAGAGTCGAGGTCGAGGTCATCGAGTTCGGCAGCGTCTTCCAGCCGGTAGGCGTCAACGTGGACGAGGCCAGGACCGTCGCCTGCCGGCGGGTGCTCCCTGGCGATGATGAAGGTCGGTGAGGATACGCGCCCGCGAACGTTGAGGTGCACAGCCAGTGACTGCGTGAACGTGGTTTTTCCCGCCCCGAGCCCGCCGGTGAGGATGATGAGGTCCCCGGCGCGCAGCTGCGGCGCCAGTGCAGCGGCGAGTTCAGCCGTACGGGCTTGGTTGCGCAGCTCGATGTCGATGCGGCTCACGCGAGCTCCCCGCTTTCGTCGGCATCGCCTGCCTCGGCACCGGAATCACCGACAGCGCGCCCGGTCATGATCCGCTCAACGCGACTGCCGATGCCGGTGACGATTTCGTAGTTGATGGTCCCACCCCACGCGCCCCAGTCAGCCGCCGTGGGCTCACCGAACTCGCCGGGGCCGAAGATGATCACTTCATCGCCAACGCCCACATCCGAGTCCAGGCCGACTTCCACCACAATCTGGTCCATCGCGATTCGGCCCACCTGCCGGTACTGGCGTCCTCCGATGAAAACGCGCGCGGCATTGGATGCAGACCGCGGCAGACCGTCAGCGTAGCCGCCGGCCACGAGCGCAAAGCGGGTGTCGGCTTCACACGTGTAGGTCAGTCCGTAGCTGGCGTGACTGCCGCGGGCTACGTCTTTGAGCGCTACGACCTGGGATTTCAGCGTCATGGCCGGACGCAGTCCAAGGCTTTCCGGGCTGCTGCCCGCGAAGGGGCTGAGCCCATAGACTGCCAGTCCGGTCCGCACGGCGCGCGCGGTCAGTGTGTCCGGTCCCGTGCCGATTGTCAGCGCGGCGGGCGAATTCGACGCGTGGACGATGAGTTCGTCCTCTTCGCCGAGCTCTGGTTGGGACAGCAGGAAACCGCGCAGCTTCGCGATCTCCTCGGTGAAGATGCTGTACTGGTGGTCGGTGAACTCGCTGCCCGGCTCGTCGGCAACTGCCAGGTGGGTCATTGCGCCGACGATTCTCAGGCCCGCGCGAACACCGTCGTCCATCTGGGCGACTTCGCGCAGGAAGCCGTCAAGCTGGTGTTCGGTCATACCGCCCCGGCCCAGCCCGGAGTCGATTTTGATATGGATGCGCAGCGGATTGTCTGTACACTGCCGGGCTGCTTGGGCAAGGTGCGGCAGCTGTTCGGCAGCGCTGATCCCCACTTCGATGTTCTTCTCAGCAAGTTGGGCGAAGTCCACGCCGATGGGCATCAGCCAGCACAGAACAGCAGTGTCTTCTGCTCCTGTGAGCCCCTCAGCGGCCAGGCGCTCTAAAAGGTCGCGCACCTGCAGGGCTTCGGGCACTGTGGCCGTGCCGATTCTGCGAATGCCGGCTTCGACCAGGACGGGAACGACCCCCGTGATGCCGTGGCCGTAGGCGTCGGCTTTGACTACCGGAATGACACCGGCTTCGCCCGCGTGTTCGCGCAGCACCGCAAGGTTGGTGCGGATGGCGTCACGGTCGATGTGCGCCGTCAGCAGCGATGGCCCGTAAGCCGTGGTGGGCAGAAGTTGCGATGACGATGGGGACACGCCTCGATCCTAACGCCCCCGAGCTTTGAGCACAGCCTGCTCCACAGCCTGCGGCAGGCCGGAGGCGTGGACGGCGGTCTTGCCCGCCCTCCCGTGGAGCAGAACGGCAGCCGCGGCGGTCACGGCCGTCGTACCGGGGTCGAGGCGCCCTTTGGCTGCCGCTCTTTCTGCCAGGAACGCTGCGAGCACCCCCGTGAGCACGTCCCCTGAGCCTGCTGTCGCAAGGTTGGCTGAACCGGCTTGGGGCAGGTGGACGGTGCCGTCGGGTTCGGCAATGACGCTGCGGTGGCCCTTGAGCAGAACGACCGCGTCGAGTTCTTCGGCGGCAGCGCGAGCCCAGTGCAGCTGGTCCTGTTCAATCTGGGCCCGCTGCACGCTGTGCCCGCGTGCTGTGAGAAGCCTTTCGAGTTCCCCGGCGTGCGGTGTGATGATGCTGCCTGTCGGCAGGTGTTCGGGCAGATGGTCCAGGGCGCCCGCATCGGCAATGACCGGCTCCCCGCTGGCGAACACGGCTTCAGTCCTGTCGCTGCTGGGGCTGCCGGGGCCAACGGCCCACACTTGGACGCGCCCGTCGGCTGCAACGGCTTCTGGAACCTCGGCTGCAACGGCGGACCGCAGCTGAGCATCCCCGGTGATCCGCACCATTCCGGCACCTGCGGCCACCGCAGCGCTGGTGCACAGAACGGCAGCACCGGGATAGTCAGCGGAACCAGCGCAGATGCCCGCAACACCTCGGGTGTACTTGTGGTCCTCCCCCGTCGGCGCTTTGACGAGTTCGCGCAGATCATCCCTTCTGTACACCCACGCATCCGGCACGGTATCTGAGAAATCCAGGCCGATGGGCGCAAGCACAACGCGGCCGGCAGCGGAAGCGCCAGCACCCGTGAACAGGCCGGTTTTGAGGCCGCCGAAGGTGACCGTCCAATCAGCCTGCACGGCAGCCTGTGCGCTGCGTCCGGTCGATGCGTCAATGCCCGTGGGCACGTCGACCGCCACTGTGATCTGCCCCTCCGCACGGGCCGAACTGGCCTGCCACACGCACAGCAGCTGCACAATGTCCTCCGGCAGCTGGGGTTTGGCGCCGGTGCCGAATATCCCGTCGACAACCAGATCAGCCGCTCCCAGGTGGCCCGGCGCCTCGGCGATTTCAGCTTGCCGGCAACCAGCGCTCAGGGCGGCAGCAAGGCCCGCCCGGTGGGGTGTGCCGAGGGTGTGCAGGAGGGTGACGGCAGCACCGCGGCGGGCGAGGTCAGCGGCAGCGAACAGGGCATCCCCGCCGTTGTTGCCCGGACCGGTGAGAACAGCTGCGCGCCGACCGTAGACGGTGCCGCCGCCTAAGCGCAGCACTCGGCGACACACGGCCGCCAACTGACCCGCGGCCCGACGCATGAGCCTGTCGCCTTCACCGGCTTCCAAAAGCGGAGCTTCGGCCTGGCGGATCTGCTCACCGGTGTACGCGGGGCGGGGCATAGTGTTTCCTGTTCTGTTCGAGCTGGGGGCAATGCGCGGGGTGACTCGGTTTCTGCTGGTTCAGCCGGGGTTGTTCCGGCGGGCTTCCTCCCGCATCCGATTGCGCTCTTGCCGCCTGAGTGCGACATCGGCGCGGAACTGGGCGAGCGCACGGTCGTGCTCTTCTGTTCCCGGCAGCGGCGGGGCCGGCTGGTCGACAGGCGGGGACAGTGACGGTCCGCTGCCTTCGACAATGACGTAGGTGATTGTGCGGTCCCCGTCGTGGGTGATCGACAGGTGCACGTGCTCACCTCCGCGCTGGCGGAACATCTCCAACACCCAACCGCTCAAACGGAAAGACGGGGCACCGGAGAAGGCCGACACCACCTCGGCCTCCTGCCACGGAATGATCTGCGGGAACTGCAGAGCCTTGACCAGGGCCTCTTTTGCCGAGAACCGGGCGGCGAGGCTTTCCGGGCTGCGCCGCCTTCCGTTCTTCTTCAGCTGCTCGGCAGGAGTCAGCAGGCGGTCCAGGAGTTCGGGCACCCGCTCAATGTGCTCCTGGAAGCGGGGAACGTCGGCAATGTCAACGCCGATGCCGATGATGCCCACGGCTCTGTCCTCCTCTATGCGGCTCTGTCCGACCGTTTATTCGACCGTGACGGATTTCGCGAGGTTGCGCGGCTGGTCGACATCCAGGCCCTTGGCCTGAGCCAGTTCCATAGCGAAGATCTGCAGCGGCACCGTAGTCAGCAGGGGTGCCAGCAGCGTGGTGGTGTTGGGCACGTAGATGACTTCGGAGGCGTACTCGCGCACTGCTTCGTCACCCTGTTCGGCAATGACGATCGTGTTGGCTCCGCGAGCCCGGACCTCCTGAATATTGGAGACGACCTTCGAGTGCAGCGAATCCCTGCCGAAGCGGCTGGGCACGATGATGATGACAACCTGGCCCTCGTCGATCAGCGCGATGGGACCGTGTTTGAGTTCGCCCGCGGCGAAGCCCTCGGCGTGAATATAGGCGAGCTCTTTGAGTTTGAGCGCGCCCTCCATGGCCACGGGGAAGCCCACGTGGCGGCCCAGGAACAGCACGGACGGGGTTTCGGCCAGGCGCTTGGCCAGGTCGGTGATCTGCTGGGAGTCGTCATCCAAAAGCTGCTGGACCTTGCCCGGAATGTTCTGCAGTTCGTCCAGGATCAGCTGGATTTCGTCGCGGTACTTGTTGCCGCGCAGCTGTGCCAGATACAGACCCAGCAGGTAGCAGGCGACAATCTGAGAAAGGAACGCTTTGGTGGAGGCCACTGCGATTTCGGGGCCCGCGTGCGTGTAAAGAACGGCATCGGATTCGCGCGGAATGGTCGAACCGTAGGTGTTGCAGATGGCAACCACCTTCGCCCCTTGGTGGCGGGCGTGGCGCAGGGCCATGATGGTGTCCATCGTTTCGCCGGACTGCGAAATCGCGACGACGAGGGTCTTCTCCGACACGATCGGGTCGCGGTAGCGGAATTCGTGGGCCAGTTCGACTTCCACCGGGATGCGGCACCAGTGCTCGATCGCGTATTTGGCGACCTGACCGGCGTAGGCGGCCGTGCCGCAGGCCACGACGATGATCTTGTCAACGGATTTCAGCACGGATTCGTCAATCCGCATTTCGTCGAGGGTGAGGCGCCCGTCGGTGTCGAAGCGGCCCAGGAGCGTATCGGCGACTGCCTGCGGCTGGTCGTGGATTTCCTTTTCCATGAACGACGTGAATCCGCCCTTGTCCACAGTTGCCGGATCCCAGTCGATCTCATACTCGGTGCCTTCGACCGGGTTGCCGTCGAAGTCCATGATGTCGACTGAATCAGCTGTGATGGTGACGACTTCGTCCTGGCCGATCTCAACGGCGCGGCGGGTGTAGTCGATGAACGCGGCAACATCCGAACCCAGGTAGTTGGCGTCCTGGCCCAGGCCGATGACCAGCGGCGAATTGCGGCGGGCCGCGACAACCGTTCCGGGTTTGTCAGCGTGGACGGCCAGCAGGGTAAAAGCACCTTCAAGCTCGTTAGAAGTCCGCCGCATGGCTTCGGTGAGGTCACCGGTTTCGCGGTAGTTCTTGGCCAGCTGGTGCGCTGCGACTTCCGTGTCGGTTTCAGATGCGAATTCGACGCCGTCCTTCAGCAGGCGCTCTTTGAGTGAGGCGTAGTTTTCGACGATTCCGTTGTGGATCAGCGCCAGACGGCCGTCATCGGCCAGGTGGGGGTGCGCGTTTTCGTCAGTCGGTGCCCCGTGGGTTGCCCAGCGGGTGTGGCCGATGCCGGTTGCGGCTTTCGGCAGCGGGTGTTCGGCAAGCTCAGCTTTGAGATTGTCCAGCTTCCCGGCCTTTTTCGCTGATGCCAGCTGGCCGGTCTCGGTCACGAATGCAACGCCCGCGGAATCATAGCCGCGGTACTCCATTCGCTTGAGGCCTCCGACTGTGACGTCTTCAGCGGTGATCTGGGCGTTCGGGTTTCCAACGAATCCAACAATTCCACACATAGACCTCAATATTAACGCGCGGTTGTGCCTTAAGCTGGAATTCCCTGTCTGGGGGATCGCTGAGCGAAACGAGGATCTGCATCACCTATGGAACACAACGACGCCGCTACGTCCGTTCGATCCAGCGACCTCGATCCCGCGCGGCTGCTTGCCGGACTGCGCCCGCACCAGAAGTCGGGCAGCCAGTCCGTCTCATCGCCCTTCTGGCGCTTTGACCGCACAACGTGGTCAGAACTTGCCCAGGCCACTCCCCTGCCGCTGACGGCCGAGGATGTTGAGCGGCTGCGCGGCAAGGGCGAGCGCATGGACACCACGGAGATCGAAGAGATCTACCTGCCTCTGTCGCGCCTGCTCAACCTGTATGTTTCAGCACGTCGCAAAAAGCACAGGCTCACGCGGGAGTTCTTTGCTCCGCTGCGCGCCAGCGGCCACGACCCCGCCCCACAGCACATCCCGTTTGTCATCGGCGTGGCCGGTTCAGTGGCTGTCGGCAAGTCCACCACCGCGCGAGTTCTGCGCGAAATGATGGCCCGGTGGCCGGACACCCCGCAGGTTGAGCTCGTCACCACCGACGGATTCCTCTTTCCCAATGCCGAACTGGCACGCCGGGGTCTGACATCCCGGAAGGGCTTTCCGGAATCCTACGACCGGCGGGCGCTCATGCGCTTCCTCGCCACCGTCAAGTCCGGTGCGGGCGAAGCTCGCGCCCCCGTGTATTCGCACCACACCTACGACATTGTTCCCGGTGCTGAGATCACGGTGCGCTCACCGGATGTTCTGATTGTCGAAGGGCTCAACGTCCTGCAGCCGCCCAGGCCGCGCGCCGATGGGAAAGTGGGAATGTCGGTCAGCGACTACTTCGATTTCTCCGTCTACGTCGATGCGGCACCCGGTGATATCCGCCAGTGGTACATCGACCGGTTCATGGAGCTGAAGTCAGGTGCTTTCACTCAGCCGGATTCGTACTTCCACCGCTATTCAGAGTTGACAGAAGACGAAGCGCTCACCCTTGCCGGGGAGATTTGGGACTCCATCAACTCTCCCAATCTGCGTGAGAACGTTGCGCCGTCGCGCGGTCGGGCCGATCTGATTCTGACGAAGTCGGCTGACCATTCAGTACGCCGGATCCAGCTGCGCAAACTGTAGTCAGCCTGCAGTGCTGGACCCGGCGTCTGGTGGGTCTTACAGGGCCTGAGCCCTGCGGATGGGTGGATCAGAAAGCGGGGAGCACCGCGCCGTCGGTCCACTTGTCTTCGATGAACTTCTTCACTTCCGGTGAGTGCAGCAGTTCGTCGAGCTTCTTGATGGCTTCGTTGTCCTGGTCGCCTTCGCGGACTGCGAGGAAGTTCGCGTAGGGGTTGTCTTCAGCCGATTCGACGAGCACCGAGTCCTTGGTGGGCGACAGTCCGGCTTCCAGGGCGTTGTTGCCGTTGATGATCGAAGCATCGGTGTCTTCCAAGGTGCGCGACAGCTGTGCTGCGTCGGCTTCCTTGAATTCGAGCTTCTTCGGGTTGTCCTTGATGTCCTTGATTGTGGCGGTGGTTGCGTCCTTGCCGTCAGCGAGGCTGATAACGCCTTCCTTGGCAAGCATTTCGAGTGCGCGGCCCTGGTTGGCGGGGTCGTTGTTGATGCCGATGGTGCCGCCGTCGGGAAGTTCGTCAACCGACTCCACCTTCTTGGAGAACAGTGCGATCGGTTCGATGTGCACGCCTTCGAAACCGTGGATCTTGTAGCCCTGGCCTTCGACTTCCTCGTCCAGGTACGGCTTGTGCTGGAAGTAGTTGGCGTCGAGGTCGCCGTCGACGAGCGCACGGTTGGGCAGCGCGTAGTCGGTGTACTCCTTGATCTCGATGTCAAGGCCGGCTTCTTCAGCCAGGTTTTCGTCGACGTAGCGCAGAATGTCACCGTGTGGGACAGGTGAAACGCCGACGGTCAGCTTGGTGATATCGCCGTTCTTCTGGCCGACCTCCTGGTCTCCTCCGCCTGCACCGCAGCCGGTGAGAACCAGGCTTGCGGTAGCGACGATAGCTGCGATGCGCAGTTTCATATGTGCAGTCCTTCTATGCGAATTGTTCAGTTATTGTCGTCACCTTCTCACTGTGCGGACACGCATTGCCCGTGTTTCGTCATAAACCTCCACATGACGAGGCGGAGCCGGACTGCCGCTGAGAGACAGCCCAGCCCGGACGCACTGCCTCTGGGCGGGGCTAGACTTCCCGTGCGTCCCTGTGAGGCCGGCTCGGCTGATACGGGTGAGGAAAGGAGCACCGTGACGAACTACTCCCCCATGGCGATTCTGCATCGCACAACTGCCAGCCAGCGCACTAAGGGCCGTCCCGCCCCCGAGGTTGACCGGGAAGCTCTTCGGCGCATCGGCGGTTTTGCCGCCGGGCACAAGAGCAAACTGGTCCTTTTCATCCTGCTCTCGGCGGTATCCGCCGGTGTTGCAGTGGCCACTCCGGTGCTGGCCGGGCGGGTGGTCAATGCCATTACCGCTGGTGGGCCTGCGAAGCTGATTGTCGGCACGGCGGTTCTCATGGGCTTGCTCGCAGTGGTCGATGCGGCCCTGACAATACTGTCGCGCTTTCTTTCTGCCCGCATCGGCGAAGGGCTCATCTACGATCTGCGCACAGCCGTTTTCGACCACGTGCAGACTCTGCCGGTCGCGTTTTTCAACCGGACCCGCACGGGTGCGCTCATATCGCGGCTGAACAACGATGTCATGGGTGCCCAGCGGGCGTTTTCCAACACGCTGTCCGGGGTTGTGACGAACCTTGTGCCGCTTGCTCTGACAGTCGGTGTGATGGTCGCGATTTCGTGGCAGGTGACGGTGCTGTCCGTGCTGCTCCTGCCGATTTTCCTCGTGCCCGCCCGCTTCATTGCGGGGCGTTTGGCGTCGCTGCAGTTTGCTGCCGCTGATCTCAACGCGGCTATGTCCACACGTATGACAGAGCGGTTTTCCGCTGGTGGGGCGACTCTGGTCAAGCTGTTCGGCAGCCCGCAGAAGGAATCTGCGGAATTTGCTGAGCGTGCTGGCCGAGTGCGCGATATCGGTGTGCGCACCGCCATGCTGCAGGTGACATTCCTTGCCGCGCTCACTCTCGTGTCGGCACTGGCTTTGGCGCTGGTCTACGGCGTCGGCGGTATGCAGGCGGTAGCCGGTTCACTCGATGCCGGGAAGGTTGTTACGCTCGCACTTCTGCTGACCCGCCTGTACACCCCGCTGACGATGCTGGCGAATGCGCGCATGGACGTGACATCGGCCATTGTGTCGTTCCAGCGGGTGTTCGAGGTTCTCGACTTGCGCTCGACCGTTCAGGAGCCTGTCGATCCGAAGCCCCTGCCGGCGGGCCCTGTGTCTGTGGAGTACCGGGATGTTTCGTTCCGCTACCCCACCGCCGCCGAGGTGTCGCTCGCCTCTCTTGAAGACGTTGCGGTTCTCGACGGTCGGGAATCAGCCGAGGTGCTGCACGGGCTGAACATCTCCGTCCCGGCAGGGCACACGGTCGCCCTGGTCGGCTCATCCGGTGCTGGGAAGTCCACGATCGCCTCCTTGCTGCCCAGGCTGTACGACGTGACGAAAGGCTCGGTTGAGCTGTCCGGTGTTGATGTGCGCCAGCTGAGCTTTGACACGCTGAAGTCGACCGTCGGCATGGTCACCCAGGACGGACACCTGTTTCACGAATCGATCCGCGACAATCTGACGATTGCCAAACCGGACGCATCGGATGCTCAGCTGCGCTCTGCGCTGGAGCGCGCCAGGCTCTGGACCGTCATCGACGCCCTGCCCGACGGTCTTGACACCGTGATCGGAGAAAGGGGCTACCGGCTGTCCGGCGGGGAACGCCAGCGGCTGACAATTGCCCGCCTGCTGCTGGCCGAACCGGCGGTCGTGGTGCTCGATGAGGCTACGAGCGCTCTCGATTCAACAAACGAGGCGGCTGTCCAACAGGCCCTGAACGAAGCTATGACCGGCAGGACGGCGCTTGTCATCGCCCACCGACTGTCGACTGTGCGCAGTGCCGATCAGATCATCGTGATCGAAGGAGGGCAGGCTGTTGAACGCGGCACCCACAGCGAGCTTCTGGCTCAGGGCGGTCGCTACGCGCAGCTGTACACCACCCAGTTTGCAGACCAAGAAGAGTCAGAAGATCCTGCCGGCGGCGCCTCGGCAGAATAGGGACTCCCGCTGTAGCGGCAGAGATCGGGCCTCTATGCGATGGCCCTCAGACATCGATTGAGCTCACCGCACCTGCTCGCAGCAGAAGCGGCCAGACCAGCAGGAAGATGAGCGCGCCAGCTGCTGAGCACAGTAACGTCGAAACTGCGACCATCAGCCCGTTGGTCAGCCACGGGCCGGTGACGATGTACAGAGCAGCCGGGGTCGCGAAGGCTATGAACAGTGCTGTCATTGCGCTCCAGCGGGCAGGCGCGGCCGGGTCGGCCACATAGCCCGCCCGCACGAAACCGGTGAGAAAAGCACCGACCGCGGCGATGCCGCCGAGTACGGCAAATGATGATGTCAGCACACCGAACATCCACCACAGGCCGGACATACCCGACGTTGCCCGAGCCACGAGGCTCAAGCCGATTACGACGACGGTGCCGACCGCCGTCGAGGCAGCTGCGGCAAACCCGGCGGCTAAGCGTCCGTAGAGGACTTTCCCGCTGCGCGCGCTCTTCTGCACCGCCCGGTCACCGCCCGTTCATCAGCTCAGCGGCAGCCCGCCGCAGACGCTCACAGAGCAAGGTTCTGCTTGACGCACTCGGCCAGGCGTTCGGCCTGCTTCTGCGCTTCGGATTCTGTTTCGGCTTCGACCATGACGCGGATGACCGGTTCGGTGCCGGAGGCCCGCAGAAGAACACGGCCTGTCTTGCCGAGCTCGCCTTCGACAGCGGCGACCTCAGCCTGAACGGCGGGGTCGTCGGTGCGTGTCTTGTCGACTCCGCTGACGTTGATGAGAACCTGCGGCAGCTGCGGGATTTCCGCGGCAAGATCAGCCAGCGTACGGCCGGTGGAGGCCAGGCGGTTGATCAGGTGAAGTGCTGTCAGCACTCCGTCGCCGGTTGTTCCGTGATCAAGCAGGAGCACATGGCCGGACTGTTCACCGCCGAGCACGTGACCGCCGGCCAGCATGCCCTCCAGCACGTAGCGGTCGCCGACTTTCGTCTGCACGTCCGCAATGCCCGCCCGCTCCATTGCCAGTTTGAGTCCAAGGTTCGACATGACGGTTGTGACGAGCGTGTCGTTCTTCAGAGTGCCCGCTTCTTTCATGCCCAGCGCCAGGATGCCCATGATCTGGTCTCCGTTGACTTCGCGCCCGCGCGCATCAACTGCCAAACAGCGGTCGGCATCACCGTCAAAGGCCACCCCCAGGTCAGCGCCGTTTTCGACGACAGCTTCCTGCAGTGACCCCAGGTGTGTGGAGCCGACACCGTCGTTGATGTTCAGGCCGTCAGGGCTGGCCGCAATCACCGTCACATCCGCACCAGCCTGACGCAGGGCCGCCGGGCCTACGACAGATGCGGCACCATTGGCGCAGTCGACAACCACGCGCAGTCCCTGCAGCGGGGTCGAAGTGTCGCCGAGGGTGGACACCAGGTGTTCGGTGAATTCATCTGCTGCCGCAGCATACGGTTTGATGCGGCCGACATCCGCGCCGGTGGGACGATCCCATTCAGCGTCGAGCAGTTCGAGGATTTCGTCTTCCGCGGCATCGTCGAGCTTGGTGCCGCCGGGACCGAAGAACTTAATGCCGTTGTCCGGCATGGGATTGTGGCTGGCGGACAGCACAACACCGAAATCAGCACCGGTTGCCTTCACGGCATAGGCCACACCCGGGGTGGGCAGAACACCGGCGTTCCACACATCTACACCCGTCGAGGCGATTCCGCCGGAAATAGCCGAAGCCAGGAAGTCACCGCTGATGCGGGTGTCCCTGCCGACAATCGCAAAGGGGCGTTTGCCGCCTGACCCATAGCGCTTCTCGGGCCTGCCGAGAACCCGGCTGCCTGCCACACCCAACTGGAGAGCGAGTCGAGCGGTGATGTCCCTGTTGGCCAGACCGCGAACACCGTCCGTGCCGAAAAGCCTGCTCATAGAACCTCCTGTTTTTGATCGGAACCATTTTACGTTTGCGAAGCTGAACACCTGATCAGAACCCCGCAGTGCATGAAGAACACAGCGGAAGGCGCGCGGCGCCTCGTACCCGGAAAGCACAAAACCCCCGCACCGAAAGTGCGGGGGTCTTGATGCAGGCGTCGTGCGCCCCAAGTGCGATCTGCCCGGGTGGGCGAAGATCAGCGCTTGGAGAACTGCGGAGCCTTGCGAGCCTTCTTGAGACCGGCCTTCTTGCGTTCGGGAACGCGAGCGTCACGCGTGAGGTAACCGGCCTTCTTCAGTTCAGGGCGGTTGTTTTCACGGTCGATTTCGTTCAGCGAACGGGCGATGCCCAGGCGGACAGCACCGGCCTGGCCGGAGGGTCCACCACCGGAAATGCGCACGAAGACGTCAAAACGGCCTTCGAGGTCAAGCAGGCGGAAGGGTTCGCGAACGAGCTGCTGGTGCATCTTGTTCGGGAAGTAGGCTTCAAGGTCACGACCGTTGATCTTCCATTCACCGGTGCCGGGGACCAGGCGGACGCGAGCGATTGCGCGCTTGCGACGGCCAACGCCCTGGCCGGGAGCGGTGAGCGATTCGCCGCGGCCACCGGCCACGGTTTCGCCGAGACCAGCCGAAGCCGGGGTTTCGGTCGAGTACGACGTCATTTCGACGTCCTCGTTCAGGTTCTGGTTGTCAGCCACGATTCTCCTCGGTTAACTGAGCCTTGGGCGCTTACTGCGCGACCTGGCTGATTTCGTACTTCTGCGGGTTCTGCGAGGCGTGCGGGTGCTCAGCACCTGCGTACACCTTCAGCTTGCGCATCTGGGCACGGCCGAGGCGGTTCTTGGGGATCATGCCTGCAACAGCCTTCTCCACTGCACGCTCGGGGAACTTCTCAAGGAGCTCTTCGTAGCTGAGGCTCTTGAGACCACCCGGGTAGTTGGAGTGGCGGTAGGCGCGCTTCTTCTCCAGCTTGTCGCCGGTGAGCACAATCTTGTCCGCGTTGATGATGATGACAAAGTCACCCGTGTCGATGTGAGGTGCGAATTCCACCTTGTGCTTGCCGCGCAGCAGACGAGCTGCCTGCGAAGCAAGGCGACCGAGAACGACGTCAGTGGCGTCGATGACGTGCCACTGGCGCTCGACATCGCCGGGCTTTGGTGTGTACGTACGCAAAAGTTGCCTTCTTTTCGTCTCTAGCTTCCAAGCCACACACGTCTGCCTGACAAGGTCGTGAGTCTTGTTCAGCAGTACTTGACTTGCTTGAGGTGCACGGTACGCGTATACATTTCCCGCTTGTCCTGCAACGCGACTAGAGGTCTGCGGCATGTGTATCTGACGTACAGCGACTGTCCATACTAGCCCGGATTCGCGCGGCTTTGCAAAACGGGGCCGGTGTATGCGGAAACGCTTCGGCGGGCAGCTCCCCTGTGGGAACTGCCCGCCGAAGCATTCAGGGCTTGCGCCTCAGTGACTCAGAACCTTAAGAACCGCAGCTTCAGTTCACGTCTGCGTTTTTGCGGCGGGTGACGACAAGCGCACCGGCACCGGTCAGCAGCAGTGCGACTGCCGCGGCAGCAGCCAGGCCGAGTTCCGTACCCGTGCGCGGCAGCGGGTTGTTCGCTCCGTCACCCGGCTTATCGCCGTCGGTGTCGGCAGCTCCCGGCTGCGCGTCCTTGTCACCGGCTTCCGGCTCAGCGCCCTTGTCGCCAGCCCCCGGCTTGACGGTCTTGTCGTCAGCTTCCGGCTTTTGCGCATCGGCAGGTTTGTCGGCAGCAGAAACCACACTCACGGGAATTTCGACCTTGCCGCCGATGGGCAGCGGGTTGTTGTCCCACCAGTCGTGATCGGGCGAAGCAGTGAGGGAAGCCGTCATCTTCGAGCCCTTGTCTGCCTTGGCTTTGCCGCCTTCGGCCTTAGCAGACTCAGCTCCGTCAACCTTGCCGCCGGCCTTCGGTGTGCCCTTCTTGCCGGCGTCCTTTGAAGCGGTGACCTTGAACTTCACCTCGGACTTGCCTTCGGGAACCGAGTCGAACTTCGCAGCGTTCTTCTTGCCCTTGACGGCGTGCTTGCCAAGGTCGATCGAAACACCCTTCGGCAGGTCGAAGGTCATCTGCAGAGGGCCCTTGATTTCCTTCTTGGCGTTGAACTGAACGCCGATCTCCGCGGTGCTGCCGGCCTTGATTGCAAAGCCGCCGTCTTTGCCCGCAGGATGGTCGATGGAGACTTCGAGGTCGCCGTTCTTCATCACGTCCAGCGCAGCGTCAGCCTGACGTTCGTCCTTGTCGGCCTTCACCTTCTTGCCTTCATCCTGACGGGCATTGAAGTAGGCTTCCCAGACTTCGAAGTCGGTCAGACCGGACTGTTCGAACTTGCCGTTGGCAAAGGCCTCGAAGTTGTCGCCGCCTGCCGCCAGGAAGGACAGGGTGGCCACACGGTAGGTCTTCTTCGGGTCAATGTCCTTGCCGTTTACCTTGACGGATACCACGTGCTTGCCGCGTTCAGCCTTGGAGTCGTAGACGACTTCGAGTTCCTTAGACACGCCCAGGTGCAGGAACGGACGGCTGACACCATCAGGCTGCCACTGCTGTTCAAACAGCTTGATGACGTCGGAGCCCTTGAGCGAAACAACTCCGTGGTCATTGGCAAACGGAAGAACCTGGTTGAGTTCTGCAACCGTGACTTCGCCGGGCTTTTCGCCGTTGAAGATGTCATCGACCTTCAGATCGGTGCGCAGACCACCCGGGTTCGTGATGCCGAAGTCCGACTTCTCCAGCTGAGACAGGCCGGTGCCTTCGTTGAGTGCGTCAGCAACGAGGTTGCCGAGCGTCGATTCGGCACCGCGGTCTTCCTTGCCGTCCTTGTCGAAGGCGCGCGTGATGTCTTCGTCGATTTCACCGGCTACTTCCTTGCCGATTTCCTGCGACTTTTCGGTGGCTGCCTTGATGATCTCACCGGTCTTGCCGATGGTCTCAGTCGAGGCAGTCTGCCCCTTGGTGTCGACAACTTCCTGACTGTCGACGGTCCAGCTGCCGTCGCCCTTGGAGGTCAGGTTGATCGCGGCGACGTTCTTGCCGTACTGGCCTGCCTGCATCACGGGGACCGTATTGTCGCCCTTCTTGTAGGTGCAGTTGACCGGAACGTGCGTGTGGCCGAGGAAGAACGCGTCGACTGAATCGTCAGCGGAGTCGAGGATGCTCTTGACTTCCTTGCTCTTGCCGATCGCAGTGGAGCAGCTGTCTCCCTCAGCTGATCCGCTCATACCGACGTGCGCCTGAACAAGCGTCACGTCCGGTGCCTGATCCTCGGGCAGGTCGGCGATCTTCTTCGAGGTGTTCTTGACCGCTTCTGCGGTGTCGCCGAAGTCAAGGTTCTTGATTCCAGACGGGCTGACGAGGCTTGCGGTTTCCTGCGTCACAACACCGATGACGGCAATCTTGATGCCGTCCTTTTCGATGATTTCGTAGTCCTTGACGCCTTCTGGGACGTCTTTGGTGCCCTTCTTGTAGACGTTGGCGGCCAGGTGCGGGAACTCTGCCTTGTGAGGCCCTGCCAGCACGCGCTCGCTGAAGTCTTTGAAACCGCGGTCGTATTCGTGGTTGCCCATTGCCGAGGCGTCGAGCCCCAGTGCGTTGAGGTAGTCAATCGTGGGCTCGTCTTTCTGGGAAGACGACACGTAGGTGCTTGCGCCGATGTTGTCGCCGGCGGACAGCAGAACTGAGCTGCCCTCAGCTTTGCCGCGCTGGTTTTCGATGGTCGAGGCCATTGCCTGGCCGTCGGGGTCTGCGATTCGTCCGTGGAAGTCGGTGATTCCCAGCACCTGGAGCTTGGCGCCCTCCGGGGCGTCCGCGTAAACCGGCATTGCGCCGAGAGGTGCGACCAGTGCGGCGGCGGCAGCGCCTCCGCACAGCGCACGGCGTGCTTTGAACATGTTCAATCCTCTGTTTCTGAGTCAGCGTCTATTCGCGTGTTCCTGGAAAAGGTCTGACCATAGTGTTGCAAATCTGAGACATTTTTGGGGACTTCTTTATGAACTCAACATGGCCTATTCATGAAGGGCCGTTGTCGTGCGCTACCCGTTTCCCAGCTCGGCCGAATCCCTCCGAGCCCGTGTCTGCCGCGCCCGCGCGGCCCATTCATCTTCCGGAGGATAGCCCACTTCTTCCATCACCAGCCCCTCCCCGGGGGCTATGTAAAGCGGTTCCGGGCTTCCACCTTGTGAGCTGGCTCGTTCCAGCAATTGGGCAGGGTAATCAGCTGACCACGCACCCGTGCCGACTCGGATCAGGCCGCCGACGATTGCGCGGACCATGTGGTGGCAGAAGGCATCCGCGCGCAGCCTGAAGACAATCACACCATCACGGTCGCGGCCGACTGAGATCTGCTGCAGCGTGCGGATAGTTGTCGAATCCGGGCGGGGTTTGCAGAACGGCAGAAAGTCATGCAGGCCCAGCAGTCCGGCAGCGGCACGGGCCATGGCGTCAGAGTCGAGGGCACCTCGGTGGCGGACCGTAGCGGCGGCCAGAAGGGGATCGAAGAACGACAGGTCATCAGCCAGCCGGTACGAGTAGGCCCGCCACTGTGCCGAGAAGCGCGCATCGAAGTCATCCGATACCGCAGCGGCACCGTGAATGACGACATCGTGGGCATCCAGCCGACTCAGCGCACCGCGCAGACGGCTGACAAGGGCAGATTCAGGCGTGCGCGGAACACCGTCCCGATCGACTCGGCGCTGCCCCACGAGTGCCGCAATCTGGGCTTCGCCGAGGTCCAGGTGGACAGCCTGCCGGCGCGCGTGCACTCCCGCATCGGTGCGCCCGGCAACAACCGTGCGCACGCGAGAACGGCAGACCAAAGCGAGCGCCTCTTCCAGGGTTCCCTGGACGGTGCGCAGATTCGGCTGCACTCCCCACCCGCGGAAGTTGGTGCCGTCATAGCCAAGATCGAGTCGAAACCTCACGGACGAAACTCTACGACGGGCTCCGCTTCGACATCCTGGTACTCCATGGGAGCAAGCAGCGGAAACGCCGTGCGAAGGGCGAAGGCAGTCGGCTGGCGGCGCTGCGAAGTGTATTTGGCAACTGCCAGGTTGTAATAGCGGATGCTGGACACGATCCGCCCTTCGATGATCCGCATTTGAGCGTGCAGATCGATTGCCGAACCTAAGCTCTGGCGGTGCTGGTCAACTTCAATGAGCCCAATGGCCAGTGCGTCGATTGCGTGGGTCAGCCGCTCTTCCGCCTGCCCGATTTCGGATGCGTCCTTGACTGTTCTGGCCCGCCGCAGAGCATCCTGCACTGCCCGCTGATGGTGTTCGTCCTGTTCCGAATGAGCTGTCGCCATGCGCAGGAACTCGGGCACGAGGGCGTGCCGGTCCGTGCGCACCTGGTCCAGCTGCCGCTGGGCCTCCCCCACGAGGTCAAGCGCCAGTCTCAGCCGCGAGCCCCGGGAGTACAGAAGGTAGGCCAGACCCAAACACAGGACGACCGCAACGATCACGAGGACGATCTCTGCCACCGCGCCTCCTTCGCCTTCTCTCCGAACACCTGCACGATCCATGTTCTCGGCACCCGCCGGGGCCGTTGGGACAGCTGCTGTGAGCACCTTATCCGCACCCGCGTTCCAGGCTGCACTCATGGTATCGACCGGCCTTGGCGGCTGAAAGGACTCACCGGGCAGGTGACCGAAAGTTCACCTTGGAGTGTTCTGTGCGTGGCAAAACGGCCACCTGGGTGGATGATCCTAAAACCGTGAGAGTTGCGATTGTTGCTGAAACTTTTCTGCCCCAGATGAATGGTGTTGTCGGAAGTCTCCTCAAGGCGATTGAGCACATCACCGAACGCGGCTATGAAGCTCTGGTCATTGCCCCGGGCACCCGAATGGGCGGTCCGCGTGAATACATGGGCGTGCCGATTGTCTATGTGCCCTCGCTGGCTTTCCCCGCGTATAAGCGGCTGCGCGTAGCGCCTGGTGGAGTCGCCCGCATCCGCCGGATTCTCGCCGATTTCGCACCTGATGTTGTGCACATAGCCTCGCCGTTCCTTCTGGGATGGCGTGCGGTGCAGGCGTGCCAGGAGCTCAACATCCCGTCAGTCGCGGTCTACCAGACTGAGGTTCCCGCCTACGCTGCCCGCTACGGTCTTACCGGCGTTGAGTCCATGCTGTGGGGCCACGTGCGAAACATCCACAACCGCGCCACCATGACCCTCGCCCCGTCGACCCCGACGATCGAACAGCTGGAATCGCACGGTGTTGACCGGATCGCCAAATGGGCCCGAGGCGTCGACGCCGCGCGTTTTCACCCGGACCGCAGGTGCGATGAGTGGCGGCAGTCGGTGGCCGGCGGGAAGAAGGTCATCGGCTACGTGGGTCGGCTGGCCGCCGAAAAACAGGTGGAGAATCTGCGGGTGCTTGCCGATGTCCCCGATGCCAAGATCGTCATCATCGGCGAAGGTCCGCTCATGGGCCGCCTGCGGACGGTTCTGCCGAACGCGCACTTCACGGGCTTTCTCGGCGGCGAAGCTCTGGCCCGGGCTGTTGCCGGCTTTGACCTGTGCATAGCACCCGGTGAATTTGAGACGTTCTGCCAGACAATTCAGGAGGCCATGGCCTCCGGTGTCCCCGTGATCGCGCCGGCTCGCGGCGGACCGCTGGACCTGGTGGATCATTCGCGCACCGGCTGGCTGTACGCCCCGGGCGATGTTGCGGGTCTGCGCGACCGCGCTTTGGACCTGCTGGGTGACGATGCCAAGCGCCGCGCCTTTGCGCAGGCCGCCCGGGCCGAAGTCGAGTCCCGCACGTGGCGCGGGGTGTGCTCGCAGCTGGTCGGCTATTACGCGCAGGCGATTGCCGCTCACGAAAACCTGGCGCACTCCCGGTAGTCGGCGCCTCGGCGGTGTGCCAAAGCGCAGCTGCCGCAGCGGCACCCCTCCCGGAGGTCCCGGTCGCCTACTCCCCCGAGGTACTACCCGGCTCTTCGACGAGACCGCGCGCTTCCAGCGCGGCACCGGTGTCAATGGCGTAGCGCACCGTACCGAGCACAACCGGCACTGAGCGCGCCCGCAGTGACCTTTCCAGTCCGCGGGCGCGGGCGGAATCGGCGGCCAACCCTACGAGGTCCGCGATATACGACACACTGCGAATGGTGAGGGCCGCGGCCAGGCCCACGATTCTGGGACTTACCCCCACCCAGCCCAGCGGCCTGGCGGCAGCGGCGAACACGCGAAGCAGTTCGCTGATGCTGGTGGTCAAGATGAGCACGGATGCTCCGATGACTCCTGCGAGCATGGCGGTGGCCACCCTGGCGGCGGTGACCGCGTCTGTGAATATGAGGTTGCCGAGCACCAAGAGCAGCATGACCGGCCACATGCGCAGCAGGGGCAGGACCACTTTGCCAAGCGGCAGGCCCGCAGTGAGTGCGATGAGCACGATCAGCACGAACACCGCACCGTTGACCCATGCGTCGCGCACAATGATCACCGGCAGGCTGGTCAGCATCAGGACGATGACTTTGATCCAGGCGGGCGTTCGGTGCAGCCAGCCTGGAATCGGCCAGCGCACCCCGAGGAATTCACCGCGGCGACGCTGAACCGTGCGCGGCTTCGGCATGGCCGATCGGGCAATCATGCGAGGCGCTGTCTGGCCGGCGGGGTCGACGCTGGCTGACGAGGCGCCGCTTTCCTCGGCCTTGTCAGTCATCGGCACTCGGGGTGCTGGGATTGTGCGGGGGACGGCGTGTGGCTCGGGCAGCTGAGACAGCTGCTTTGCGGTAGTGGGCGATGGCCTGGTCAGCAGGGCCGTCGAAGGCGATCTGGCCGCCGTCGATCACCAGGGCACGTTCGGCATCGGCTGCGAATTCGAGATCGTGAGTGGTGGTGATGATCTGCACGCCGCGTTTTTCGGCGAGTTCGTCCAGGGTATCCCGCAGGAGCGTCCGGTTAGTCAGGTCGAGCAGGGTTGTAGGTTCGTCCATCAGCAGAACCTGCGGTTCCACCGTGAGGACCGAGGCCAGCGCCACCAGTTGGCGCTGGCCGCCGGAGAGCTCATAGACCGATCGGTCGGCAAGTCCGGTCAGGCCGAGTTCGTCGAGCACCGCGAGGCAGCGTTCGCGCCGCTGGCGCTTGTCTTCTATGCGCCGCAGTGACAGTTCGATGTCTTCTATGACGGTCGGCATGACCAGCTGCGCTGCCGGGTCGGTGAAGACAAAGCCGACGTTTTGGCGTACGGTGCGCCCGTCATCGACCGTGTCGAAGCCGTCAACGGCGACCCTGCCCCACGTGGGCAGAGTAAGGCCGTTGATCATCCGCAGGAACGTGGACTTACCTGAACCGTTGGCGCCGATGACGGCCACCCGCTGCTCATTGATTTCGCAGGTGAAAGGGCCTGCCAGGGTGCGCCACTGACGCTCTGGCCCGCCTTCTGCCGAATCGAGAACAGCGGCGTGAGCGCCGTCGAAGACAATGTGGGCCATCAGCGTCGTGTCAGAACCGGGAAGGCGCGCAGAACCATCACGGCTAGGAAAGCAGCAACGGTGGTCTTGATGACGTCACCGGGCCAATAGGCCATATCGGCAACTGTCGCAGCGCCGAACGGGATGCCGCCGTTGATGGACATCCCGGCAATTCCCATCAGGTGCAGAAGAACCGAGGCGGTCACCAGCGAACCGAGGATCATCACGACAACTCGGCGGGCACCGGAGAAGCGGCGGTAGGCAAAGCGTGCAGTCCAACCGGACAGCAGCGTGTAGAACGGGAAGCCCAGAATGAAGCCAGCTGAAGGGCCGGCGAGAACGCCGATTCCGCCTCGTCCTCCCGAGAACACGGGGAGACCCACAAAGCCCAGCGCCAAGTACAGCAGCACCGCAATGAAGCCCCGCGTGGGGCCCAACACCATGCCGGTGAAGGCCAGCATGAGAGTCTGCAGGGTGATCGGCACGCCGACCGGACCGACCGGGATGGGAGGCACGAGGGCGAACACCCAGATGAGAGCCGCGAACACGGCGATGAGTGCAACGGACAGGCCGGCAGAAACGCCCTGCCCGCGGGCGCCGTTCTGCGGCGCGGAAGGGTTGTTGGAAGTCATGAGGTGAATCGTACCTGAACACTGTTCAGGTGAAGAAATCTTGCCGAGTTAGCAGAGTTGCCCACATTGGGGTGGCGTGTGATTCTGCCGCCGCTGGCCTTGAGAGACCTCGCCCCGCCTAGGCCCCGCCTCAGCTAGGTGCGAACCTCTGCCTCGTTCTAGTGCTGAGGCCGCCTCCCAGCACTGCCCCACGCTTTAGCAACAAAAACTCCCGTTAGCAGTTGTTGCTAAAGCGCAGATTTGTTGCTGAGGGGGGTCCCCTTGGGGCTAACGGGTGGATTCGTTGCTAACGGGTGTTGTTCCTGGCAAGAGGCGCCAGCAGCTGGCCAGGTCAGGCCGCACCCGCGCCTAAGCGCAACTGCGCCGACAAGCATTCGCTTGTCGGCGCAATGTTCTGAGTGGAAGGGCTACACCCCGCTCACTCCCATTCGATGGTGCCCGGAGGCTTCGAGGTGATGTCGAGGACGACGCGGTTGATCTCGTCGACTTCGTTGGTGATCCGGTTGGAGATCTTCGACAGCGTGTCATAGGGCACGCGGGTCCAGTCTGCCGTCATGGCATCTTCGCTCGAAACGGGACGCAGCACAACGGGGTAGCCATAGGTGCGGCCGTCACCGGCAACGCCGACGGAGCGGACGTCTGCCAGCAGCACAACGGGGCACTGCCAGATGGTGTTGTCAAGGCCGGCGGCGGTGAGTTCTTCGCGGGCAATCGCATCGGCTTCGCGCAGAATGCTCAGGCGCTCTTCGCTGACCGCCCCGACAATGCGGATGGCCAGGCCGGGGCCGGGGAACGGCTGACGGGCAACGATCACTTCCGGCAGACCGAGTTCGCGGCCAACAGCCCGAACTTCGTCCTTGAACAGCGCGCGCAGCGGTTCGACGAGTTCGAACTGGAGGTCCTCCGGCAGACCGCCGACGTTGTGGTGGCTCTTGATGTTCGCGGTGCCCGATCCCCCACCGGATTCGACAACGTCCGGATACAGGGTTCCCTGCACCAGGAATTCGATGTTTTCGCCGTCGCCTTCGCGCGATTCTGCAACGAGTTCAGCCGCGGCCTGTTCAAAGGTGCGGATGAATTCGCGGCCGATGATCTTGCGCTTGCGTTCGGGATCTTCAACACCGTCGAGTTCGCCCAGGAACTTCTGCGAAGCGTCGACTGTCACCAGTCGAACGCCGGTCGCTGCCACGTAGTCCTGTTCGACCTGTTCGCGTTCGTTTTTGCGCAGCAGGCCGTGATCGACGAAAACGCAGGTCAGCTGATCGCCCACGGCGCGGTGGACGAGAGCTGCGGCGACCGCGGAGTCAACGCCGCCGGACAGACCGCAGATGACCTTCTTGGTGCCGATCTGTTCGCGGATGCGGGCAACCTGTTCGTCGATGATCGAGTCAGCCGACCAGTCCGCACTGAGGCCGGCGACCTTGAACAGGAAGTTCTCGATGGTCTGTTTGCCGTATTCGCTGTGCATGACTTCCGGGTGCCACTGCACCCCGGCAAAACGACGCTCGCTGTCTTCTATTGCGGCGATGGGAGCCCCGGCTGTGCTGGCTAGGACCGTGAAGCCCTCGGGTGCGGTTTCAGCGGAGTCGCGGTGGGACATCCAGACGGTCTGCGCTGCGGGCAGGCCGGACAGCAGAGCCCCTTCTTCAGTCACTTCGAGTGCCGTCGATCCGTACTCACTGGCCCCGGTGCGGGCCACACGACCGCCGAGTGCCTGCACCATGGTCTGGAAGCCGTAGCATATGCCCAGCATGGGAACGCCGAGGTTGAACACCTCCGCGTCAATGGACAGGGCGTCTTCTGCGTTGACGGATGAAGGTCCGCCCGAAAGCACGATGGCGACCGGATTCTTGGCCGCGAATTCGTCAGCGCTTGCGGTGTGGGCAATGATTTCGGAGAAGAGCCCGGCTTCGCGTACACGGCGTGCGATCAGCTGCGCGGTCTGTGCACCGAAGTCGACGACGAGGACGGGGCGAGCGTCCGTACCGGTTTCGGGGGTCTGGGTCATGCTTCTATCCTAAGCTTTCGCAGAGCTGATTCTGCTGGTGCAGACGGTGGTCAGAGGGCTGATTTCGGTGCGACGACGACAGCGTCGTCGAGTTCTTTTTCACCGCGGCGGTGGATTTTCGCTTCGACGATGAACGACATGACCGGAACAACCCCGGCCAGGGCCAAGATGATGAGGTTCTTCAGCCCCCACTTCATCTGCGAGTTCAGCCAGAAGCACACGATCAGGTAGGCCACGTAGCACCAGCCGTGTGCAATGGCGACGGCCGCGGCGGCGTTGAAGCTGCCGAAGGTCAGCGCTTCGGAGGGGTCACCGCCCATCATGAGCCCCCAGATGAGGTACTTGAAGATCATTTCGACCGTCAGGATCAGCAGCATGACGCCGGTGATGATCGCCATGATCCGGTAGAACCGCAGTGCGTTGCGGGCGGACTGCCAGCGGTTGAGGGTGAACACCGCGTTGGGGTCTTCCTCGTTGAATTCGGGACGGCGGTCCAGAGGGTCGCCGCCGTTCTGGGGATCCTGGCTCACTGGTCGTCTCCGTTCGTTCGAGTGCGGGGCATCTTTTCGCCGGCGTCTTTGACCACCACGTATTCAACGGGGCCCTGTTCTTCCCGGCGGAGAGAATTGTATTCGTCGCGCAGCAATCGGAACCAGATGTACACGGCGAAGACTGCGAACACGATCCATTCGACCGCGTAGAACGCCGATTGGAGGTCAAAGCCCGCATCCTGCGGTTCCTGGTAGGGAACATGGGACAGCTGGTCGCCGCCGATGCCGACTTCCGGGTTCTCCTGCGGGAAGAGGAACGCGGAGTAGGTGTAGACGTCGAACAGGTTGACAAGCTGTGAGGTTGAAATGGACCGGACTACGCCTTCGGGCAGGCCCTTTGTGTCCAGGGGGCCTTCAATGGGGGCGATGCGGGCGTCAAGTGTGACTTCCGCGTCCGAGGCGGTGCTTGCCTTGGCCGTTTCGAGGTCTTCTGTCCATCCGCGCACCACCGGGATGGCGACGGGTTTGGATTCGAGTTCGTCGGTGTCTGCGTCCTGGGAGAACTGCGGGTCGTCAGGGGCGAACATGGTGACGACCCAGTAGCCCTTGACGCGGTTCAGGTAGCGGTCGTCGATGATGATCTGCTGGTCTGGCAGGAAGTGCCCGCTGATGGTGACCCGCTGGTCGGCCAGGTAGCCCGGCATGGGCCCCTGGGCTTGCATGATGTCGTTGAAGGGCTTCGCCACCGCCAGTTCGGGGTTGTCGGCCTGCTGGCTTTTGGACTGGGCGCGGTCAATCTGCCATGCAGAAAGCGTGACGAAAGCGGTGACCAGCAGCAGAACGAGCGCCAGGAATCCCAGCCATCTGGGTTTCAAGGCAAGACGAAGCACGGCGCCCCTCAGCTTTCGGCGTCGACGACCACGTTGACGCGCTGGAAGGATTTGAGGTCCGTGTAGCCCGTCGTGGCAAGGGCGCGGCGGAGGGCACCGGCGAGGTTGACTTCGCCCACTGCGGAGTGGCCCGGCCCGTGGATGAGCTGCTCCAGCGGTGCCACGGTGCCCATGTGCACGCGGCGGCCGCGCGGGAGTTCCGGGTGGTGGGCTTCTGCACCCCAGTGGAAGCCCTGACCGGGGGCTTCTTCGGCCCGGGACAGTGCTGAGCCGAGCATGACGGCGTCAGCGCCCATGGCGAAGGCCTTGACGATCGAACCGGTGGAGCCCAGTCCGCCGTCGGCGATCACGTGCACGTAGCGACCGCCGGATTCGTCCATGTAGTCGCGGCGGGCAGCCTGGACGTCGGCGATTGCCGTGGCCATGGGCACCTGAATGCCGAGAGTGTGGCGGGTGGTGGATGCTGCACCGCCTCCGAAGCCCACCAGCACCCCGGCGGCACCCGTGCGCATGAGGTGCAGGGCAGGTGTGTAGGCGCTGACACCGCCGACGATCACGGGGACGTCGAGTTCGTAGATGAACTGTTTGAGGTTGAGCGGGTCGGTTGTGTTGGACACGTGTTCGGCGGAGACCGTGGTGCCGCGGATGACGAAAAGGTCAACCCCGGCGTCGACAACAGTCTGGTAGAACTCCTGGGTCCGCTGCGGGGTGAGCGCACCGGCAACGGTCACACCGGCTTCGCGGATCTGCGCCAGGCGGGCCGTGATGAGTTCGGCCTTGATGGGTTCGCGGTAGATCTCCTGCATGCGCTCGGTGGCGCGCTGGTCGTCGAGACCTGCGATTTCGTCAAGCAGCGGCTGGGGGTCTTCGTAGCGAGTCCACAGACCTTCGAGGTCGAGCACTCCGAGCATGCCGAGTCGGCCCAGAGCAATGGCTGTTGCCGGGCTGACGACAGAGTCCATGGGTGCGGCAAGGTAGGGCAGGTCGAACTGGAAGGCGTCGATCTGCCAGTGGAGTGAAACATCCCGGGGATCGCGGGTGCGCCGCGAAGGGATAACCGCTACGTCGTCTAGTGAATAGGCCCTGCGTCCGCGCTTTCCGCGGCCGATTTCCAACTCTGTGCTCACGTATCCCAGCTTATCCCAGCGCACTGACGCGGTGCGGGTGGGCGGCACCTCGTCAATCAGGGCTTCGGCGTCGTCCAGTCCTCGTAGACGTGGGCGCTGGCCCAGAAGTGCAGTTCGTACAGGCTGGCCTGTTCGAACACGGCCTTCATTTCGGCGCGCATTACCGGGGTGGCCTGTTCCATTTCGCGTTCGAGGATCGCAACGGCTCCGCGGGTGGCTTCGTCGAATTCGGGGCTGTCGTACATGGTGATCCACGAAGCGAAGGGGTGCCCGTCGAGGTTGGATCCGGCTTTCTTCATGAGCACCTTGCCGATGTGGGCGTACACCCAGAAGCACGGCAGCACACCGGCGACACCCACCTCGTAGGGGCGCAGTGCGGCTGTGGCCATGAGGAATGACACGTAGCCCAGGGAAGTGGGACTGGCGATGACGGTTTCGGCGTCACGGCCTTCGTCCGAGCCGCGCTCACCGTGGCGCAGACCGCGAGCCTGCGCGGTTTCCTGCTGGATTTCCCTGACCAGCGGGGCGAAGCCCTCGTCTGCGAAGACGGCTTCGTGGAGTTCGTTTTCGGCAACAACGGCTTCTGATGTCGCTCCTGCCCAGAACTCCATGTCGTCGTTGCGGGAGGACTTGCTCGACAGCTGGGCCATTGCCCGGCCGTAGCCGTCCAGGTAGACCTCGTCCTGCAGCAGGTAGTGGACGAAGACCTTCGGGTCGAGGCTGCCGTCCGAGAGCTGTTCGATGAAGGGCAGGGCTTCGATGTCGTTGATGATGGGGGCCACGTGTTCCCAGAGTTCACGGCTGTGGGGGCCTGCGATGAATTCGCTCATTGTGTCTCCTGACAGTCGTTTTGCGGTCGTTGTTCCGCTTCGGTCTATTGCAGGGGTGCGCTGATGTGCTCAGCACTGTGCGGACACTGCTGCAGCGTTCAGTGCTCTGCGCTCAGCGGGTGATGTCGACAATGTGGTCGACCGGCCCGTGGGCACCGTCGGAGTTCAGCGACAGCTGCCAGTCGGCTGCGCTGCCGATGGCGCGGGCCAGGTAGTCAAGTGCCGCACCGACGGCATCTCCCAGCGCCTCCCCGCTCGAAGCGCCCGCAGGGTCTTCTCCCGCAGCCTCCAGGACGTGCCTGCGGTGGGCGACCTCTGCGGCTATGGCCGCCGAAAGCGTGCAGCCGGTGCCGTGGGTGTTGGCCGAAAAGACGCGCGGGTGGCTGAATTCGCGCCACGCGATGTCGTCGCCTTCGGCAACCGCAAGGATGTCTGTGACGATGGAGTCTGCTGCGTGCCCGCCTTTGAGAAGCACGGCTTTCGGCCCCATTTTCAGCAGGCGGGCAGCCTGTTCGCGCATCTGTGCGGGAGTGCCGGCTTCGGGTTCGTCATCGCCCAGCAGGAGTGCTGCTTCAGGCAGGTTGGGAGTGATGAGACCGGCGTGTGGCAGCAAAGCGGTGCGCACCGCTTCGATTGCGCTCTCTGCCAGCAGTCGGTGGCCGGAGGTTGCGACCATGACGGGGTCGACCACCAAAAAGCCCAGTCTGCCGGCCGACGCATAGTCTGCCGTGGTCTGCACGAGTTCCGGTGTGCCGAGCATGCCGGATTTGCTCGCGTCAACATGGATGTCATCAACGACCGAATTGAACTGGTCGATTACGAAGTCGTGGTCGATCTCGTAGATGCGGCTGACTCCGTGGGTGTTCTGTGCGACGAGGGCCGTGATGATGCTGGCTCCGTATGCGCCGCGGGCGGTGAAAGTTTTGAGGTCGGCCTGAATTCCCGCACCGCCGGAAGGGTCGGTGCCGGCGATGGTGACGGCGACGGGAGGACGATGGCCTGCTGCGGTCATGATCTTTCTCCTGTGTAGGCCGCCAGAATGTCCCGGGCTGCTCCGGCCGGGTTTGGTGCGGTCATGATGGCTGACACAACGCAGATTCCCGCGGCACCCGTACCGCGCAGCGCTGCGGCGTTGTGGTCTTTGATCCCGCCGATGGCAAATGCGGGCAGGCCCGCTTTTCCGGCGCGGTCGCGGAAACCTTCCGGGCCGATGGCACTGCGTCCGGTCTCTTTGGTCTGGGTGGCGTACACCGGCCCGATGCCGACCAGATCGACGTTCTGGCTTCGAGCGCGCGCAAAGTGTTCGGGCTCCTGGGCTGAAACACCCAGCAGCGGTTCCGCACCGATGCGCTGGCGCACATCGTCTGCCGACATGTCGCCTTGACCCACGTGCACGTGGACTTTTCTGCCGCGCTCCAGAAGGCGGGCTGCGACATCGACGCGGTCATTGACGAAGACGGGGACGTCAGTTTTGATGCTGTGCTCAGCGCGTGCGCGCTCAACGGCATCGAGCACGCTCAGGGTGAGCTTTTCGAAGCCTGCATCGTCAATGTGCTTATCGCGCACCTGCACGATGCCCACTCCCCCGGCAACTGCCTGGGCGACGGTCTCGGCCACCGTGCGCCCGGCGCTTTCGGCCATGGCGGTGTCAGTGACCAGGTAGAGGTCGGTGCGGTAGTCGGACAGGCGGTCCAGTGGTGCGCTCATGCGGTTCCTCCCGTTGTCCACGCGGTCTCAATTCGGGCTAGGTCATCTGGCCCCACGGCGTGCAGGCCATCGAGGAAGTGCGCGGCGAATGTTCCGGGTCCGCTGGCTTGTGTGTGCGCTGCCTGGGCGGCCGAGGTGAAGTGCAGGTGCGCTGCTGCCGCGGCCATGCCTGTTCTCACCCGGGGGCTGAGGTCCTGTGTCTGCCGGGTGTGGGCAGCTGTCGCGGCGTAGGCGGCAGCGAGTGCTCCGAGCGAGCACCCGGTGCCGATGACGCTGGGCATATAGGGACTGCCGCCTGTGATCGTCACGGTGTGGGTTGCGGAATCGTCGGCGAACACAATGGCGTCAGACTCCCCAGAAACGGCGGCGACAATGCCGGCCTGGGCGAGGCTTGCCGCTGCTGCCAGGGCGTCGTCGACGGAGTGCGTTGAGTCGGTTCCGCGGGCGCTGCCGGACTGCTGGGCCAGGCCGATGATTTCGGAGGCATTGCCGCGCACAATGGCCGGGCCGCTGTTCAGAGCGCGCATAATCCTGGAGGTGCGGTGCCCGGAAATCCCAAAGCCCACGGGGTCGAGCACCCACGGTTTGCCGGACTGAGCGAAAGTGTCGATGGCACCGTCAGCTGACAAGTACTGGTGCGATGTTGGTGTGCCGAAGTTGATGAGCAGACCGTCGGCGATTTCGGCGAAGTCTGCAGCGTCGGCTTCGTGGTCGATCATGGCGGGGCTGGCACCTGACGCCAAGAGCACATTTGCGGCGAACTGCTGAACGACCGTGTTCACAATGCACTGCACGAGCGGCGTGCGCTGCCGCAGAGTTTCAAGCAGTGCGCCCGCATAGTCTTTGAGTTCCATGACATCCCTTCGCTGGTCCTAACCACACAGGTTCAACGGGTTAATCTCAGCCGCTGCTTCGCGGCACCCCGTGTCACTTTGCTCACCCTAGCACCCGCCCATGACACAGATCGACGGTGCAAGCCCACGACGCAGGCCCCGTCCTGCACCGCACACCAGCGCAGTAGGCCCGACAGCCGCGACCTCCGCCTCGTGAGCAGACAGCTGTGCGCCCGGCCAGAGGCACGGGCGCACAGAAGACGATCACAGACAGCCGGATCGGCTGCGGCGGATCAGTGGTAGTTGGGGGCTTCCTGGGTGATCTGAATGTCGTGAGGGTGGCTTTCCTTCAGACCCGCAGTGGTCAGGCGCACGAACTGGCCCTTGGCCTTCAGTTCCGGAATCGAGCGGGCGCCCACGTAGAACATGGTCTGACGCAGGCCGCCGGTCAGCTGGTAGGCCACCTGACGCAGCGGACCGCGGTAGGAAACACGGCCCTCAATGCCTTCGGGCACAAGGTCGGTGTCGGTGACGACATCGGCCTGGAAGTAGCGGTCTTTAGAGTAGGAGCGTCCTTTGCGCGGAGCCATAGCCCCAAGTGAGCCCATACCGCGGTATGCCTTGTACTGCTTGCCGTTGACCAGGATGAGCTCGCCGGGGCTTTCCTCACAGCCTGCCAGCAGCGAACCGAGCATGACCGAATCGGCACCGGCGACAAGAGCCTTGCCGATGTCGCCCGAATACTGCAGACCGCCATCGCCGATGACCGGCACACCGGCTTCGCGGGCAGCCTGGTAGGCCAGGTTGATTGCGGTGACCTGCGGGACACCCACACCGGCGACAATGCGCGTGGTGCAGATGGAGCCCGGGCCCACACCCACCTTGATGGCGTCAGCCCCGGCGTCGATGAGCGCCTGAGCTCCCGCGCGGGTAGCCACATTACCGCCGATGACCTGCACGTCCTTAAACGCCGGATCCTTTTTGAGCGACGTGATCATGTCGGTCACACCGCGGGCGTGGCCATTGGCGGTGTCGACCACCAGGACGTCCACACCCGCTTCGGCCAGCAGACCCGCCCGCTCAAAAGCATCGCCGTAGAAGCCGACCGCAGCACCCACGAGCAGGCGTCCCTCGCCGTCCTTTGAGGCGTTGGGGTATTCATCGCGCTTGACGAAGTCCTTGACCGTTATAAGGCCCTGGATCTTGTTGTTCTCGTCAACCAGCGGAAGCTTTTCGATCTTGTGCTCCGCCAGCAGTTCGTAGGCCTTTTCGGCGGACACATTGTGGGGAGCGGTGATGAGCGGCATCTTCGTCATGATTTCGCCGACCGTGGTGGTGGCGAAGTCAGTGCGCGGCACAAAGCGGAGGTCGCGGTTGGTGATGATGCCCACGAGAGTGTTGTCATCATCAACCACCGGAAGGCCGGAAATGCGGTACTGACCGCACATGTGGTCAAGCTCTTCGAGTGACTTTTCAGCAGTGATCGTCACCGGATCGGTGATCATTCCCGATTCCGAGCGCTTCACATAGTCGACCTGAGCGGCCTGATCTTCTTTCGACAGGTTGCGGTGAATGATTCCCACACCGCCGAAGCGGGCCATGGCGATTGCCATGCGGGACTCCGTCACGGTGTCCATAGCGGCTGAGACCAGCGGAACCGCAATGTCGAGTTCGCGCGTCAGGCGAGTTTTCGTTGTGGCCTCCGACGGGATGACATCTGTGTCTCCCGGCAGCAGCAGGACGTCGTCATAGGTCAGACCGGTAAGCGAAAACGGATCTTCTGCGTCTTTGAAATGCTGGTGAACCTCTGGCAAGAGAACCCTTCCTCCGGTTGAGACCATAACCGCGTGCCATTTGCATGACATCCGCGGTGTTTTTATGAACCTATCCTAAGGGGTTCGCGCTGGTCTTCCCGATGCGGGTGAAGCGCAGAATCAGCCGAAAGTATGACCCCGAATTCAGCTTTCCGCGCGATGTGCCGAAGAATTGAGCGCGCCAAGCTGAAGGCATGCTGATTCTTGCGATTGTCCTCATTTCACTGGCACTGGTCTTCTACACGATCGGCGTGTGGGCCGAGCGTCTGAAGAAGACCCTCACCTGGCCGCACGTGGCCCTGTTCGGAATGGGTCTGCTCTTCGATGCGTCAGGGACCGAGGTGATGCGCCGCATTGCTGCCGCCGGCGCATCGACAATGTCGAACGCACCCGATGGTTCTCTCGCCCAGATTCTGTCGATCACCATGGCGATCACCGGCCTGATCGCGCTCATCCTCATGGCAGTGCACTTCTTCTGGGCTCTCATCGTGATGATCAAGGGCACCCAGCGGGCCAAGGCCGTCTTCCACAGATTCTCTGTCACCGTGTGGGCCATCTGGCTGGTCCCCTACCTGACAGGCATGGTGTCCTCAATGGTCGCCTGAGCACATTCACCGAGCCGGCCCCTCCGGCAGCGTGAGCGGGAAGTTCGACTGGAACTCCCGTTCCTTCCCGCTGAGCGGATCGGCAAAGCGCAGCCCGTCTGCCACCAGCTGCAGCGGGTCGGAGAAATCGTACGGGTCCGGTGCCCAATCAGCCGGGTAGACGGGATCACCCACCATCGGCACGCCCAGCCCATTGAGGTGTACGCGCAGCTGGTGGGTCTTCCCGGTGACCGGCTCCAAGGCGAACTCTCCGATCGAGGTGAGCTCCGCCTCGTGAGCCGGCGTCGAGGCTTTCGGCCCTGCGACGGGTGCCGATTCCGGCGGAAGCCGGCGGGCGGCCCGGCCGCGGATGCCCTCAAACCGCAGGCGGGTTTCGGTGTTGGGGATCCCGGGCAGTTCAACCACTTGGCGCTCGCCCTTGGTTTTGTGCAGGCGGGTTCTGCGGACAGTTGGCAGGGTCCCAGGGTCGAAGTCGGGCCGCAGCCAGGCCAGCGCGCGGTAGGTTTTGTGCACGCTACGGTGTTGGAAGAGAACCTGGTAGGCGCCTCGGGTTTCGCGGCGCCGCGAGAACAGCAGCAGGCCGGCGGTCACACGGTCCAGCCGGTGGACGGCAACCAAGTCGGGTTCGTTCAGCTCAAGGCGGAGACGGGTCACCGCCGACTGGCGCACAAAACGGCCGTTGGGGGTCGAAGCGAGGAAATGCGGTTTGTCGACGACCACAATGTCGCGATCTTCATAGAGGACGGTGAGGTCAAAGGGGACGGGGTCTTCTTGCGGGACCGGCCGGTGGAAGAAGTAGAAGCCGCCGGGAATGACGGGATCTTCCGGGGCGGCTGGACGGCCGGTTTCGTCTGTCAGGCAGCCGCCGTCGGGGTGCTCCGTCAGCCAGGTGCGCTCCTGTGGAGAGTGGTCTGGGAACTCCTGAGCCAGCCACGCGTGGACGGTCTTCGGCACCGGCAGGTGGGCTTTTGCGGATGTCTGGTTCCCGCCGGGAGCACGCAGGCGGTTTGCGCTGATCCCCTCACGAGGAGGAAGGGGGCTTTGCATCACAACCTCCATGCAGTCTCGGAGCGGGTGTGGAATGGACAAGGTTCGGCCTGGTGACAGCGCGATTTTGCAATCTATTTGAAATAAGAAAACCCGCCGAGTTCAGCGTATTCGCGATAAAGTCGACCGGGCCGGAATTTTATCGACAGGAGAAGCTGTGAAGCTCACCACCATGCTGCAGAACGTTGTTTCCGACCATGGGGACCGTATCGCACTGGTCACTCCGACAGAGCGCGTGACCTACGCGCAGCTGGACGATAGGGCGCGGCGGGCGGCCGCAGTGCTCGCCGCTCACCAGGTGTTTCCCGGTGATCGGATCGGCGTAATGACCCTCAACAGCGCTTCAGCCGTATATACGCTGTTCGGCGCGTGGTACCTCGGGGCGATTCCCGTTCCCCTGAATCCGAAGATGGATTCGGATGACCTCGAAGCAGTCATCAGCCACGCGGGCATTGAGGTTGCTCTCGTGTCGGCCGAACTGTGGAAAGCCGCCAAGCGCGTTGACCTGGGCATTGAGTGGATTGTGTCCGAGGCCGGCCGTAGTCAGCGTGCAGAGGGCCGCGGTGGAAACGGTCGTTCCGGCGGCACTGTTTTCGAAACGACCATTGACGCTGTCGACCCGTACACGGAAGCTGAATACGAAGACGCCGCGACCGCGCTCATTCAGTACATCGACCTTGTTGACGGTATTCCGCGCGGCGCGGTATTCACCCACGCCGGCCTGGCCGAAGCACAGCCAGCTGTTGCACGGGCCATGGGAATCGACGGCTATGACGTGGTGCAGACCGCCTCTCCCCTGTGGAATCCCACAGCCTTGCACACTTCGATTCTGACCCCGCTGTCGTTGGGTGCCGCGGTGGTGTTGTCGGCTGATCCCAAGCCGGCCTCGGCAGCATCACTTGTGCAGAAGGCCGGTTCGACGGTGGTCACCGGCACGGAAGCGGCGCTTCTTGCAACTCTGCCGGGGGCGACCTCTGCTGGTTTTGCGCCGGGTGACATTGAGCGGATTTTTGTGCTCGGCACCGTGTCGTCACCGCGAGTGGGTGCTGAAATTGCGCGCGCCTATCGGGCTAAGCACTTCTATGGCCTGTACTCCCCCGGTGCTGCCGCGGGTGTCGGTCTGCTGATCACGGCTCAGGACATTGTGAAGGCTCCCGGAGCTGTGGGCACCGCCGAACAGGGAACCGGCATTGACGTTCGAATTGTTGAAGGCTCCGGCACCGCCATGGGCGGAGCCTCCCCTGACGAGGTGGAAGCCCGGGACTCGGCTGCTGCTTCCGGTGGGGATACAGCGGCGGCGGGGGACGACGAGCGTTCGGCCTCTGGAGAGGTCTCGGCTTCGCACGGTGAGCTGCAGCTGCGCGGTCCCGGCCTGCTGAAGAGCTTCTGGCGCAATCCGCTTGCAACCGCCGATTCGCTTGACGGCGAATGGCTGCGCACCGGAGTGACAGCCCACCTCGACGGCGAAGGGCGAATTCACGTGGACTGAGGCGCAGACCGATTAGCTCACGCTCAGGTGTTTCACGGTCAGGGCCGGGTGCAAGCGGCAGACTGCCTGCACCCGGCCGCTGCTGTCAGGTGGCGCTGCTCTGCCGCATCAGCCAGCCGAAGTCCTGCCGCATTTCCTTTTCCAGTCCGTCCGCCAGGGAACGCGCAAACGGCGCCGTGAAGTGGCCGTGGTCGTAGCTGGTCAGGATGTTGCCCACAATCGCATCGCAGTTGTCGGCTTGTGGATCGTTGACGGCGGGACAAACGTATTCCTTCATGTCCAGCGAATAGGCGCCGTCGGGAAGATCCGTCTGCGGATCTTCTTTCAGCCACTTCTTCGGTATGCCGCATTCCTGCGACGTTCCGCCGTCGGACAAGCATCGAGGGATGTCGAGGTTGCTGTCCTTGGGTGCAGCGCGCATGAGCATCAGCTGCGTGTCGGTCTCGGTGATCTGCTTCCACCAGTACGGGGCGCGATCAAGAATGTACTCTTCATCCCGCGCTTCATCCGTGCGGGATCCCGACGCAACCACCAAGTCGACGTCGTTGGAGGCGAGCCATTCCACAAGATTTTCGTTGTATCGTCCGCACATTGAGTCTGGAGACAGTTCTCCGCCGAGCGGGCAGCCGCCCTTATCCAGCACGATGACTTCCCAGCCGTATTTGCGTGCCAGGCTTTTGAACGTCGTCTCCCAGTGGCCGCCGAATGACCCGCCGGTCAGAACAATCGTCGCCGTGGGCTGCGACGGCGCACCTTCGTCCTCACAGACCAATACAACATCCGTGCCCGGGTCATCGCCCGAGCTCTGCTCACAACCCTGATAGAAATACGGGGACTTGAAGTCTCGTGCCTCTTCTGGCATCGGAACCATGTCTGCCTCCGGAAGATCGCGGTCGTCCTCCCAAAAGGCGATGTGTGCCCCGGGGTATACGTCCTGGTTCAGGTCTTCGTATGCGGTCCGGACTTCACCGTTGGAATTGGCCAAAGGGGTGATGACAAGCGCCCCGACAAGCATTGCCGCTGATCCTGCCGGGATCATGGTCTTGTTGCGTTTGAAGATCGTGCCTATGCGCGAAGTCGACCGCGGCGCCAGGCGCAGCTCGACAGACCGATAGGTTGCTGCCGCGAGAACCAAGGTGATGAAGAAGACAAGGGCCGCGCCCTTAATGCCGACGGCGGATCGGTCTCTGATGTTCAGGTAGAAGATGAGAACCGGCCAGTGCCACAGGTAGATGCCATAGGACCGGTCAGCAAACCAGCGCACCGTGGGCGACTTCAGGAACCTCGAAGCCGAGAACCGATCTGCGGGCGTACCGCTGAGGTCCCCAGAAACCATCACGAGCAGCCAGCCGAACAGCGGCCACAGAGCCAAGGGGCCGGGAAACACCTGGCCTCCGTCGAACACAAATCCAGTTGTGGCGATCATTGCAAGGCCAATCCACCCGGCTGGCAGCCGCCAGCTGCTGCGCACACGGATCCGGTCAAGGACAAGAGCAGCAAGACCGCCGAACGCGAACTCCCAAAGCCTGGTCCAGGTCGACAGATAGGCCTTGTCCTGAGCATAGAAACCCTGGATGGCCGCCCACAGCAGTGAGATGATCAGAACACCGCTGAGGGCCAGGGCGATCGCCCGGACAAAGTGCATCCCCCGGACTGTGCCGGCGGAAATCGCCACTGCGACGAAGAAGACAGGCAACACAACATAGAACTGTCCCTGTACTGACAGTGACCAAAAATGTTGGTACAGCGACGTCTGCGGCCCCGCTGCCCCGTAGGCCAACTGCGAGCGGATGAGCTCGAAGTTCTCAAAGTACAGAAGCGAGGCGCGCGCCTCAGCAAATGCCTGACGGTGAGCGGTTTTGGGCAGGATGAAGTATGCGAAGGCTGCCGTAATGCCGATGACGAGGGCTGCGGGTATGAAGATTCGCCTGTACAGTCTGCCGAAGTATTGCGTCAGGTTGACCTGGCCATCGGCGGTGAACTCCCGCACCAGCATGCTGACAAAGAGAAAACCGGTAACCGCAAGAAATATGTCAATGCCACCGGAGACTCGCCCTTGGCCGAAAAGGTGGAAGAGCACAACACCCAGCAGCGCAAGCCCGCGAACACCGTGAAGCTCTGGACGAAATCTGCGTTCGGGAACACCCAACATCGAAGATACTCGCACCGGCGTACTCACTACAGCGAACTTTCATCTCGACTCAACGTGCACAGCATGCTGGCCGGAGCATGCTCGATTTTCGTACGGCTGAAAGCCAATTCGCTCAGTATTCCGACTACGAGTGTCAGGAACGTGAACTCAGGGTTTCGGCAAGGGGTAAGTTCCTCTGGCAGCTGAGATCCACCTCGTCCTTCTGAGTCACCCGCGCCCTGCGCACAAGGACTCCCTTTAGCAACAGAAACTCCCGTTAGCCGGACTGCTAACGGGAGTTTCTGTTGCTAAAGGGTGGGCACACCCAAATCCAGACGGCTCAGGCGCTGAGCCTGAGCCTCAAACTCAGGCAATAAGCCAATCCTCAGCTAGACGCTCAGTCGTCTTCGTCTTCTTCCTGCTTCTCGACCACGAGCGATTCGGTGGTGAGAACCAGGGCTGCGATCGATGCTGCATTGCGCAGTGCCGAACGGGTGACCTTGACCGGGTCGATGATGCCCTTGCCGATGAGGTCGCCGTATTCGCCGGTTGCTGCGTTGTAGCCCTCGCCGAGGTCGAGTTCTTCGACCTTGGACACGACGACGAAGCCGTCCTGTCCGGCGTTTTCGGCAATCCAGCGAAGCGGCTGGCGCACAGCGCGGCGAACAATCTCCGCGCCGGTGGCTGCGTCGCCTTCCAGGCCGAGGCCTTCGGCAGCAGCGGATGCGTGCACGAGTGCGGTGCCGCCGCCGGCGACGATGCCCTCTTCGATGGCTGCGCGCGTAGCCGCAACTGCGTCTTCGACGCGGTGCTTGCGCTCCTTGAGCTCAACTTCGGTGGCTGCTCCGACCTTGATGACGGCAACGCCGCCGGCCAGCTTAGCCAGGCGCTCCTGCAGCTTTTCGCGGTCCCATTCGGAATCGGTCTTTTCGACCTCTGCGCGGATCTGGGCGACGCGTCCGGCAACAGCTTCGTCTGCTCCGCCGCCGTTGACGACCGTGGTGTTGTCCTTGGTCACGGTGACGGTGCGTGCGGTGCCGAGCTGTTCGAGGGTGGCCTGTTCGAGCTTCATGCCCATGTCGGGCGTGATGACTTCGCCGCCGGTGAGGACTGCGAGGTCTTCCAGGATTGCCTTGCGGCGGTCGCCGAAGCCGGGAGCCTTGACGGCGGCAACGTTGAGGATGCCGCGCATCTTGTTGACAACCAGCGTCGACAGGGCTTCGCCTTCGACGTCTTCGGCAATGATCAACAGCGGCTTGGATGCCTGCTGGACCTTTTCGAGCACCGGGAGGAGGTCCTGGATGTTCGAGATCTTGCCCTGGTTGATGAGGATGTAGGGGTCCTCAAGAACAGCTTCCTGGCGGTCTGCATCGGTGATGAAGTACGGCGACAGGTAGCCCTTGTCGAACTGCATGCCCTCGGTGAATTCGAGTTCGACCGCGGACGCCTGCGATTCGTCGATGGTGATGACGCCGTCCTTGCCGACCTTTTCGAAGGCCTCGGCGATCAGTTCGCCGATTTCCTCCGACTGTGCCGACAGTGCTGCGACGTGTGCGATTTCCTCAGATCCGGACACTTCGCGGGCGTTTTCGCGCAGGCGGGCCTCGACGGCTTCGACTGCGGCTTCGATACCGGCTTTGAGCTGGCCGGGGGCTGCGCCGGCGGCCACGTTGCGCAGGCCTTCGGACACGAGCGCCTGTGCCAGAACGGTTGCTGTGGTGGTGCCGTCACCTGCGACGTCATTGGTCTTGGTGGCGACTTCCTTGGCCAGCTGGGCACCGAGGTTTTCGTAGGAGTCGTTGAGTTCGACTTCGCGGGCGATGGTCACACCGTCGTTGGTGATGGTGGGTGCGCCCCACGCCTTGTCGAGGACGACGTTGCGGCCCTTGGGTCCCAGCGTCACCTTGACGGTGTCGGCCAGGACGTTGACGCCCTTTTCGAGTGCCTTGCGGGCTTCGTCGTCGAACAGAAGGGTCTTAGCCATGGTTCACTTCTCTTTCTGTAAGCCTTTGCCTATTGGGTGAGCGCCTTGCCCGTGGGGCGGGCTCTGCCTCTAGGGAGCGGCAGCTGCTGTTGGTGCGGAAGTGATCAGGCGATGACTGCGAGGACATCGCGAGCCGAGAGCACCAGGTACTCTTCGCCTGCGTACTTGACTTCGGTGCCGCCGTACTTGGAGTAGATGACTTTGTCGCCGACTTCAACGTCGACGGGCACGCGGGTGCCGTTTTCGGCAACGCGTCCGGGTCCGACTGCGACGACTTCGCCTTCCTGCGGCTTTTCCTTGGCGGTGTCCGGGATGACGAGGCCGGAGGCAGTGGTCTGCTCGGCTTCGACCTGACGGACGACGATCCGGTCTTCAAGCGGCTTGATGTTCACCGACATGGAGGAAACTCCTTCGATCAGTTGTATGAAGGTTGCTGGGGTCAACTTGAGCGGAGGGGACAGCTGGGGCGCTGTCTTCTGACGAGGCGCCGCCCGCTTTGGTCTGTTTCCTGCCGTCGTCGCGGGTGCCGGCGGGAACGGTCCTTGACGAGTGCGGTGTGCTGAGGTTTCCGGCTGAGCCCTGTGCTCAGCTCACTGTTCAGCGATTAGCACTCGCACCACTCAGGTGCTAATTCAGACTGTAGTCCGCCCCTGGCACTCGGTCAAGCCGAGTGCTAACCGCTGTCAGTCAGGACCACTCCCCGATTGCCCGCAGAGCATTGGCGGTGGTGACGTTCGCAATGTGCTCTTCGGTGACTCCGCGCACTTCGGCCAGCTTGCGCGCGTTGAGTGCCGCGAGATACGGCCCGCCGGGCTTGCCGCGGTGCGGGTGAGGCGTAAGGAACGGCGCATCGGTTTCAGTCAGCAGGAGTTCATCTGGCGCGACCGCTGCGGCTTCGCGCAGCCCGTCGGCGTTTTTGAACGTGATGTTTCCAGCAAAGGACATGAAGTATCCGCGGCGAGCGCACTCTTGGGCCATCGCAACATCGCCGGAGAAGCAGTGGAGGATGGTGACCTCTGGCGCCCCGACTTCAGCAAGGGTGTCCAGAACGTCACTGTGTGCCTCGCGGTCGTGGATCTGCAGTGCCAGACCGCGGCGCTTGGCGATTTCGATGTGCGCGCGGAACGATTCTTTCTGCGCCTGAATATCCGCACTGTCCGATGCGTCGGTGCGGAAGTAGTCGAGTCCGGTTTCCCCGACAACTCGCACGCGCTCACGGCCTGCGAGTTCGTCGATTTCCGCCAGGGCTTCGTCCAGTTGGCCCGCGCGGGCCAACGTCGGCGCTTCGTTCGGATGCAGTGCAACCCCGCCCAGCAGCCACGGCCTTCCAGCGGCAGCTTCGGAGGCCACGGTGTCGGCCGTCCAGCGGGCGGCCGGCAGGTTGCAGCCAATCTGGACTACGCGTTCGATGCCGGCGGCCATGGCGGATTCGTAGAAGAACGACATCGGCGGAAACTCTTCGTCTTCGCCGGGTTGGACGTCTTCTGCGATGACTTCGCCTGCTTTCAGCGGCAGGCGCACGCCGGTGCAGATGTCCAGGTGGGTGTGGGTGTCAACACCGGGTGTCGCCAGACGTTCCGGTACTTCCGGGTACTCCCCCGCTGCGCGTGAGGCCACGCCTATCAGTCCTCCGGTTCTGTGTATTTGGGAAATACGGGTTCGGGCTTGGGCAGTTCGGTGCCGCCGCTCAAGCGCACATCCAAAGCTGCGAAGCTGCGCGGGTCATCGGCTTCGATATTGTGCGCACCAGCTTCTGCCGTGCCGGTTTCCACACCCAGAAGGTCGAGCACTTTGGACGCGGATTCGGGCATGACCGGCTGAACCAGAATGGTGACTCGGCGCAGGACTTCGAGAGTCGTGTAGAGAACTACCGCCATGCGGCGCTCGTCGGTTTTGCGCAGCTTCCACGGTTCCTGCGCGGAGAAATAGCGGTTGGCGGCTTCGAGCACCCGCCACAGGGCGCCCACATAGCGGTGGAGTTCCTGCAGCTGCACTTCCGAACGGGCCTTGTTCAGCAGGGCCTCGGCCGCGTTCAGAAGTTCGCGGTCGTCGTCAGTGAATTCGTCGTCGGAAACGTCCGGCACAGTCCCGCCGAGGTTTTTGGCGACCATGGACAGCGAGCGCTGCGCCAGATTGCCGTATTCATTGGCGAGGTCAGCGTTCTTGCGCGAAATGATGCCTTCGGCGGAATAGGAGCCGTCCTGACCGTAGGAGATCTCCCGCAGCACAAAGTAGCGCAGGGTATCGAGTCCGAAGCTGTCGATGAGGTCATAGGGGTCGACCACATTGTCGATCGACTTGGACATCTTTTCGCCCTTGTTGAACAGGAAGCCGTGGGCGTGGACGCGCTTGGGCAGTTCGAGGCCCGCGCTCATGAGGAATGCCGGCCAGTAGACCGAGTGGAAGCGCAGGATGTCTTTGCCGATGATGTGTACATCAGCCGGCCAGAATTCGCGGAACGACTCAGATTCGACATCCGGGTAGCCCACGCCGGTGAGGTAGTTGGTCAGCGCGTCGACCCACACGTACATGACGTGCTTGTCATCGCCTGGAACCGGCACGCCCCAGTCGAAGGTCGTGCGCGAAATCGAGAGGTCCTGCAGCCCCTGTGACACAAAGCCGATGACTTCGTTGCGGCGGCTGTCCGGGCCGACGTATTCGGGGTGCTCTTCGTAGAGTTTGAGCAGTTTGTCCTGGTAGGCCGACAGGCGGAAGAAGTAGGACTCTTCCTCTGTCCATTCGACTTCCGTGTCGGTGCTGATGGAAACGCGGGTGCCGTCTTCGCGCAGCGTGGTTTCGTCGTCAGCGTAGTAGGCCTCGTCCCGCACCGAGTACCAGCCGGAGTATTTGTCCAGGTAGATGTCCCCGGCATCGACCATCTTCTGCCAGATGAACTGACTGGCCTTGAGGTGGTCTTCGTCCGTTGTGCGGATGAAGCGGTCGTAGCTGCAGTTGAGGTCGTCGTGGAGCTTCTGGAATTTCGCGGCGTTGCGATCGGCGAGTTCACGGGTGCTGATGCCCTCTTTTTGGGCGGTCTGCTGCATTTTCAGACCGTGTTCGTCAGTGCCGGTCATGAAGAACGTGTTTTCGCCGTCCAGGCGCTTGAACCGCGCGATCGTGTCCGCTGCGATGTATTCGTAGGCGTGGCCGATGTGCGGCTGGCCGTTGGGGTAGGCGATCGCCGTGGTCATATAGAAGCTCATGTGGCACAGTCTACGGGCGGTCACTGACATCACGAGGCGCCGCCCACCTTCGGCTGCACCGCCCTGGTTCTCTTCGCCGCAGGCCGGGGTCAGTCCCGGTGCAGATAGGCTTCGTAGACCTCGCGAGTCTTCAGTCCCGCGGTTTTGGCAACCTGAGCGGCCGCGTCTTTGCCGCGCATGCCCTGAGTGACGAGTTCTGAAACCCGTTCGAGCACATCATCCGGTTCGAGCCCTGGACCGTCAGTGCCAGATACGACCAGGGCGATTTCACCTCTCACCCCGTCGGCTATGTCGGCCAGCACGTCCACGGCGCGGCCGCGGATGACTTCCTCGTGCAGTTTGGTGAGCTCTCGGCACAGTGCGATCCTGCGGTTGGGGCCGAACACTTCGACAATCGCTTCGACTGACTGGACGATCCTGTGTGGGGCTTCGTAGAAGACCATGGTGCGCTCTTCGCTCTGCAGTGACTGCAGGAGACTGCGGCGCTTGCCGGCTTTGCGCGGCAGGAAGCCCTCGAAGGTGAAGCGGTCGGTGGGCAGTCCCGACAGCGCCAGCGCGGTTGTCACGGCGGTGGGGCCGGGCGCACTGGTCACGGGCAGGCCGCTATCGGATACGGCTTTGACCACGTGGTATCCGGGGTCGGAAACGCCGGGCATACCGGCGTCGGTGAGCAGCACGACGCGCATGCCAGAATCGACGGCATCGGCGATTCTTTCGGCGCGGGACTGTTCGTTGTGGTCGAACAGGCTCATGATCTTGGCCGTGTGCTGAACACCGAGCCGTTCGGCCAGGTCGAGGAACCGGCGAGTGTCTTCTGCCGCGATGAGGTCAGCCGCGGCGATCTCTTCGCGCATGCGCGGCGAAGCGTCACCGAGGTTGCCAAGCGGCGTGCCCACTAGCACGAGTGCAGCTCGGTCCTGATGGTCGTTCACGAGTTTGCGAGCGTTCCCGCACCGATAATAAGGCCGAAGAACGCGAGCATGCCCAACAGGAACAGCACAACAAGGCCAGTGCCGATGTAGCCGCAGATCAGCCCGCCCAATGCCATGCCTCGACCCTGTTCGCCCGTCTTCTTGATCTGGGACAGAGAGACGTGCCCCAGAACGATGCCGACCAGCAGACCCAGGAAGAGCGGGCTGAAGGTCCACCCCAGAACGAATCCGACAAGCGAGCTGACCAGCGATCCGATTGCCAAGCCGTTGGTGCCCGGCGATTGGTAATAGCCCGCCGGCTGGCCGTAGGGCTGTCCATAAGCCTGCCCGTGCGCTGGACCATAGCCGTACTGCCCAAACGCCCGCTGACCGTAGGGGTGCTCCTGGTGGCCGTACTGCGACTGCCCGTAGGACGGGCTTGTATAGCCGCTTTCAGAGTGCGAATACGGCTGCAGACTGCTCTGCGGCTGTTCGTCCGGCGGCTGGGGGATGTGTGAACTGGACACGGCGGCTCCTCGAATATCGGGATGCGTATCCGCCCAGTGTAGTCATGACCGCCCCGGCACTGTCAGCTCAGCTGTGTCAGAGCCTGGCTTTAGACTGGCGTCGTGAGTTTCTTGACAGCAGACGCGCGCAGCGGCACCGGATCAACGCGCATCCGGCACCCCAGACCGCGCGCTCAGGTGCCGCAGAATCCCGCACTGAGTTCTGTGTGGGGCTGGGTGTGGCCGCTGCTGATCGCCGCGATCGGCGGGGTGCTGCGAATGCTGCGCCTGGATCATCCGCGCGAACTCGTGTTCGATGAAACGTACTACGTCAAAGACGCCCACTCCGTTGCCCACCACGGGGTCGAACTCAAATGGGCAGAAGACGCCAATGACAAGTTCGCCGCCGGTGATTTCTCAGCTCTGAGCGGCGATCCTTCCTATGTAGTCCACCCGCCGCTGGGCAAATGGATGCTCGGCGCAGGGCAACTGCTCTTCGACGGCGGCGCAAACCCCTTCGGGTGGCGCTTTGCCGCAGCGCTCATCGGCACGCTCACCATCGTGATCATCGCCCGCATTGCCATCCGCATGTTCGGTTCGGTATGGCTGGGCGTCGCGGCGGCTCTTCTCCTGGCCGCTGACGGTCAGCACTTCGTCCATTCGCGCACCGGCCTGCTGGACATCTTCGTCATGTTCTTCGTGCTCATCGCATTCTGGCTGCTGCTCATTGACCGCGATGACGCCCGCCGGAAGATCCTGCAGCGCACCGCAGGCCTGCTTGGCGCCGAGGCCGGCGTCGGAAAACAACACAGCGCGGGCCCCAAATCATGGTTCATGCCTGCGTCTTTCGGCCCTTCTCTTGGGCTTCGCCCCTGGCGGCTGGCCGGCGGCATTGCCCTGGGCCTCGCCTGCGGTGTCAAGTGGAACGGCCTGTACGCACTGGCTGTTTTCGGCATCATGATCGTGCTGTGGGATGTTGCCAACCGCCGCGCAGCCGGTGTCAGCCGCCCGTGGCTTGCCGCTCTCGGCAAGGACTCCGTGCCTGCGTTCATGTCGCTCGTCCCGGTTGCCGGAATCGTGTACCTGCTGTGCTGGACCGGGTGGATTCTCAGCCCCAAGGGCTGGGACCGCGGCTGGGCGGCTGACAACAGCGGCTGGTGGGACTTCCTGCCGGACTGGCTGGTCAGCCTCGCGCACTACCACTACACGGCCTACAACTTCCACGTAGGACTGGACAAACCGCACACCTACATGTCGAATCCATGGGGCTGGACAGTTCAGTGGCGGCCCACCAGCTTCTACTACCGCTCCTATGGCCCTGGCGAACACGGCTGCGCAGTGGACAAGTGTTCGGCTGCGATTCTCGCCGTGGGCAACCCGGTGGTGTGGGGTCTGGGCACCGCGGCACTCGTCGTAGTGCTGCTGGCCTGGGTGCTGCGCCGTGACTGGCGAGCCGGCGCAGTTCTTGCCGGACTGGCGGCCGTGTGGCTGCCGTGGTTCAACTACCAGCACCGCACCATCTTCACCTTCTACACCATCGTCATGGTGCCGTTCATTGTTCTCGCACTCGTCTACGCTCTGGGGATCGTCTGGGGAAGAACCACAGGCGGCACGGCCGTCCAGGGTGCGGCAGCACAGTCCCTGCGTGCGCGCCGACTGGCGGTTGCCGTGATTCTGGCAGCCGCGGTCCTCGTGTTTGCCTTCTACTACCCCATTTGGACGGGCGCCACGATCCCCTACGATTCGTGGCGCATGCGCATGCTCAACCCCACCTGGATCTGACCGGCCCTGCCGCACACAGCCAACCTCCCCGGCACATCCGCACCGGCAGAAGTCGGGCAACTCAATCGCGCCTGCCTACAGCACCGCATGCAAACACACCCTCAGCAAAACCCGTCCAGTTTCGGAAGGAAGGTTAACCGGAAACCAACTGGAGTGTTGCTTTGATTTAAAGTTCTGTTCGCAACGGAGTCCTGATAATGGCCCCCTATGACCATTTCAGCCAACACTCCCCCGTCCCCCGCCACAGCAAACACATCGGATACACAACGCGCATCGGCGGTGGCAATCATTCCGGCCCGCGGCGGTTCCAAGGGAATCCCCCTGAAGAACCTGCAGAAGATCGGCGGACGCTCCCTTTTGGCGCGTGCTATCGAAGCGGCACAGAGAAGCACGGGAATCGATACCGTCGTCGTTTCCACCGACCACCAGGGCATTGCAGAAGAAGCACGCGCTCACGGGGCCGAAGTCGTCATGCGCCCCGACGACATCAGCGGTGACACAGCTTCCAGCGAATCCGCCCTGCTCTACACGCTCGCGCAGCTCAGCCGCACCCACCGCCCCTTTGACATCACGGTGTTCATTCAGTGCACCTCGCCGTTCATCAGCCCGCAGGACCTCGACGAAGCAACAGAGGCCGTGGCCGCCGGACGCCACGACGTTGTCTTCTCAGCCGCTGTTGACCATTCGTTCCTGTGGAAGCTCAGCTCGGACAACACCGCCGAAGCCGTCGGCCACAGCGCGGAATTTCGACCCCGCCGCCAAGACCGCGAACCGCACTACTCCGAAACCGGCGCGTTCTACGTCATGCGCACCGCGGGCTTTCAGGAATCGGGCCACCGCTTCTTCGGTTCGATCGGCATCCAGGAAGTCCCGGAAGACGACGCCCGCGAAATCGATTCGCTGTCCGATCTCACGCTGCTGCGCGCGCTGGCTGATCAGCGCCAGCAGGACACATCACAGCTGAGCGAACTCGACATCGACGCGGTTGTCACGGACTTCGACGGCGTGCACACTGACGACCGCGTGTTCACCGCAGAGGACGGCACCGAGACCGTGCCGGTCCACCGCGGCGACGGCATGGGAGTCTCCCGCCTGGTCAAGGCAGGTGTTCCGTTCCTCATCCTGTCCAAGGAGCGCAACCCCGTGGTCACCCGCCGCGCAGAGAAGCTGCGGGTGGAAGTCGCCCAGGGCATCGACAACAAGGCCAGCGTGATCGCCGACTGGATGGCTTCGCACGGGCTGGACCCCGCCCGGGTCGCCTATGTCGGCAATGACGTCAACGACCTCGAAGCGTTCAGCGAAGTCGGCTGGCCGATTGCCGTCGCCGACGCCCACCCGGCTGTTCTCGCCGCCGCCCGCCACGTGTTGGCAGCAGAAGGCGGCCGAGGTGCCGTCCGCGAGGTCTGCGACCTCGTCCATGTGCCCACTCGCCATTCTGCGAGTGCCCAAGAACCCGACTCACCCACCACACTCTGAGCCGAAAACCACCTACCCGAAAGGATTGACATGACCGCTGTCCCCTACTCCACCACCAGCGCAGGAAAGACCATCACCCCCGTCGCCATCGGCGAACACAAGGTCGGACCGGGCAACCCCACCTACCTGATCGGCGAAATCGGCATCAACCACAACGGTGACGTCGAACTGGCCAAGCAGCTCATGGACGTGTCGAAGGTTGCCGGCGCACAGGCCGTGAAGTTCCAGAAGCGCAACCCCGAAGTTGCGGTACCGGAACACCAGAAGTCGAAGCCGCGCTCCACACCGTGGGGCGAAATGACCTACCTGGAATACAAGTACCGCGTTGAGTTCGAAGACGAGCAGTACACCGAAATCGACCGCTACGCCAAGGAGCTGGGCCTGCAGTGGTTTGCAAGCCCGTGGGATGTTGACTCGGTGAACTTCCTGGAGAAGTTCGACGCTGTCACCCACAAGGTTGCTTCGGCCTCCATCACGGACGTCAAGCTGCTTGAAGCTCTGCGCGACACCAGCAAGCCGCTCATCATGTCCACCGGAATGTCGACTCTCGAACAGATCGACCGCGCCGTGGAGATCCTCGGCACCGACAACCTGGTGCTCATGCACGCAACTTCGACCTACCCGCTGCCTGCGGACGAAGTGAACCTGCTGGCGATTCCGGCTCTGCGCGAACGCTACGGCGTTCCTGTCGGCTACTCCGGCCACGAACTGGGCACCACCATCACCACCGCCGCAGTCGCCCTGGGCGCTGTGACCGTTGAACGTCACATCACGCTGGATTCGACCATGTGGGGTTCGGACCAGTCGGCCTCCATGGAACCGGCTGAGTTCATTGCGCTGGGACGTCATATCCGCGAAGTCGAGACTGCTCTGGGTGACGGCAACAAGCGCGTCATGCCGGGCGAAGAACCCAAGATCGCTTCGCTGCGCGTCCACAGCTGAGTCACGCCGACCACTTCCACTGACAATTCAGTTCGCACCCCGGCAAGGCGCCGGGGTGCGAACTGAATTGACCGCAGTTTCAGAGCACCGAAAGATCCCCATGCCCAAGCTTTCGCTTATCGTTCCCGCAAAGGACTGTGCGCACTATCTGCCGCAGGTCTACCGGTCTATTCTCATGCAGGCCGAACCCCACCCACTGCAGCCAGATCCCATTGACCTCAAAGAGCTGCAGGTCATAGCAGTCGATGACGGCAGCTCGGACGGGACTGCCCAAGTCCTCGATGAGTTCGGCGCGAAGTTCGACAACTTCGAAGTCATCACCAACCCCACCAATGTCGGCCTGGCCAATGGCCGCAATCAGGGCCTTGACCGGGCCGAGGGCGAATACATCGTCTTCCTCGACGGCGATGACTGGCTGGCCCCGAACCACCTGCCCACCATGCTCGCGGCAATGGAGAGTCTGCACGTCGATTTTGTGCGCTGCGACCACACGACCGTCACCGGCAACAAGCGCGGTCTCAAGCGGGCACCCATGTCGGTTAGGAATCGCGCGCTCAATCCCCGCACCGGAATCCTCCCGGCTCACACCAACACCATGGTCGACTACCCCTACGCGTGGGCGGGAATCTTCCATAGGCGCCTGCGCGATTCAGGACTGCTGTACTTTCCCAAGGACTTCATGACGGCCGAAGACCGCAGCTGGATCTGGGGGCTGCACCTGGATGCTGAATCATTTGCCGTGATTGATGCTCCCGGCATCATGTATCGGCGCAATGTCAGCGGTTCTCTCACCCAGATTCTGGATGAGCGCCAGCTGATGTTCCTCGATGCCTTTGATCTCATCTTCGAACGCTTGGACAACGACTCTGAGGGTCACACCTTCTACCCCAAAGCAGCCCGCAACCTGTTTGCGCTCATGGAACATCACCACAAGCGCTATATTCAGGCGGTCGCCTATGCCCAGGCGGTTGCAGAGCTCGGGGTCGACACAGCAGAGACGAGCGCAGATTCTTCAGTTCTCGACCATCTCAAGCTTCGCGTTGCCGGCCGTCGTGGGCGTTCGCAGATGTTTCTGGCGGCGGTCGAGGAAGAGCGCAGGAACATTCAGGCCACGAAGGATCCCAGCGATCTCCCGCCCGTGCAGATCATTCCGCAGGAAGTGCTGGATGCCCTTCGTGCTCGTGGCGGACGGGTGGCTCAGCGCATCCCGCGGGATGTTTTCAGCGAAGTCTTCGCAGCCAGCACTGACAAACGCCAGGCGCATATTTCCTGGTATCTTCCGGAAACGGAAAGGACATCGGCATGAAACAGCTGTTCTTTGTTTCCACTATGTCTCAGGTGATTACGCTTGCCGCAGGCATTGACGACGGTGCGTATGACACCGGATGGCTTCCGCAGGTGGCGTCTTTGTCGATCGGCGAACCTTTCAGCACACTTGAGGCTATGCCCGCCGAGCGGCGCGTGCGAGATGACTTCCCGTCGATTTCTGAGCGCATCCTCGTTGTATCGAACCATTCGCTTGCCCCTGAAACAGCGACACCGCTGTGGGAGCTGCCCGAAGCGCAGCCTGCGCTGAGCCGCTTTGACCGTGTCGTCGACCTCAATGCCACGCTGTCGCCCATTCATCCTTCCACGTGGTCCCCGGAAGACACCGAACTTCCCGTATGGGAGCGCCTGCTGCGTCAGCGTTGGGAGCTCGGCGATGCTGAGCTCGAGCTGATTGTCGAATCACCGCAGGTCAACCCTGCCGTGGCGATTGGCCGTGTCTTTCACACCGCTTTTCAGAGGGTGCACGCTGACGGTCTGATGTCCTATGCGGCAACGCGCAATCATCTGCATCTGAGCAATGGTCAGCGCATGACTTCTCTGCACTACCTGCCCTACATTGAGCAGCTGGACCCGGTGCTGTTGAGCGAACACGGAATCGTCCCGGTTGCACTGAGCTGGGACGCGTATCGGCGTGTGGTTGTCGAAAGCCTGGAGACTGTCAGAGCTGTTCTCGATGCACAGCTGGGCTCTCTGTCCGGTTCTTCCACCGCGCTGGTGGTCGGTCAGTACCTGGCTGCTCTCGATATTCTCACGCCGGATGAAGAAGACCGGCTGCACGTGAGCATGCTGGAAGAAGCACACCGCCGAGGTGCCGCTCACGTGGTCTTCAAGCCGCACCCCGCAGCGCCGCCGGCGGCCGTCAGTGCTCTGCGAGACGCTGCTGAGGGTTTGGGGCTGGGCTTCACGATATTCAACCGTCCGGTCATCGCCGAAGCAATCCTGGAGCATCTGTCACCGGCGCTTGTAATCGGGTGCTTCTCAACGACGCTTGCCACGGCGCGCTCCGCCTACGGCATTCCCGCTGTTGCAGTCGGCACGCAGACCGTGTTGAATGCGCTGACCCCGTTTGAGAACTCCAACCGCATTCCGGCTGTCCTCTGTGACGCCGTCATGGACGGTTCGGCCGGTGCACTGACCTCCGATGACATTGAGCGTCTGCAGGGTCTGATCGAAGCCATTGCCTATGCGTCGCGCCCCAAGGTCGTTCCGCATCTGCGCACTCATGCGGAATCCTATTTGAAGACCGCGCAGCACACGGACGATATTCGGTACTTCCGCAGGCGCCGACTGACCAAGCTCAATCTTCCGGGAGCTTTGCCGAAGAAGGAAAAGGTCCAGAACGGCAAGATTGAAAGACGCCTGCCCACAAATCTGCGGGAGCCCTATCGCAGGCTCCGAAGGCGCGTGAAGAGGACGGTCAGGCCCTTACAGCGCTGAAGTCTTCTCGCGCAGCGGCCCGTCGGCTGTTTCGGCGGGCCGCTTGCTTTTGCCCCTGAAATGTTCCGTGAAAGCAGCTATCAGGGCTATAGACACCGCTACGGCAGGCCAGTGGGTGTAGCGGAAGTGAGCTTCGGGGATCACCGGAAAGTACGCGGCTGTGTAGAGGAAGGCTGACGCCGTCAGCGTGAGCACGGCGGCTGCCGCACGCCTGCGCTTCAGAGCCACAGCTGCGACTAGAACGCAGCCTGTCAGCCAGAACCAAGGTTTGAATGTGAACCCAAGCTTCTCAACGCCGAAATCCAAAACATATGTTTTCACCGCACGTTCAAACGGCTCAGGCCCAGTGCCGAACCCGATCTCCTGCGCAGTGTTTACGGGATATTGGAAATACTCCAGCGCGGAAGTCGTCAAATAGAAGCGGTACACAGACCAGCGGTAGGAAAGATAGCGCGCGGGGTGTGTGATGACGTTCTCACGCCACAGTTTTTCCAGACCTTGTCTGTGGGATTCTTCAATAGGCTGATAGTCTCCGCCGTGGCCTCTTCCGAAACAGTTCCAATAGGCGTCGTAGAACACGCCTCTTTCATAGCAGAGAGCTCTAGACGTGTTGATGCGCTTCTTCAGCTTCGGAGTAACATCGGCTGCGTTGAGTTCATCTTCGGGAACCGAAAACATGACGTCATCGAGCATCACCTGATACTCCTGGTGGGTTTCCTTGACGTGCCAGACTCTTGCGATTCCGGCATCGGCGACAACAGCCGCCCCACCAACCGCAAAGATGAGAACAAAGGACCCAGCGAGCCATGCGACGAACCTGCGCAAACTCGAACTGGCCGCGCTGCTGCGCGCCTGCAGCTTCCGCATCGTGCGTTGTGCAATCGGCAGCAGCTGCCAGGACAGGTAGAAGCAGATGGGCACAACTGCGGCTATGGCGTTTTTGCGCACCAGAGTCGCAAAGATCAGCGCTCCCACCGCGACCAGCGCGAGAACTGCGGTCCGCTTTGACCGGGCGCCGCGGCGTATGAGCATGACGCAGCCGCACCCGGCCAGCAGTGCACCGGTGAGGATTGTGTCTTTCCATGGGATGTTGATCTGGCTGTACGCCCACGGGCTGATGGATACGGCCAAAACGCCGAGCGAACCCAGTCGGCTGCCCAACCGCCGGTGAACATACTCGGCGGTCAGCAGCACTCCGGTGAAGTACAGGAGCGCCGAGCACACGAACAGCGATCCGATCCAACCGGTCAGCCCGTACAGGCATCTCCACACAACGGCGACGATCGGCGGATGCCAGTCGCTCATCTGCTTCTGGCCGACAGCCTGCTTGAACTGTTCAACAATGTCGTATTCGGCCCGGCCGGTGCCGAAGCCGATGATCGTCCCAGCGGCGCAGAATGCTGTCAGTGCGACGAGCAGCAGGCTCCACCGGGACGACTTCTTCACTGTTCGGCTGTTTCTATCTTCAGGGCCTTGACCACGTAGTCAGCCAAAGTTTCCGAATAGGCTGCCGAAATGTGGTCATTGTCGCGGTAGACGACCACCGACCCGACCACGGCAGGACACGTTGTGGACTGGCCGCAGAAATACGGTGTGGGATCCCAGTGGCGGATGCCGAGGTCTTCCGAAGCCTGTTTCAAAGCGAGATCCGCACCGTCAGGTTTGGGGTCTTCGCGTTTGAAATTGCATTCTTCCGGGTTGGCTTCATTCAGACCCATGCAGTCGGCCATATTGGAAGGCGGGATGGGGGTATCGCCGAATGCGACGACATCGATTCCGGCTTCCTTCAGCGGCTTGAGAGTTTCAATGTAGCCATCGTAGCCGACAACGTCAGAGTCAGCGAGACCCTGCTCGCGCGCCGCGTCGACGTCGTAGTCGTCAACGTCGAGGTTCGCAATGAGCACCTTGTCCGGTTTGTCTTCTACAAGGTGTTTGACGAGCTTCTTCACCGGCTCAACACAGTTGAGCCCTTCGTTTTTGTAGTCACGAGGGGTCGTGTTCAGACCGCAGGCGTTCTTCGCGTAGACGCGCAGCTTCCAGTCTGTGCCGTCAAGGGCCTTTTCCAGTCCCGGCACCCACTGTGCCGCATGGGAATCCCCCACCACGGCCAGTTCTTTTGACCCTCCCGGGTTGAGGACAGTGCAGCCGCGTATGGTGTCGGCTTCCCTCTTGTTCGGGTACGGGTCACACTCGTCAGGGAACTGGGGACGGTCTTCAATAAGATCGACCGCCTTCGGGAAATAGTCTTCCTGGCCCTCAGCGTGCATTGGCAGGTCGAACGTGTCCAGCGGATCGCTGATTGCGCGAGCACCGAACAGCGGCTCACTGTCTTCCTGTTTCTGCTGCGCCTGATCATCGGCAACCGTGTCGTATGTTTCCTGTGCTTCCGGCACCCTGTCGTATTCACGGTTGACCGCCCACTGCGGAACAAGTGCGAGCACCGCGGCAAGCACCATGGACACCGCCGCGATTTCCACTGTCAGCCACCTGCGCTTCTTCAGAAGTTCGCTGCGGCGCAGGGGCTCTTCAACAAAGGTGAAGCTCAGATAAGCCAGCGCCACCGCGAAGGCCAGCAGGCCGGTGCCTTCGATGGTATTGGCATGGCGTTCGAACTGCGCGGTGAAGAAGACCACCAGGGGGAAGTGCCACAGGTACAGCGAGTACGACCAATTGCCGATCTTCTGCACTGCCCGCAGATCGACAATCGGAGTGAGCGAGCCCAGCCCCTGCGTCCGTCCGGCCGCAATGACCGCCATGGTGCCCAGCACGGGCAGGAGCGCTGATATTCCCGGAAACGCCGGTGTGGTGCCGTCGTAGAAAATACATGCCACGACAATCGCGGTGACGCCGGCAAGGGCCAACAGCGTGCGCAGACGCGCAAAGCGCTCCGTATCGACCATAACCACGGCCAGCAGACCGCCGGCGCCGAGTTCCCAAATGCGGGACTGGGTGACGAAGTACGCGGTGGGATCACCGGAGCCCACAAGCACCGCCGACCACACGAACGACGCCAGGATGATGACGGCAAAGAGAATGCCGACGCAGATGCGGAACGTCCGGTGGAAACGATGCTCGGGTGACACATGGTGCGCCCCCGCCGTGCCGAGCTTGCGCAGAATACCGGGGACGGCGCCTCGTGAGTGGCGAGCGGTGGTCCGTCCCGCAACCCACACGGCCAGGATCACCACCAGCGGCCACAGAATGTAGAACTGCTCTTCGATCGACAGCGACCAGAAGTGCTGGTACGGCGATGGCGAGTTCTGGGCGCCCAGATAGTCAACCGCGCCGGAAGCCAGCGCCCAGTTCTGCACGTAGAACGCTGAGGACAGTCCTTCAACCGCGGCTTGAGATAAAGCGCTGCGCGGCAGAAAGTACAGGGATGCCAGGGCGGTGACCACAATCGCGACCGTCGCCGCCGGAAGGATGCGGCGAGCCCGGTTCGCCCAGAATGTCAGCAGGTTGACCGTCTGGGTGCGTTCGGCTTCGCGCAGCATGTGCGCTGTGATGAGGAACCCGGATATGACGAAGAAGACATCAACGCCCACAAAGCCGCCCGGCAGGAAATCCGGGTTGATGTGATAGACGACCACGGTGACGACGGCCAGTGCGCGCAGCATCTGGATCTCCGGCCGAAACCTACGGTGCATGGTCTCCTCGCGTTCGTTTGACGGTCAGTGGGCAGTCCGGGTTCGAATTCTAAGGCTACTGAGAAGTGTCGGCGGAATCGTGCACGACTGTCCGGCTGCGTTTGACCATCGGGCGCTGCTTTTCACAGCGGAGCCTGCGGGTGTGCCTGCGCGACGCCGCGATCAGCAGCCAGCCGAACATAGCTCCGGCAAACGGCCAGTAGCTGTAGCGGTACAGGTCTGCTGGCGCGGTGGGGAAATACGTCAGGACGTAGAGGATGACGGATGTGAAAACGGCGCACGCCCCCAGGGAACGGGTGCGTGTGCGCAGACTGACGACTGCGCCCACTATGCAGGCCGCGAGCGCCGTTATGCCCAGAAACATGAACGGCATGAACCCGTAGGCGGCTGAGTAGACGTAGCCGGAGTGAATGTCGCGTGCCTTCGGGTGGGTGGGCGGTAAGTCCACCTGGTCACCGCGGACCGGTGCAGCGGCCACGGACGATGTGTGGGTCAGGAACCGCCAGGTGGTTTTAGTTCGGTACTTGGCGTAGTCGCCCAGGTGGTGAGGCACTGTTGCCTTCCACAGTGTGACCACGGCATCGGGGTCCTCAACTTCCGTGTATGCCCCGTTGACGCCTAGGCCGTAGCAGTTCCAATAGGCGTCCCATATGATTTCACGCCCTTCTTGTTCTTCGCGCTTCTTGCAGGTTTCGCGGGCGAACATGATGCGGTCTTTTTCTGCTTGCGGGGCATCTGCCGCAAAGATCGCCTCTTCGGGCATGCCGAAGACGATGTCGTCGATGAACACCTGGGTGAACTGCGAGTTCTGGGTGGCACCGGTGGCGGTGGCAAGTGCTTTGTCCGCTGCGAGCACCGTCCCGCCGACAATGCCGGTGGCAAGAACAGAGATGACGCCGACTTTGATCAGTTCTGCCCGAACACGGCTGCCGCGGGCGCGCAGGAACCACAGCACGAACACCGCGACAATGGGCAGCACCGCTACGGCGGAGTTCTTGCGCACAAGTGCCGCATAGACCAAACTGCCGAACGCCACGGCGGCCCAGACCCAGCGTCCTTTCGGCTGGAGCAGCACCAGGAACATCATGAGAACAGCCAGGTACAGCGCCAGCGCTAAGTGCACGTCCTTGTAGAAGACGCCCAGGATGTTGACCATGTTCGGCATGAAAAGCATGAACAGGCCCAGTGCGGCAACCCAGGTGCGCCGGGAGATCTTCAGCAGCACATAGCTGGTCAGCAGCGCGCACACCCAGCCGAAGAGGACCTGTGCCCACAGCAGGGCCGTGACAGTGCCGAAGATGTTTGTCAGCTGGTGCCACGTCCAGGTCATAGAGACCGGCTGCCAGTCGTTGTACGGAACCTCGCCGCGAATCTGCCTGACCTGGAAAACTCCGTCAGGGCTGATACCGCCGGGGTACATGGCAAAAATGATGAGGCCTGCGAGCACTGTGCCGATGACTGAGAGCACGCCCATCACCCTGCGGTGCTCAGGGCTTAGAGGAGCGCGCTCAGACACGGCCTTCGGCGCGGCGGTTTCATTTTCAACAGTGGTTTGGGGCACAGGAGAACTGTACGGGCTGTTCCTCCAAAACCAGTGAACACCCCTTTACGGCCCCTGTGAGCGCCGTCTCATCCCATGCGGCGGCGCTTCTGGCCTTCGGCCCACAGCACCAGCCAGCCCAGCATCGCGGCAAGCCACGGCCAGAAAACATAGCGGTAGTCATTCGCCGGAGCGGTCGGCACGTAGGTCATGAGGTACAGAATGGCTGAACTGAATACAACGAGCGCACCCGGTGAACGTCGTCTCTTCTTGGCACCCACAGCGATTCCGACTGCAGACAGCCCAGCTGCGACTGCCCCCAGGAACAGCCACGGGAAGACTGCAACTCCGAAGTCAACAACATAGGTGCGCAGGGAGGCGCGAAGCATCTGCTGCTGTGCGGGGTAATCGCGGTCGCGGTCGCGGATGAACTGGAGTTTCGATGTGAAGAGGAACTTCGTCGTGGTCTGAATGCGGTAGGCGGCATAGCTGTCCAGGTGCTGCGGCATTGTCTGCTTCCAGATGCTGGTCACGGCCGCTGGATCTTGGATCTGGGTGTATTCACCGTTCGCGCCCATGCCGTAGCAGTCCCAGTAGGCGTCCCAGATGATCTCCGCTTTGCCGGCTTCGCGGCGTTCGGTGTTCTTGTCGGCGCACGAAATTTTGGCCTGGGCCAGTCGCGTCTTCTCCGCCGCGGGAGCCGCAGCTGCGTCAATGGATTCCTGCGGCACCGCGAATACGAGGTCGTCGAGCATCACCTGCGTGAACTGCGAATTCTCGGTTGGCTGGAGCGATGCTTTGAGACCCGTGTCAACCCCTACGAGCACAGCAGCGAAGCTCACTGCCGCCGCGACGGCGGCTGTCAGTCTGCGCCGCTTGGACAGTGTCCGCTTCTGCCCCGTCGTCCGCTTCTGTTCCTTTGACTTCTTGCTCTTGATGCGGACCAGCAGCCACACGGCGATGAGCGCGATGATCGGCAGGACTGCAACGGCTGAGTTCTTGCGCACCAGCCCGCCGTAGACCAGGGCGCCGAAGGCAAGCGCCGCAAGCACCCAGCGAAGCCTGGGCACCACCGGCATGAGCAGCGTGAGAATCACCGCGAAGTACAGCGCCAGGCCCAGGTGGGTGTCCTTCCACACGATCCCGACGATGTTGACGGTGTTGGGCATGAACAGGATGAACAGACCTGCCAGCGCGCTCCATCCGCGCCGGGACACTTTGAGCAGGTAGTACGCGGTCAGCACCGCGCAGACCCACGCGGCGCAGACCTGCATGAAGAGCATCGAGTTGATGGTCCCCGTGAGGTCTATGAGCCACTGCCACGTCCAGGTCATGGCTATGGGGTGCCAGTCGTTGAGCGGAAGCGTCCGCTGAGCCTGACCCAGCTGGAAGACGGTGTCCTTGCTGAAGCCGCCGGGAGCCATTGCTCCATACAGCAGCCAGGCCAGTGCTGTGGCTATGCCCGCAGAAGCAGCGAAAATGCAGCGGTGACGGCGGTTGAGAGGAGCCTCAGCGGTCACCGCTGATCGAGCAGGAGTCACCGAGTGCGGCTTTCAACCGCGCTGCGAGCAATGTCGTCCAGGGTGAACTGCGCTTTCCAGGCCAAGTCTGCGTTGATTGCCGTGGGATCGGCAATCAGCTGTGGTGGGTCGCCTGCCCGGCGGTCGGCCATGATGGGTTCGAGATCTTCGCCAAGAGCCTTGGAAACGGCGTCGATGACTTCGAGGACCGAAGCGCCCGTGCCCGTGCCCACGTTGAACGAGGTTCCGCGGATATTGCCGCCCTTGAGGTAGTCGAGAGCGGAAATATGGGCTTCGGCGAGATCCGCCACGTGAATGTAGTCGCGAATGCACGTGCCGTCGGGGGTGTCGTAGTCATCGCCGAAGACAACCGGCTGCTGGCCCTGATCAAAGCGGTTGAGCACGATGGGAATGAGGTTCATCACGGCGGTGTCGGCAAGGTCGGACCAGCCGGTGCCTGCAACGTTGAAGTAGCGCAGCTTCACCGCGGAAAGCCTGCCGGCTGCCATTTGAGCGTCGATGAGCCATTCGCCGATGAGCTTGGTGTGACCGTACGGGTTGATGGGGTGGCAGTCTGTTGTTTCGCGCACCATTTCAACGTCTGGCATGCCGTACACGGCTGCCGAAGACGAGAACACGAGCGTTTCAATGCCGGAGTCTTCCATGGCCTGCAGCAGATTGGTGAGCCCGCCGACGTTCTGCTGGTAGTACCAGAGGGGACGCTCAACGGATTCTCCCACCTGCTTCTTGGCGGCAAAGTGGATGACGGAGTCGACGCTGTAGTCAGCGAACACTCCGCGCAGCACTTCAGGTGCCTGCGGGGATGCGAGGTCGACTTCGACAACCGGAAGCCCTTCAACACGCGAACGCACTCCGTTGGACATGTCATCGACGACGACCACGTCATCGCCGCGCTGTTTGAGCAGTCGCACAACGTGCGAACCGATGTAACCGGCACCGCCGGTCACCATGACTGCCATGTGTTTACCTTCCGGTCATCTGTTTGATTCACTCTTGGCCCATAATCTCACAGCGCTTCCCGGTTGCTGTCACTGTCTGCGCCGGGTCGTGCACATTTAGGGAGGGTATTGCGTGGCACGAACGTACATTCTGGCTGAATCACCTCTGCAGCTTCTGTCAGGGCTGGAGGCTCTGCACGCTGCTCAGCACAGAGACGACGTGGTGGTCTGCATTCGCGAAGACAGTCCGTCACTGGCCGCGTTCGCCAGCAACCTGCCCGAGGGTCTGCTGCGGGACGACTCTCGCCTGCAGTCGGGCTTCCCCTCCCCCGCGCAAGCCGCGCAGGCTGGCCATCTGCTTTTGGGTGACCCTCTGTCCGGCAGGATTCAGCGGCTGCTTGCCGAATGTGCGGTGCGGCCGGGAGGGCTGCCGCACATCACGGTTCTTGATGACGGCTTTGCCACGGTGCGCGCTATCCGACTTATTCTGAGCCCCAACCGGCAGGCGCTTGTCCGTGCGCGCATCAAACCGACGGTGCGGCGGACCGCGCTGGGCCATGCCGCCGCAGCGGTGCTGCGCAGCGCCATCAAGCTGGGCAGGCTCACGTGGTTCAGCGCTCTGACGCCCGATGAGTCCCTGCCGCAGCGCTTTACGGCCGCCGGTGGGAAGCTCGTCCGTCATTCCTTCGCGCAGGTGCGCAGGTGTTTGGAGGCCACCGCGCCCGACACTCCCACCGACCGCGCTGTCATTGTGGGCACTGCACTTGCCGCTGACGGGCTGATCAACCAGCAGGCGCTTATCGACTGGGCCGCTGGTATCGGCAGGCAGCAGCCTGCACTGTATTTCGCTCACCGCCGCCAGACAGCTGACGAACTCGCTGCCATCGGCGCCTTGCAGGGCATCACCGTCGTGGAATCGGGCACGCCTCTCGAACTGCGATTGGCGCCGTTTCCCGCGCACACACCGGTCTATTCGATGCCGTCAACGGCGGTGCAGACACTGCCGCTGGTCATGGACTGCCCCGAAATCCACATCACCGAAATTCCGCGCGCGTGGTGGGAAACATCCGCCCCGGACTCGCTGCGTCGTGAACTCAATGCCCAGTCGGCCCTCTCTCCGGGCCGGATGCTCGATTCTCACGGGGCGAGGCGCCACCGGCTTGTCGCTGTCTGTGACAGCGAGTCCTATCTCAAGTGGGCGGCTGCGCTGCTGGACGGCTTGGACGACAGCTTTGAAACGGACCTGTGGATTGTCGAGTCTCCCATCCAGCCCACGGGCGAGCAGATTGCCAATGCGGTTGCCGGAACATCGCGGGCCGAGGCGGAGGTCCCCCTGGTCCCCGTGTCTCGTTTGGAGGGCGAACTGTCGGCGGCCAGCCCGGACGTGGTGTTGGCAGCGGCCACCGGCCCGGTGGTGCAGACGGTGTATTCGACTGCCGCTCGTCTGCCGCGCCGACCCGGTTTGGTGTCCGGTCTGCCCGGTGTGGGCCTGCCTGCAACGTTCAAGGGCCAGCGCTACCGCCGCCGCGGGGATGCTTTCATAGCCCATTCTGAACATGAGCGCCAGCTGTACCGCGAGGTCAATCGACGGCTGGGCCTGCCGGTGGATGTGTGGGTGGGACGCCTGCCCATGCTGAAGTCCGTCGGTGCTCCGCAGCCGCAGTTCGCCGACGGCACAGCCCCGAACCGCATTATCTTCGCCCCGCAGGCAAAGGTTCCCAAGGAGCGCTGTGACCGTCGCACCGCTCTGCTGGAACTTGCCCGTGCCGGAAGACAGCTCGATGTTCCTGTCATCATCAAGGTCCGCAGCCGCCCAGGCGAACACGAAACCCACCACGAAGAGCACACCTATATTGAGATCCTGTCGGAGCTCATTGCCGAAGGAGCTTTGGGACCTGACGACCTCCAGGTTGAAGTCGGCCCCATGGCTGATTTCCTCACAGACGGGGCTGCGCTTGTGACGGTGTCATCAACTGCGGCGCTGGAGTCTCTGGACCGGGGCCTGCGCACTTTCATCATCGGCGATTTCGGGGTGACCAAGAAAATGCTCAATGAGGTCTTCGCCGGTTCAAACCTCATAGGAACTTTCGATGACCTCGCGGCGGGCAACTTCCGCCACCCGGACCCGGCCTGGCTGGAGGAGAACTACTTTCAAAAGCCCAGCGAGGAGGTCCCTTCGCAGCTGGCGTGCTTGGCGCGACGCTCGGAGAACTATGAACTCGCGGGCCGAAAGACCCGGGATTCACTTCAGTCCTGGCCGACTCTGCGCGCAGAGCTGCGCGCGCACTCACCCAAACCGGTGGTGCGTGCTTACAGGTCAGGACGCAGGGCCGTCAAGAACTTCGCGCGTGTCGCGAAAGACCCAGGTTCGGTAGGCGTAGAAGCGGAACACCATGGCCAGGCCGATGCCGACGATGTTCGTCGAAATGTTGTAGGCAATGGGGCCGCGCAGTCCCAGCACGTACCAGGTGAAGGCCAGCGGCAGCACGGTGATGATCATGCCGGCGCCGTTGACTAGGACGAACAGCACAAAACCGCGCAGGTTTGAGCCGGTCTCCCTGTCCCCGTAGGTCCACAGCTTATTGCCCATCCAGGCGACGATGACGGACGCGATAGTCGAAATGATCTTCGCTTTGATGGGGCCGTCGTGCAGGAGTGCGGGCACTGCCCACAGGCCGTACACCAGGAGGTTGGACAGCCCCACATCGACAATGTAGCTGATGCCGCCGACGGTCAGAAACTGCAGCGCCTCCTTGATCAGCGAGCTGTGCCGACTCTCACTCATTTCCGGGCGCCGGCAGTGCCAGGTAGTGCAGGCGGGAGGTCTCTCGGCGGGCTCGGCGCACACCGTCCATGATGATTCCCACCGATCCCATGAGGAACGCAAGGATCATGCAGCCTGCTGACAGCAGCGCGGTGGGCAGGCGCGGCACGTAGCCGGTTTGGAAGTACTCCCACACCACGGGAAGGCCCAGGATGAGCGAAATGAGGGCAAACAGAACGGTCAGACCGCCGTAGAACAGCCGGGGCCTTTCGTGGGCGGTCAGCTGGGTGATCAGGCCGAGGATTCTGAATCCGTCTTTGACGGTGGACAGTTTCGAGAAGCTGCCTTCCGGACGGTCGCGAAAGCCCACCGGGTATTCGGCGTTGGGCAGTCGCAGCGACATGGTGTGCACCGTGAGTTCGGTTTCGATTTCGAAGTGCCGACTGACGGCGGGGAAGGATTTGACGAACCGGCGTGAGAACACCCGGAAGCCCGACAGCATGTCAGTGACCTTGTCGCGGAACGTCCAGCTGGTCAGAACGTTGAACGCTCGGTTGCCGCTTTCGTGGCCGGGCCTGTACGCAGATGAATCGGCGGGGGTGCGCACCCCGAGCACGTGGTCGTAGTTCCCGTCGATCATCGTCTGGACCATGCCGGGGGCGTCTGCGGCTTCGTAGGTGTCGTCACCGTCGATGATCAGGTAGATGTCCGCTTCGATGTCAGCGAAAGCCCGCCGGATGACATTGCCTTTGCCGGGCCGGTCTTCGAAGCGCACGGCAGCGCCTGCTTCCCGTGCGACTTCGGCAGTGTTGTCGGAGCAGTTGTTGGCGTAGACGTAGACTGCCGCGCCGGGCAGGGCGGCGCGCAGGTCGGTGACGACTTTCCCGACCGTCAGCTCTTCGTTGTGGCACGGGACGATGGCGGCGATGCGGCGCGAGCCGAAGGGATTGTTCTCTTGCACTCTCAGCTTCACAGGTTTGAGGGGACTGTATCCAGAGCAATGGTAGCCGCATGCGCCTGGTGCGGCGGTGCAGAAACGCTTTTATTCTGCAGTTGTGATCAGCGGAACGACATCACGGCTGATATAGCTGTCGAGTGTGGTCGCATACTCCGCTGTGATGTGGTTGGAGTCACGGTAGACGGCGCGAGACCCAATGACCGCCGGGCAGGTGGTGTCGGTGCAGAAGGCGTCGAGGGTGTCTGCGTAGTCGACGCTGTCACCGGCTTTGTCTGCGGCCCCGCGCAGCGCCCGGTTGGACTTCTCTTCTGCCTGCCCTGGCCGTGGGAAGTCACAGGCGCTGGTGTCGTCACCGGCTGCGGCCACGCAGTCGGCCATGTTCTCCTCGTTCGCTGCTTCGGGAGAATCGCCCAGCGCAATGATCTTCGCTCCGGTGTCGGACAGCTGCTCGAAGACCTCTTCGTAGCCGCGCTGGGCATTGGACTGCCCGCCGGCGAAGTCGTCGTAGCGGCGGTTGGTGATCACGATGGCGTCTGGCTTCTGCTTTTGAATGCTGGTGAGCATGTCCGGCACGGCCTGTGAGCAGACAAAGCCGCTTTCCTGCTGCTCGAAAGTGCGCGGTTGGGGGTTCAGCGGGCAGTTTTCACGCGCTATGACGACGATCTTCCACCCCTGACGGCCCAGTGCTTCTTCAAATGCCGGCACCCACTGCACCGCGTGGGAGTCACCTGCCACAACGAGTGTTTTGGTTCCGCTGCTGTCTCCGGCAGTGCACGGTGGGGTGTTTGCCGAGGTGCCGAGAGCGGGAACGTCTCCGCACCCGTCGAATGTGGGGTGGTTTTCGCTGATCGAGCCCAGTCCCGGTTTGATGGGCTGGGCTTGGTAGACCGGTTCGTACATGGTGGTCCGCAGGGACTTGAATCCCGGCCCGAATTCACCGGCGGCAGTCAGTTCCGGCGGGTCGAAGACCTGAGCTTCAGCGGCGGCGGCTTTCGCCTCGTCCATTTTGACCAGAGCGTGCGGCACGGTGCCGATGCCCACCGCGGCGGTGACGGCCACGAGCGCTCCGGCCAGGGTCAGCGGAGATGAGCGGCGCATGGTCGGTGAGTGCAGGATCGGCTTTTCGAACAGGTAGAAGCTGAATCCGGCGATGAGTATAGAGGCCAGCACAATGATGACCGCTTCGAGCACTGTTGCTTTGCGCCCTGCGAGCGCTTCGAAGAAGACGATGATCGGAAAGTGCCACAGGTACATGGAATAGGACCAGTCGCCGATTCTCTGCACGGGCCACAGTTCGAAGATTCGCTGTGGGGACCCCCAACCGGTGGTGTGGCCTGCGGTGATCACTGCGGCGGTTGCCGCCACCGGCACGAGGGCGGTCAGACCGGGGAAGGGAATGTCGCCGGAATATGCAAAGGCGCAGGCGAGGATTGTGAGCGTGCCGGTCAGTGCCAGCCATTTGCGGGTGCGGGGGAATTTCACGGGGTCGCCCAGGTAGACGGCGAGGATGCCGCCGACTCCCAGTTCCCACACGCGTGACAGGGTGTAGAAGTAGGCGCTGGTGGGGTTGTGTGCGGTGATGTAGACGCTGTATGCGAAGGACCCTCCGACTACAGCGAAGAACAGCACTGTGGCTGCCACTCTGACGCGGCGTCGGTGGCGGATGTCGTCGGTGGGGCTGGCCCAGCGGATGCGCTGAGCTATGTGCCATGCGGCGACTACCAGCATGGGCCAGAAGATGTAGAACTGCTCTTCGATCGACAGGGACCAGAAGTGCTGGAAGGGTGTGGGGGCTGTGTCGGCGGCCAAGTAGTCAACCGACTGTCTGGCAAGTGCGTAGTTCTGAATGTAGAAGCCGGAGGCGACTGCCTGCAGGCTCAGGGTGGGAAACTGTGAGCGCGGCAGAATGAACAGCGACGCGATGGTCACCGTGATGATGGTCAGCGTTGCCGCAGGCAGTATTCGGCGGGCCCGGTTGGCCCAGAAGTCAGCTGCGGAGATTCTGCCGTGTTCGGCTACGCGGCGCAGCAGCCCCGTGGTGATGAGGTAGCCGGAGATGACGAAGAACACGTCCACGCCGATGAATCCGCCGGGCAGCCAGTTCGGGTTGATGTGGTAGATGACGACGGCGAGCACTGCGATTGTTCGCAGGGCTTGAATTTCGCCGCGGTATTTCCTCACCATCGGGGTCATCTTAGTGAAAATCCGCGCCAACGTGCTTCACGACGCTTTATGACGGGCCGGATAGCCGGGATAGTCATCTGGTGTCACACTTTCTTTGCCGCCTGTGTTTCGGCGCCGAATGCTCCGCACATCGAAGGTGTGCGGCGTTTGGACTCCCTCGCGTGTTTCGCACAGCGGCTTATCCCCACGGAAAGGAAACTGCCGGGTGATCACTCTGACTGGCCTGACGAAGGAATTCGCGGGCACCACGGCTTTAGACGGCATTGACCTGCGGGTTGATGCCGGACTCATTCACGGCATTGTCGGTCGTTCTGGTGCTGGCAAGTCGACCCTCATCCGCTGTCTGACAGGGCTGGAGCGGCCCACGTCTGGGACGGTGGAAATCGACGGGGTCGATGTGACCGGTCTGCGCGGGGCGGCGCTGAGGAAGGCCCGCCGCAATATCGGCATGGTGTTTCAGCACGCTGAGCTGCTGTCGGCGAAGACTGCGCTGCAGAACATTGCCCACCCTCTGCTGGTTGCCAGTGTGCCCAAGAAGGATGCTTTCGCAAAAGCGGAATCGCTGCTGGGCCGCGTTGGCTTGGAAGGACGCGGGAACAGCTACCCCGCGCAGCTGTCGGGTGGGCAGCGTCAGCGTGTGGGCATTGCCCGCGCCCTGGCTGCCGACCCGCAGATTCTGCTGTGTGACGAGCCCACCTCGGCCCTTGACACCACCACGACCGCCCAGATTCTGGGGCTTATCCGCCAGCTGCGTGACGAACTGGGCATCACGGTGCTCATCATCACCCACGAAATGTCAGTTGTGCGTGAAATCTGCGACTCGGTCACTCTGCTGGCTGACGGCAAGAACATGAAGACTGGCCGTCTGCGCGACATTCTGGCTGACCCTTCATCGCCCTTGGCGAAGGAACTCATTCCTCTGCCGTCAGCGCCTTTGCCGCAGGAAGGTGAGGAGCGCAGGACTCTGGAAGTCAGTTTGGCTGGGACGTCGGCATCAGAGCTGTTTGCGCTGGCGGATTCCGCTGGTGTTCCGATTGCCGAGGTGCAGGCGGGAACCCTTGAGACGATTGACGGTTTGGAGGTCGGCAGGCTGCGTGTGCGCGGGGCCGATGACCCTGCTACGCAGCGCTTGGCTCAGGCCCTGGCGGATGCCGGAATCTACTGCAAGGAGGCTCGCTGATGTTTGCTTCTGATGTTGTGCTTGCAGCCGGCGACAAACCGCGTTGGCTGAACAACCCGGCGATCACCAAGGATCTGCTTCCGGCGACGATTGAGACGCTGCAGATGACGGCGTTCTCTACCCTGTTTGCGGTTCTGCTGGGCTTGCCGTTGGGCATTTGGCTGTGGGTGACAGCGAAGGGTTCGCTGGCTCCACAGCTGACTGTGCACCGGATTGTCAGTGCGATTGTGGATTTCGGCCGTTCGATCCCGTTCATCATTCTGATGATTGCGATCATCCCGTTCACCCGCTTTGTGGTCGGCAGTGCTTTGGGTTGGCAGGCGACTGTTGTGCCGCTGGCAATCGGCGCCATTCCGTTCTTTGCCCGCTTGGTCGAGGCTGCTCTGCGCGAGGTTGCCGGCGGCAAGATCGAAGCTGTCCAGATGATGGGTGCGACGAATTTTCAGATCATCCGTCAGGTGCTGATTCCCGAAGCCCTGCCGGGTTTGATTTCGGCGGCGACGGTCACAGCGGTCAACCTGGTGTCATACACGGCGATGGCCGGGGCTGTGGGCGGCGGAGGCTTGGGTGCTTTGGCGATTTCCTATGGCTACCAGCGCTATCAGGGCGATGTCATGATTGCCTGCATTGTGCTGCTGGTGGCGGTTGTCGTCATCATTCAGCGCGTGGGCGACTGGCTGGCCCGCCTGGTGGACCATCGCTGATCTGAGCTGTCTCACTTCTTACGAGGCGGAGGTCCAGTTCCGCGGTGACCCGCGGGAGTTCTGGACCTCCGCCTCGGGCGTGTGGGCTTAGAACAGGCCGGAGATGACCCCGTCATCGTCGACGTCGATGGACAGTGCTGCCGGTCTTTTAGGCAGGCCCGGCATGGTCATGATGTCACCGCAGATGACGACTATGAAGCCCGCACCTGCGGACAGGCGCACGTCGCGCACTGTGACGGTGTGGCCGGTGGGTGCACCCAGGCGGGCCGCGTCGGTGCTGAACGAGTACTGGGTTTTGGCGATGCACACCGGCAGGTCGCCGTAGCCGTCGGCGGTGAACATGTCGAGTTTGCGCTTGACCTTGGCGGGTACGTCGATGCCGTCGGCGTTGTAGATGCGCGTGGCGATCGCCTCGATTTTGGCTTCCAGCGGCTGGTCGAGTTCGTAGGCGAATTTCGGCTGCGGCTGGCTGCCGTCGGCGGCTGCGATGACTGCTTGTGCAAGCTCGATTGCACCGGCGCCGCCTTTGGCCCAGTGTTCGGCAATGGCGACCGTGGCGGTGCCGTCGAGTTCTGTTTTCAGCGCTTTAAGTTCCGCGTCGGTGTCTGTGGGGAAGCGGTTGACGGCTACGACAGTGGGGATGCCGTAGACCTCACGCAGGTTGTTCAGGTGTTTGCGCAGGTTGGGAAGCCCGGCTTTGAGGGCGTCAATGTCTTCGGCTTCGAGGTCAGCTTTGGCCACTCCCCCGTGGTATTTGAGGGCGCGGACGGTGGCGACGACTACTGCCGCGCTGGGGAAGATTCCCGCGGTTCGGCATTTGATGTCGAGGAACTTTTCGGCCCCAAGATCTGCACCGAAGCCGGCTTCTGTGATTGCGTACTGGCCGTGGGTCATTGCTGCCGTTGTGGCGAGCACGCTGTTGCAGCCGTGGGCGATGTTGGCAAAGGGGCCGCCGTGGACGAACGCCGGGGTGTGTTCGATGGACTGCACCAGATTGGGTGAGAGTGCTTCAGCAAGGAGGGCTGCCATGGAGCCCTGCACGCCGAGGTCGGCGACTGTGACGGGCTTTTTGCTGAAGGTGCGGGCTACGACAATGCGGCCCAGCCGGTCTTTGAGGTCTTTGATGGAGGTGGCCAGGCAGAACACTGCCATGACTTCGCTGGCAACGACGATGTCGAAGGCGTCTTCGCGGGGCATGCCCCCGGTGAAGCCGCCCAGGCCTATGGCGATTTGGCGCAGGGCACGGTCATTGAGGTCGACTACGCGGCGGATTTCAACCCGGCGCGGGTCGATGCCGAGTTCGTTGCCGTGCTGCAGGTGGTTGTCGAGAACAGCTGCCGCGAGGTTGTTGGCAAGGGCGATGGCGTTGAAGTCGCCGGTGAAGTGCAGGTTGATGTCTTCCATGGGCAGCACTTGCGCGTATCCGCCGCCGGCTGCGCCGCCTTTCATTCCGAACACAGGGCCCAGGGATGGTTCGCGCAGGGCAAGCACGGCAGGCTGTTTGCCGTCTGGGACGTCCCAGTTCTCCTGCTGGGCCAGCTGGTTGATGCCGTCGGCCAGGCCGATGCTCGTGGTTGTCTTGCCTTCGCCCGCCGGCGTTGGGCTCATGGCGGTGACCAGGATGAGCTTGCCGAGATCGGTACTGTTTCCGCGCTGCACAACGTCAGGTGCGGGGACTTTCGCTTTGTAATGGCCGTAGGGAATGATGTCATCAGCGCTGAGCCCGACTGCCTGAGCAATTGAGTCGATGCGCTCAATCTGAGCCTTGCGTGCAATCTCCTGATCAACAGTCATGAGACCAGTGTCTCACTGAAGAGGGTGAGCGCAATGATTCGCAGGCGGGGATCGCTGCCCTGCATTTTCCGAGCCTGAATACAGAAGGAGGCGCTGACGTGAAGTCAGCGCCTCCCCTAGCAGAAGCTCAGCGGACCAGTATGTTTTCAGTTCTCCTGTGACCGGGCGGCACGGACGATTTCATCGGCAATGCGTTCGGCCGAGTGCCCATCCTCGTGGGGCAGGTAATCAGCCACAAACTCCGCGTACTTAGCCCCGTATGCCTCTGATCCCTTCTCAATGACAGTGTTCAATGCGTCCGCCAGTTCGGCCGTCGTGCGCACCAGCGGGCCTGGGACGGTTGACTCGTAGTCCAAGTACATGCCGCGGCTCTTCTCCAAGTAGTCCTCTAGGTCCGGGGCGAAGAACACCATCGGTCGGCGGGTCGCTGCGAAGTCGAACATGATGGACGAATAGTCAGCAACCAGCACGTCGGTAGCCGCGAGAAGCGTTTGCGCGTCGGGAAATTCGGTGACATCAATGACGAATTCGTCACCGGCCAACTGCATGGCCCTGACATTTGAGTGCGCTCGAAGTCCCAGGCGAACATTGCCAGGCAGCGCCTGCTTTAAACGCTCAAAGTCAATGGCAATGTCCAGGTGGTATCCAACACCGGCCTTTTTCGACGCATCACGGAAGGTCGGTGCATAGAGGACGAAGATGTCATCATCACTCAGTCCCAGGTTCGCCCGGGTTGCTGCGCGCGCTGCACGCATCCGCTCAGGGTCCACAAGCACATCCACGCGCGGGTATCCATCAACAATAGTCCGGGCGTGTGACGAAAAGGCTGACTCAAACTTCTCGGCGGCAAAATCAGACTGGGCCAACAGAATGTCCCAATACTGCGTTTCGCGTCGCACCTTTGCACGGTACTCAGGAGACAGTCCCGCGCTGTGAACGTCTGCCCCAATCATTTTGAGTGGAGTTCCATGCCACGTCTGCACGTACAGCTGTCCTGGCTGCTTTCGGAAGTACGCCGGGAATTCGCAGTTATTGACGATGATCTGACTGGTGAACAGGGCCCTGATGTACTTTTCGGAGTGGGTGACAACGGTTTCAGTGCCCTCGGGGCTTTCGAAGCTCTCCTGCGCGTTCGACCAATAGAATTTCCAATCCGGCAGACGCTTGCGAAGTTCGAAGTACAGGGGCTCTGGAATATCCCCCGCTCGTCTTCCGAAGAAAGATTCGAACAGGATAGCTTTCTCCAGTGGTCTGTCGGCGTGGGCGCGAACAGCGTCCTCGATAACCCGAGCCCGGTTATACGCGCTCCGTTCCGCAAACTTAACCGGCGGTGTGAGTCGCAACCACAGCGACCGAGTTTTGACTGTGCGGGTGATGACGACGGCAGGCGTCGCATCATCAGACAATCCGGGCAATGACATAGCTGCCGAATCTGACAACCGGAGCCACTTGCGCGCGGTGTGCCCAGTGCGACTGTCAGTTCCTTCGACTTTGAAGTGATACCCGCCCGCAGGCAGAGGCACGGTGTTGTCAAACCAGTCTTGAGAGGTCAGGTTGACAGTGGCAGAAAATTCTCCCGCAGCCCATTCGACATCTGCATGAGCAACCGTCTTGGTTTCGGAGCACAGCTCCAGAGCGGAGGGGCTCCACCCGGTCGGCAGTTCGAAGCGACCGTTGATGCTGATTCGCGTATGACCGCTGTCCGAATCAATGGCGTAAGAGTCGGCCATAACGAACCACGGGTTTTCATGGATTTTGAGGTTCCCGGCAGTCGTGACACCGGCATGGACAGCCCCAGCGTCTAGAAAGCTCCGGACCCCGCTGTATCCGAGATGCGGCTTCAACGGCATCTGCTTTTTGCCGTTGACTGCGCGAAGCGTCCATGCGTTGTCAGTGTTCTTTTCGGCTAAAGACCCGCCAAGCGTCGGCAGTTCAAACTCAAACCGGCAACTTCCATCGGGCGTGGGCTGGCCTGCAACCACAAGTTCGTGCGATGAACGGCGATTGTAGATCCGCAGTCTATTGAAGTCTGCCGCACGGTCGCCGCGTGTGACCACAGCGAATCGACGGCCGCCGACTTCTTCAATCTCTGCCGACAGCGTCACCTGTTGGGGTTTGAACCACAAGTTGCCGTCCGGGGCTGGCTCAAGAATCCAGCGCCGGCCATCTCGCACATCCGAAAATCCAGGATCAGCAGCTGCCTTTGCTTGGTCGAGTGCCCCAACGGGGTGGTCAATATCGATGTCGTTGACGGAAACTCGAGCGATGAGGCGCCACTCTTCGATCGCATCAAAGGTCTCTGTGTTGATTCGCACCGAGTAGGCAGCCTTTGTCGGCGCAACCAGCTGAGACTTGAAAGGATGAAGAAGCAGCGGTTGCGTGCGATCGGCGGAGAGTTCGATTTCCCGGTCACCGGACTTGCTAACCAAAAGCAGGCGGGGCGTCACTTCGCTGCCGTTGAACAGGTGATCACAGTGCGCGTGCCCGGCGATCTCAACGACCGAACCGGTTACCCATTCGACCCGGTTAACAGCACAATTGAGTACAACGGAGTCCGGTGCGACCTGAAGTATCTCTGATGGAACGGTGCCAAACGCTTCTTCGAAGTCTGCGCCGTCAACCACAAACCCAGCGTCAGTTGACTTGAGGTTGAGTCCGGTTCCATGCTCACTGCGCCAGAGCACCGCGGCAAATGCCTCACTCCTCCCTTTATGGACAGCAAGCCACATGGGCAACCTGAGCCAAAACGGGAGGTCACTCCACAGATCGTCTCCGCTGAGGGCGACAATCTTCTTCAGTCCACCGCTGAAAACGTCCCAGTATTCTTGCCCGGTTCTCTGCGCTACGTGCAGGTACTGAATCAGATCACCGGTCAAGACCTTTTTGAACCACCCACGGCGCGCAACGTCTGAGCCTTCGCTGAATACGTGTTGTGTCCCGGCTTCAAGCACTGTCAGCCGGTCTGTAAGGTCATCAATGTTTTCTTTACCTTGGGTAATGGACGAACCGTCATCGCGGAGCAGCCAGTAGTAGACCGGGTGCCGAAGAACATCAAAAGATCGCGCCCGCAAGTACGCCTTCGCCATTGGTTCCTGGTCCTCGTAGCGAATGCCGACAGGGAATTCTCCGACGGCCCGCTGAAAGAACTCCATGGAAAAGATCTTGTTGCAGGCCATGGCGTCTTCGAAGATTTCCGGGAAATCATCAATGGTGATGCTGAGCCGGTCTTCCGAATGGAACTTTTTTGTCCACGCAGAGAGCCAGACCTTTGTCCCCTTCTGCCGGTACACTCCACCGCTGACCATGTCGGAGCCAGTGCGCCGTATAGTGCGCATCATCACTTGGTACGCGTCACGCGGGATACGATCGTCAGAATCGACAAACGTCAGATACTCGCCGGTCACGTGTTCAAGACCAGTGTTGCGAGCAGCTCCAAGCCCGCCGTTGACCTTGCTGATCACCTTGACACGGTTGTCCCATCGAGCGTATTGGCGAGCGATCGCTGCCGAATTGTCAGGGCTTCCGTCATCAACAACGATGATTTCCAAGTTCCGGTAGGTTTGCTGAATCAGACTGTTCAGGCATTTGGCAATATACGGTTCTACGTTGTAGACGGGTACGATGACCGACAGCTTGGGTTTGCCAGACTGAGATCCTGCCAAAAGCGTCACGATTCGCTGCCGCAGCGCTGGGTGAACGCCGTCGCGAACTCTGCGCCTTGTTTCTGCCGGCACACGCTTTACTGCACGCCCCAGGATTTTCCGTACTGCCTGCTTCATTGCGCCCTTCTGTTCACTTACGATTTGCTGTACGTTCAGCATCACTAACCGTGTATTGTACCGAGGCGGCAGCTTTCGCGACCGTATAGCCGAGCGGCGAGGCGCATTTTCTGCAACGCCGGCTGTGGATACAGTGCTCCAGCACCACTCAAGCCGCCAGTAGAATGTGCCCGATCTGCTCTATCCCCAGGAGGACGTGTGCGCCAGCTTGTACGAAACGCCATTCTCGCAGTCCTGCGATCGCGCGCTTGGAAGGCCACCAGCCAGCGTATACGCGGCACGCGCGACTTCACGCTGACTGCCCGCGAGTTCGCAGACAGCGCCGCACCGGGCGCCAAGGCTCTCGTTTACTTCGGCGACACTCACTCAAAGCTCTACCAGCTTCAACAGTGGCTTCCCGTACTCGAAGAGCTGAACAGAGCTGTCCCAACTGCAGTTTTTCTTCGCCGCCCTTCCTCAATCCAGGAAACCGCTGACTGCACATCCCTGCCCATTGTCTTCCGGCAGTCTTTCGACGACATGATGACGTACGTAGAAGAGCACCAGCCGAAGCTCATCCTGTATGTCAACAACGGGCAATCGAACTTCCAGGTGCTGAGTTTTGCTCCCGCGGTGCACGTGCACATCAATCACGGTGAATCTGACAAGCTGTCCATGGTTTCAAACCAAGCCAAGGCATACGACGCTGTCTTCACGGCCGGCCCGGCTGCATTGCGCAGGCACCAACGTGCACTCGTTGATTTTGACGAATCCAAACTCATTGAGGTCGGCAGGCCTCAGCTTGACCTCGACTACGAACCCGAACTTCCAGCCAGCGATAAGCGCACCATCATGTATGCCCCCACGTGGGAAGGCGAAAACGACAACAACAACTACACCTCAGTCGACTGCTTCGGCCCGGCCATCGTTGCGGCTGCTCTGGCAACACCGAACACTCGCCTTGTCTACAAGCCGCACCCGCGTGTGGCTGGTGCGCACGACGAGGGCATGCAGGGCGGGCACGCCATGATCCTCGAGCTGATCGAAAAAGCCAATGCTGGCGGCGGAGAGCACTTGGTCTTGACCGACGGCAACATCCTTGCCATGTTCGAGGATGTTGACCTCATGATCACCGACATCTCCAGCGTTGGCTTGGACTTCCTCTACCTCAAAGCAGACAGCCCGCTCCTGCTGACTGACCGCCGCACAAACCGCGAAAAGCTCATCGACGAGTCCCCCATCGCATCCAGTGTGCCCATCATCGACGATTCAACTGTCAATGGCCTTCAGACAATGATCGAAACTGAATTGGCCAGTGGCGGCAATGCAGAAGCCCGTGCCGAAGCACGTGCTCTGTACTTCGGCAGCCACGGGGTCGGCGAATCGAAGCAGGCTTTCATTTCGACCGTTGAACGGCTGATTGCCGAACGTGAAGCCCAGAACATCGATCAGGCCTACATGGTGTCAGCAGCTGAAGCCAGCGAGGACAACAGCTAAGACGCCGTCCGAAGGCGGGCGGCAGCACTAGGCTAAACCCTCACCCATCAGATAACCGGCGGGCGTCCTTTGAAGCTCATGCGCAGGACTCCGCGTTTGCTGAGTTTAGCTTCGTCTTCTTCGCCGTCCCACGGGTCGTCCCGCCAACCGTCAACCCAGCCCTTGAACCACGGTTTGAGCTGTTCAGGTTTGCGTGCCCACCGGAGAACCTGAACTCCCGTCCATGAGCCCACATAGGCCCAGCTGAAGGGCCAGGGCAGGTTCCTGCGGGCCAGCCACACCCTGTTGCGGGCGTTCATGTAGAAGTATTCGTCGTGGCGCTTCGGGTCGATCACGGGGTGGGCTACTGCAAGGTCGCCCATGTACCACACGTCATAGCCTGCATCCCATACTCGCCAGGCCAGTTCGATTCCTTCGTGGGCGTACCAAAACGATCCCGGCCAGCCCCCGCATTCGTCGAATGCCTTCCTCTGCATGCCGATAGCGCCTTCCCACACGGAGAACACGTTCGACGAATGGCTTGCCGACCTTTTGCGCAGGCGCGGGATCCAGCGCTTGGGCGCGTTGGGGTTCTCAGGGTCGACCACACGGGGCTGCACCATTCCCACATTCGGGTTTTCGCGCATGTACTGCGCCATCCTCCACAGGGTGTCCTGGTCGGGCAGCCATGCATCATCGTCGAGGAAAAACAGGAACTCGCCTTTGACCAGCGGAACACCGGCATTGCGCCCGGCGGGAATCCCAACGTTTTCGGGCAGCATGTGGGTTCTGACTTCGTCTGGCAGGCCCACGGGGTCCCAGCCGTTGCCCACGCACACAACGTCAAGATTGACGTTCCGCTGGGCCAACAGCGAGTCAATGCCCCGTTTGAGGTCGTCCGTCCTTTTGCCCATGGTGAGGATGACAACGCCGTAATCGAATACTTCCATCAGCCCAACCTTCGGGAAAACCAGATCGACACGAAGTGCCCTACCACGGAAAGCGCGGCAAGCGGCACCATCGCCAGAATCATCCAACGTTCACCGGCGAGCTCCGGGCCGCCGGCTGCAACCACAATGAGCGAAACCACGCTCGCGACAACAGCCAGCATCGACATTTCAACCGAATGCCAGATGCGATGGAACGGCACAAACCGAGCAAGCTGTTTCACACGGGCAAGACCGCCATGGGTGACGGCAGTTGCGGCAGCGGAGTCTTCCAGTTTGTCCAAGCCGTTGAAAGCTCGGCTCATGTGGACCAGGCTGTTGAGTGCTTTGTTCAGCAGCACGAGCGATGCGACTACTCCCCCGGCCACCAAGTAGGGGTAGGCGAAACCGGGATCAGACTTCAGCAGACCCAGATCGCTGACTGCTCGCACGCCCAGCATGAAGGCGACAAAACCTTCTGTCGTGTAGTGGCCTACCGCGTCGAGGAAAACTCCCTTCGCGCTGCGAGTGCCGCGCCAACGTGCGACTTCGCCGTCACAGCAGTCGAAGTACAGCTGCAGCTGCGAAAAGAAAAGAGCCAGCAGCGCTCCCCAGATGCCCGGGATGAGCAGAGCAAAGCCGATCGCCCACCCCGACAGGATCATCAGCCCTGTTACGCCGTTGGCGGTAATCGGCGTGCGCACCAGCAGCGCAGTCAGATAAATGGAGATGTGCCGCAGGTACAGTTCCGCTGTCCAGTGCTCGGCGTTTTTGCGCGCACGCACTTCCGGCGGCTGGGCAACAGCTCGCAGCTGTTCCAGCGTCGGATTCCTAGGACGGTCAGAGTGTGCTTCGCTCATGTCTAAAGGCTAGGTAGCACCCCAGCAGGATAGCTGGAGCTCACTGGCTGAGATCACCCTTGATCTTGGTGGTTGAGATTTCCGGTGTGCGCGGCAGATAGACCACGTCGCACAGGTCTTTGAGGTCGTCGAACTTGCCTTCCCAGTCATCGCCCATGACGAAGGTGTCGATGTGGTACTTCTCGATGTCTGTCCGCTTCTGTTCCCACGTGTTCTCGGGGATGACCAGGTCGACAAAGCGGATGGCTTCGAGCATGTTCTTGCGGTCGTCCCACGAAAAATAGGACTTCTTGCCCTTGCCGGCGTTGAATTCGTCAGTGGACAGGGCAACGACAAGGTAGTCACCCTGTGCCTTGCAGCGTTGCAGCAGTCGGATGTGGCCGTAGTGCAGCAAATCAAAGGTGCCGTAGGTGATGACACGGCGCATGAAACAGCCCTCGCTTAACTTGGAGTTAACTTGAAGATCATATAGACGATACCCCAGAGGTCTCGCGAAGTCGTGCCCAGACGTCCGCCGAGCGGGTGCCGTTTACCACAGCAGCGGCAGGGCATTCCTGAGTTTCCACTCAGCGGCTGCGCAATAGAGTGGCTGTTGATGAACTCGTCACTGCCTCGGCGTGTGCGCCGCATAATCCCCGCCCTGCTCCGCTCTGAGCCCAAGGGCATTCTTCCTGCTGGCAACTACTACACCATGCTGTGGGCCATTCCCGAGACCTTTGGCGGGATGACCTCAGTCGCGTTGGAGCGGTCCTCGGCATTTGCCCGCCGAGACAACCGCCCCGTCGAGATCCTCACATTTTCGCGTGACAACAGCGGCGAAGAACGTGAACGAGCCCTCAAAGCTGAAGGCCGACTGGATAAGCGCGTTTCCCTGCGCAACGTCTGGGAAGACCTCAGCCAATGGTCAGATGACGAACTTGCTCGCATGAAGGGCACAGCTCAGCCCGTACCGGAAGCGGTCGACGACGCCCTCCCCCGCACGTCGGGCGAGGCATGCGAGCAGCGAACCGATGATGTTGGCACAGTTCTGCAGACTGACCATTACAGCGCAGGGGGCAACCTGCTGGTCATCGACCGCCAAGACACAAAAACCCGCGGCACCAAGGGCGGACGCCTGTTGACCCTCCTGAACTCACAGGGGGAAATCATCGGCCAGTGGCGTACCGCCACCGCTTTCTACAAGGCATGGCTCAACGCTGTCTTCGGAAATAAGCCCAGCTATGTCATCGTCGATTCGTCCTATGCGGGGTCCCTCTTCAGCACCTATAGGAAAAAGAACGTCATCTTCTGCACTGCGATGCACAGCAATTTCCTCGAGAACCACAAAACCGATGCGCGCAGGCTGATCCGCGGCAAGTTCAAGATCCTGCGCAACCTTGACCGTTTCGACCGGGCAATCACGCTGACCCACGCCCAACAGCGAGACATGCTCGAGCACCATTTGTCCTCCGGCAACCTCACCGTTATGCCCAACCTGATTCGCAATCTCAAGGGCAACGCCAAGAAGCCCCGCACCAAGACACACGGTCTCATGCTGGCCCGACTCACCAAGGGCAAAAGGATCGACCACGCTATCCGTGCTGTGACTGCAGCATGTGCCAGCGCACCACGACTGCAGCTGGATATCTGCGGTGATGGCGATATGCACAGCAAACTCGCCCAGCAGATCGACGCCAACAGCGGGGGCGGGCACATCACCCTGCGCGGTTATGTCAGCAACGCCAAAGAGCACTTCCACGATGCCTCGTTCAGCCTTCTGACCAGCGCTCAGGAAGGCCAACCGTTGGTGATCCTCGAAAGCATGTCAGCCGGCTGCATTCCGATTGCCTACGACATCAAATACGGTCCGAGTGACATCATCACCGACGGAGTGGACGGCTTCCTCGTACCCGATGGCGACATTGAGGCCCTCACCCAGGCAATCATCCGGATAACCACAATGGACGATGCCGAACTCACCACCATGCGCCGCAACGCCATTAAGCGGGCACAAGACTTCTACGAAGCCACCATCGTCGAAAAATGGGCGGCCATGTTCCGCGGCTGTTCATTCGATCCATTTCAACGCTCGCAGGCCATCGCGAACCTGACCTCGCTGACAGTCACAGACACCGGCGTCGCAATCGAAGCATCCGTTGAAGACCACCCCTGGGAGCAGACCGCCCACACCTACGTGTCATGGTGCCTGACGGGCACAACCTACTACGGCCGCACCCCGGCTGATTTTGACGGAACGACTCTTCGCGCGCACATTCCCCTGTCCGAACTGCAGCTGCTGCCAGCAGGAACCCTAGAGCTGTCCGCGGACTTCGCAGACGGCCGTTCGTTCCGCCGCACCCGCATCCTGGCTGACCAAACTCCAACAGCAGCTGGCCCGTTCTTCACCTCGGCCCTCGATGACGAAGGACAGCTGAGCCTGCAGATCAGCAAACACTGAACCGGCAGACTTCAACTGTTGCCGGCATTGAGCTGCCGATCGGCCCAGCGCTGCTCCACAACACCGGCAACAGCCGCCGCAAAGCGCCGCCTCTGGCTTCCGGGGCTCGTATCGCCCAAGTAGTAACGGCACACTTTTTCGCGTTCTGCTCGACCAGAATCCCTTGAGTCGAGTTGCTGCCGAACCATCTGCGCTGCCTGCCGACCCCCTTCGGCAGTGCCCGCAGCCGACGGCACCCGCTCAAACAGACCACCGGCAGCCACCTCGGCACCCGGATCGGTCGGAGCTAGCGCCACCAGCGGCTTATGCGTTGCCAACCAGTCGAACGCAACTGACGACATTTCCGCAACACACGCATCTGCTGCGGCAAACTGCCACGACACCGTCGGAGAATCATCAAAAACAGAGCCGTCGGCTGCCGCCACAATTTCACGGATCTGGGCATCAGCCCGAGCACACTCCGGCTTGACCACCCCGGTGCGCGGATGCGGCCGGTAGATGACACCGACACCGGCGTTCACCAGCCCCTCTACCAAAGGCACGCCCGACTGGGCGAGAGTGCCGTAGGCCATTGAAGGCGAATCGCCTTCCCACGTGGGTGCATAGAACACAGTGGGCCTGCTGCCATCGAGCACCTGCTGGAAGCACTGTGGCAGGGGCTGCGCATAGTCCAACTGGGGCCTGCCGACATCCCTCATGTCCGGCAGCCGCCCCAGAAGCGCCTTCTCAATCCGCTGCCTGGCAGCCAAACCAGCCGTGAATACACAGTCATAGGCCTTCAGCTGATTCGACACCATTGAGATCTTTTCGCTCTCGCCGTGCGACAAATGCACATGAGCTGGCCCCGGATACCGCAGAGCCTGAAAATTCAGCACAGCCTGATTGACATACAGCACCGCGCACAGCGTGGGCTGAGTCATAAAGCGATCAAGGTCAGCCGTCAGCCGCGCATAGCGAACCGGCAGTTCCGTCAGCTGGGCAATTTCGCGGGCGTTGTCCAGATTGCGCATCAGAATGCCCACCGGCCACGGTGCGCCTTCTCCCGGACCGTCCAAAGTGGTGCCTGACTCCAAACTCATGGTGGCCGCAAGGTCCTCAATAGGGGCCAGCCACTGCTTGAGCTGATACGACGACGCCCTGTCACCCGCGTGATACACCCCGACCACAAAGCCGTCATCACGTGACGGCCTGAACTTCGGATCCAACCGCCGTTCTGCTGCACGCACCGACAGTTCACGGCCCATCTGGGCTGAGAATCGCTTCGCCGATGAAAGCACGTGGGACACCCTGTTCATCATGCTGACAAGTATGCCAGCGTGAAGCTGTCAAAGCGCTCGGGTTCCGGCTGCCAAGGCGGGGGTCTAGACACGCCGAGACTTCCCATACAACTGTCAGAAAACACTAGACTGGCGGTCAGCAGCATCACCCAACCGTGGAGAAACATGAGCTCGAATCCCAACGACCCGCATCCGACATACGGCAGCTACGAGCAGCAGCTCGGGGCATCCTCATTCAGCGCTGGGGAGCCTTTCGGTGGAGCACAGTCCACACCGCAGAACGCAATGATGACAGAGGCCGACTACCGCCAGCTTGGCCAAACGCCCCCGCTGTCACAACCGCTCTACGGTGCGAAACCCATAACCGCCTACATCCGCTTCTGGAAGAAATACGTGCGGTTCAAAGGCTACGCTTCAAGGTCTGAATACTGGTGGCCAGCACTGATCAACACCCTCATCTTTGTGGGTGTGTACGTCCTTGCCGTATCCGTAGCAGCGATCGGCGCCAGTATGAGTGACCAAACCACCTACTCCGGATACAACAGCGAACCTGTCACACCGGATATTGCCATCTCCCTAATGCTGTTTTTGGCCTTGTTTGGGCTGTCCATCCTCCTGCCTTTACTGTCCGTAGGCTGGCGGAGAATTCAGGACGCCGGCATGCACGGCGCGCTGACGTTCCTTTACTTCATCCCGTTCGTGGGCAGGTTCATCGTCATGGTCTTGTGCGTATTTCCGAGCAAACCAGAACTCCGCAACCCCAGCTACGACGACAACACCGGCGACTGACCCCACCGCCCAACCACCACGAGGTGCCTGCTCAGATGAGCAGGCACCTCGCCATTTTTCTGGGCTGGGGTCAGTCCGCGGGTGTATCCGGGTGTTCCTGGGCGGCAGCGGCGGCTTCTTTCAGCGCCTTCTGGCGTTTCTGCAGGTTCCATTCGTGACGGGTCAGCCACACAATGAAGATGTCGAAGATCGTCAGCGCCAAGAAGAAGATCGACTGGCGGGCGAAGATCTCATATGTCTGATAGATGATGAACACTGCCAAAAATCCGAGCATCCACGGGTAGGCCCACATTCTGCCCTTCAGCACAGCCCACACCAGAACGATCTTCGTGGCCGCGTGGCTGATCATGTAGATCGCCGCATACAGCTGAATACCCGAATCCAGATGCTCCGTCTGCTGCAGAAGCCACGCTGTGACAGGGTTATCCGCATTGCCCGCAGTGAGCTTCACCGCCAGCTGGTGCCACACGTGCCTGGGCACAACGAGAACCACAATGCCGGAAGCCATTTGGCCCAGGCCGAACAGGCCCTTGCCGATCAACGTGATGTAGAAGATCACGTGCAGCCAGTGTTCGCGCTTGCGCTGGGCGGGCGGAATGAGTTCGTCCGGGGTTTCCGTATCCGCCAGAGTCGGCACCAGGCGTTCGGCCGCGTCGTGCTGATGAAAAGTCATGCCGGAGCTTCCGTGTTCTTCGGGGCATCCGTGCTTTTCCGAACATCTGTGTTCCTCAGCGCAGTCAATCTGCGGCGAACAAGCACATACAGCACCAAACAGGCCCCCACGCCCACCAAACAGCCGGCACTCACATCCGTGAAATAGTGCACGCCCAAATACAGGCGAGACAAACAGATGAGGGCGGTCATGCCCAAAGCACCCGCCCAAATGAGCGCCCGCTGCCACAGGCGCACAAACAGCAGGCTGAACACAACGGCCGAAGAGAACAGCAGCGCCGACGTACCCGTTGCGTGCCCGGAGGGAAACGAAAAGTTCGTTTCCAACACCATCCGATGTTCCACCGCGGGCCGCGGGCGCGCATACAGCGGTTTGAGCGAATGTGTGATGGCCGAGGCGAGCGCAACGCAGCCTGCAATATAGGCTGCCGGGCGCCAACTGCGCGCCAGAATCCACACGAGGGCCGACACCGCCGCGCCCAAGATGATCGTGCCCAAGGGGCTGAAGATATTGGTGAAGAACACCAGAACAGCAGTGCGCGGATCGCTGCGGTGATCAATCATGTCTCCGAGCACTTCGCGATCGGCCTCCATCACCACACTGGTCTGCACAAACAGACCGAATACGACCACCAGGGCAAACAAGAGCACGCCCGTGCTGATCCGCTTGACAGGCGGATTGGGGGCTGGGCGGTTATTGCCGGATGGCTCTTCGACAGGTGGGTTGGCATTTGGGCCAGGTGCGCCTTCGCGGTTGGTCATTCACTTCACCCCGCGGTTCAGCAGCTCAGGAATGACATGATTGCGCGTCAGCGGCGCAAAGGCACGCTCCGGAGTGTCCCCGGGCAGGTCCGCAATGGGGAACCACTGCGCCTGATCGATTTCGCTGAAGAAACACGGGTCCTCAGCATTCAGCCCCGCCGGTGTTCCGCGATGCAGAAACACCGTCCCGGTCACGTGAGTGTCGGGTTCATTAGCCGCATCCGTGGTCCACGATCCCAGCAGTTCCAGCTGATCCGGGCTGAGATTCAAGCGCAGCTCTTCCGCTATTTCACGGACGGCAGCGGCCTGTGCGTCCTCACCCGGTTCGATCTTTCCGCCCGGCAGCATAAACGACGATGTCCCCTTTTTGCGGACCATCAGCAGCTCGGGCCCTTCGGGGTGGACCAGGCACACGGCTGCGACGACAACAGACTTCGGAGACTGCTTTGGGGATTCACTCGGGGGCTGTTTCGGGGACTTGCACATCCAACCAGTATGGCCCACCAGCTTGGGAGGTCAGTGAGCCCGTGCAGGCCATGGTCGTTACTGCGCGGGCCCGGTGTGCTGCCTGGTCGGAGGGCGCCCATCAGACGATGAAACTCACCGCAAACAGGGTTCCGCCCAACACGATGCCCGAACCCACAAGGGTCATTGTGGTGTAGCCCAGAATGTCACGCATCTTCAGACCCGCAATTGCGAGCACGGGCAGAGCCCAGAACGGTTGAATCATATTGGTCCACTGATCCCCGTAGGACACCGCCATGATCGCAACCGAAGGGTCGACGCCGAGTGATTCGGCGGCCTTCAGCATGATCGGCCCCTGCACGGCAAACTGCCCACCACCAGAGGGCACAAAGAAATTGACTACACCGGCAGCGAGGAAAGCGAGAACACCGAAAGTGTGCGGACCAGAGATCGACACCAGCGCGTTCGAGAAGATCTCAATAAGGCCCGAAGCGCTCATGATACCCATAATGCCCGCGTACAGAGGGAACTGCAGAAGAATCTCGCCGACATTGACCGCCGCGCCCTTCGCCAAGTAGATGATCTCAAACGGGCTGCGCACCAGAAGCAGGATGAGCGTCAAGAAGCTCCAGTTGACGATGTCGAGGGTCATTGTGCCCCCGCGCACAAAGTGAACAACAACATACGCCGCAAGCAGCAGCCCCACCAGGACGGTCGGGACACGGGACGCGTCAATGCGGTCGGCCGGGGTGACGATCTCCTCGCCGACGAAGGGCTTTTCACCGTGTTCGACTTCCGCGGGCATTTCGACAATCGGCGCGCTGGACTTCGGCGCAGTAAGAGCAAACAGAATCGCCATCACAATGAGCACTCCAGCGGCAGCCGCCAGGTTCCACCACACGAATATGGTCTGCGTGACCGGAATGGTGCCGCCCATTGCCTCATCGAGGAACGACCCCGGCGTCGCCGCTGTCAGCGGGCCCGAAGCCGAATAGCCCATGTGCCACACGACCATGCCGGAATAGCCAGCCGCAACAAGCAGCGGGAAATGCACCTTGAACCCGCGGCGACGAGCCGACCGGGCCACCTCGACCGCCAACAGCGCACCGACCACCAGCGACAAGCCCCACGTGATGAGCGCTGACACGCCAGCCACCAAAAAGACCAAGACGTAGGCAGCACGGGGGCTGGAAGGCACATCGGCAATCTTGGTCAGCAGCTTCCGCACCGGCGCAGTGTGGGCCAACATGTGCCCCAAGAAGATGATCAGCGCCATCTGCGTCATAAACTCCAGCAGACCCGAAAGGCCATCGCCCCAGCCGACCAGCACATCGACAGGTGCAGTCGGAGTGAGCACAAGCGCAAGAACACCGACAACAGCACTCAGCGCAATAGCGAACATGAGCGCTGACGGCGTCCACTTCTCCAACAGCGAATTCAACGGCCGCATGATCGCCGGAGCCGCAGCAGAGCTGGGAGGCGTGGCGGTTTCAGCACGATCCGCAGCAACCGCCCGGCTTTCAGAAGCCGGCGATTGAAGCTCACTGCGGCTGCTGGAATCTGAATGTCCGTTCGCGGACTCCGACATGAGAGCGCTCCTTTGCGTTCGTGTGCTGGTTCACAGTTATCGTAGAGAACGCCCAGCCGGAGGGCGAAACCTCTGATGCAGACGCCTGTCGCAGAAACGAGTCTGCGCACGCTCAATGCAATGACGCCACACGAAAGGACGGACCATGACCGCCGAACTCTCCCCCGCCGATGTTGAAGCTCTCGTCCGCCGGTACTACACCACCGTCGACGCCGGTGACGACAACGCCACCGCAGACCTCTTCGCCGCTGACGGCACGTACGACCGGCCCGGCTACGACACCATGGTCGGTGAAGACATCCGCCGGTTCTACCTGGAAGACCGCGTGATCGAATCTGGTGAACACACGCTGTTGGACATCATTGTCAGCGGAAGCCAGGCGGCTTCCCGCGGCGAATTCAACGGCAAGCTCAAAGACGGTTCAGACGCGCACGAAGGCTTCGCCGACTTCTTCGTCTTCAACGCCGACGGCACAATCGCCAAGCGCACCAGCTACTTCTACCGCGCCGCAGTGTGAGGTGTGAGGTGGGTTCGGCCCACAACTCCGCCGGTGCTGCTAAAAGTTACTCTGCCGTCTAGTCGGAAGAACGAGGCAAAAACGCACGGATCGCCTCAATATTCCACCTAGAATGCAGAATCCCTCGCCGAGCAGAAGAAACCGAACCCGGCGAGGGAATCTGACGGTTAAGCGAAGCCCATGCCCGGCCGTCAACGCCCCGCGGCTCTCGCACGCAGGATCGCGTTTTGGATTTCGTCGCGGCGAACAGCGATCGACTCCTCAGGCGGCATGCCGTAGGCAGCTTCAGTCTGCTCGAAAACCTCGGTCATACCTTCCATAGACATGTCCGGCTCAGGCAGATCGATCTGTGCGAAGCTCGGCCCAATGTGCTCGATCAGCCCTCGCAGACCAGCCTTGCCGCCGCCTAAGTGCAGGCCTTCAAACGGCCCAACCGCAGCCCAACGGATGCCCAGTGAATTGCGTACAGCAGCATCGAGATCTTCAACATCCACAACACCGCTCTGCACCAGGTGCACAGCTTCACGCAGCACCGCATTCTGCAGTCGGTTGCCCACAAAGCCGCGCGCTTCCTTCTTCAGCACAATCGGCTCACGGCCCACACCGCGATAGAACTCGACAGCTGTCTGCACCGCGGCGTCCGAGGTTTTCGGCGAAGGCACGACTTCCACCAGCGGCATGATGTGCGGCGGGTTGAACGGGTGCCCCACCAGCAGGCGGGCAGCGACATCGTCCGGCAGCTCGGCAGCGGTCACCGATGCCGGGATCGCCGACGAACTCGACGCAAACACCGCCTGCGCCGACGCATGCTGGGCAGCTGCGGCGAAGAGTTCGCGCTTCACATCGACACGCTCCGGGCCGCATTCCTGGACGAAATCAGCTCCCGAGGTGGCATCTGCCAGGGGATCTTCCCCCTCCGCAGCCCGCACGGAACCGGCCGAAACCGAACCAGCCCCAGCCGGCACCTCGTCAGCCTCACCCGAACCAGACCCAGCCTCAGCCAACTCGGCAGAAAACCCCGAAACGATCTCCCCGAGATCCTCCCGAGGATCGCTCAGAACAACTTCGTGGCCGTGAGAGGCAAACAGCTTGGCCCACGACTGGCCGATAACACCAGCACCGATAACAGCGATCTTCATCAGCGAACACCCTTCATGAGTTTGGTGACGGGTTTGGCCGCGGCCAGCACAGCGGCGCCGAACACCAGAGCGGCAATGCCGTGCCACATCCAGTACGGCAGCTGGTTGTCCACCGCGTAGAAGCGGGAGGTCACACCGGCAAGCGACGTTCCGACACCGGAGGCCAGGAAGAACAGGGCGATCATCTGCGAGCGGAACACTCTGGGAGCCAAACGGCTGGCGGCGGAAAGCCCGATGGGTGAGATCAGCAGTTCGGCAATGACGAACAGCATCAGCAAGAAGATCATGTAGAGCAAGGGTGTGCGCGCCCCGCCGGTGCCGCTGGCAGAGAACGGAATGAACAGCAGGAACGCGACACCGATCAGCAGCAGCGAAAGACCGGCTTTGACCATGGTCGAGGGCTGCTTGTCACCCATGCGTAGCCACAGGGCCGACGTTCCCATCGACAGCAGGATCACCCACGCTGCGGGAATGAGGGTCACCCATGCAATCGGCATTTCCCAGCCGAACACCGCCCGGTTGAGGCTTTCATCGGAGTACACAACCAGCACGCCGAAGATCTGCTGGTACAGCGCCCAGAAGACCACGGAAGCCAAGAAGAACGGAATGAATGCAAACACGCGCGATCGCTCAACAGCCGTGACCTGCTTGCTGGTGGTCATAATCGTGAAGTACACGATCGCAGCGAAGGCAGAAACCCCGGCAATCCACGTGGAGATATTCGACACCGTCAGCCAGCCGAAAGCCACAACGGCCCAAATGGCCAGCACAACCGCCACGACGGCCGCCGGCAGAATCCACAGCTTGTTGCGCGGAAGAGGGTTGACCGTTCTGCGCGAATCCGCCGGCAGGTTCTTCCGGCCGGTCATGTAGGCAAGCAGGCCGAGCGCCATACCGACCGCGGCGGCACCGAAGCCGATGTGGAAGCCAATCCGATCCTGCAGCAGACCCACAATCAGCGGACCCAGCAGAGCACCGATGTTGATGCCCAGGTAGAACAGCGAGAACCCGGCATCGCGCCGCGGGTCCTTTTCCGAATACAGCGTGCCGACAATCGCCGAAGCAGTCGCCTTCAGACCACCCGAACCGAGTGCCACCAGCCCCGTACCGATGAGCACACCGGCAAAGTCCGGCACAATCGCCAACGCCACGTGGCCTGCCACGATGATGATCGCGCTGCTGAACAGCACCCGCTCGGAGCTGAGCACGCGGTCGGCAATCCAGGAACCCAGAATGGTCGCCAGGAACACCGCCCCGCCATAGGCGCCGACAAACGCGGTGGCAACCGTTTTGGAGTAGCCCAAACCGCCGTCGGCAACCGAGAAGTACAGGTAGATCGCCAGGATCCCCTGCATGCCGTAATACGAAAACCGCTCCCACATCTCCAAGCCGAACAGCTGGGCGAGCGGAAGCGGGTGGCCGAAGAAGCGAGTATCCGCTTGGACTTCGTCAGAACTCTTTGCTGGGGTTTTCATCACTCCACCAGCGTAGAGGACAACAGAGCACGAGGCGCCGCTGAACTTCCCGACCACCGCACCTTAGGTGGGGTGCAGCTGGGAGGCAGGCGGCGCCTCGTGAAGGAGAAGACGCTGGTCAGATCAGCTGTTTGCTTCGTCCCAGTCCTCGCGCAGGACCTTCTTGTCGAGCTTGCCGACAGAGGTGCGGGGCAGCTCTTCGGCAATGATGATCTTGTCCGGCAGCTGCCACTTGGCAAAACGGTCCTTGAGAACCGCGATGATCATGTCGTCCGTGACTTCCTTGCCGGGGCGAGGCACAACGAAAGCGACGGGACGTTCGTCGAACCGGGCATCCGCCACACCGATGACAGCGGCTTCGAGGACAGCCGGTTCATCGAGGATCGCGTTTTCCATGTCGATCGAGCTGATCCACTCACCGCCGGACTTGATGACGTCCTTCAGGCGGTCAGTGATCTTGCGGTGACCCGACGGCAGGATGACCGCGACATCGCCCGAACGCCACCAGCCGTCCATGAAGCGGTCGTCGTTGTCATCGAGCTTGTAGTACGACTCCGTGATCCAGGGGCCGCGCATAATGATCTCGCCGTTGGACTTGCCGTCGTGCGGAACATCCTCGCCAGTGGGGTCGACCACACGGGACTCGACACCCAGCAGCGGCACACCCTGGGCACGGCGGATGTCCCACTGTTCGTCCTCCGACAGGTCATGCAGCCACGGCGGCAGCTGCCAGTTGATCGACGCCAACGGGGACGTTTCCGTCGCACCGTAGCCGTGGATGACATAGGCGCCGGTCAGTTCTTTAAAGCCCTTCATGAGCGCAACAGGAGGTTCGGTCGAACCGGCGATCATGCGGGTGCGCGACAGATCCGGCGGAGTGTCCAGTGAACGGAAGTACTCAAGAATCGGCGCAAACAGTGCAGGCGCACCGTTCGTGACGGTTACGCCCTCCCGGGCAATCGCCTCGGCCACCGGCCCGATGTCCGTTGCCGAGAACATACCCGGCAGAACGAGCTTCGCTGCGGCACCCATCGCCGCCTGCGGGAAGCCCCACGACAGCACGTGGAACATCGGCGTAAACGGCATAGCAACATCAGTGAAGTCGATCTTGAGGTTGCTGATGACCGCCATGGTGTGCAGGTACATGGAACGGTGCGAATAGTAGACGCCCTTCGGACGTCCCGTGGTGCCTGTGGTGTACCCCGCGTAGCAGGCCGTGGTCTCTTCAACCTGCTGGAATTCGTAGTCATCGCCGTGTTCTTCGGCAGCCTCAGCCAGCAGGTCCTCGTAGAAGTAGGCGTTGGGCAGGTTGTGCTCAACTTCCGATGATGGCTTGTCCGTCATGATGACGAAGCCCTTGACGTAGCTGGCCTTGGCAATCGCTTCGGCAATCGGCAGGAGGGTTTCGTCAATGAAGATCCACTCGGCGTTCGAGTGGTTCACGACGTACTGAATGTCTGTCGGCGCCAGGCGGATGTTGATCTGCAGCATGGTCGCCGCAAGTGCGGGGATGCCGAAGTAGAGCTCGAAGTGGCGCAGCGAGTTCCAGTCGGCAACACCGACCATCGTGCCCGGGCCGATGCCCAACTTGTCCAAAGCGTGCGCCAAGTGGCTGACCCGCTTGCCGAATTCACCGTACGTCGTGTTGTGCCACTGGCCGTCAACGGTGCGGTGGGTGATGACCTGCTGCGGGAAGTTGTTCACCGCGTGCCGCATCAGAGTGGTGGTGTTCAGCTGGTAGCTGTCACCGAGAGTCGAAGGGATTCCTTTGAGCATGTGTCCTCGCTTCCTGTGGGAACAGCGTCCCGCCGAACAGGCCGAAAAGCAGCCGCCAGCCCACTTCTATGTGGGCCGAAGGCTGACGCACAGGTCTGTCCGGCGGATGGCTACTGATGAGTCTAAACCTATTTCCGAACCCGCTGTGCACCCGATCACATAGTCTTCAGGTTCAGGACAGCGGCTTCGTGAGCACTGCGAATTCGAGGTCGTCGCACTTGGGAACCCCAAAGCGCTCCTGACCGTAGGGGAACGGCTCGGTCTGCCCCGTGCGGACATAGCCGCGGCGCTCATAGAAGGCGATGAGCTCCGCGCGCTTGCTGATGACCGTCATCCGCATGGCCGTCGTGCCCCACTGACGCTGAGCATAGGATTCGGCGAAGGCCATGAGCTCTTTGCCCACCCCGCTGCCCTGCGCGTCAGGAGACACGGCGAACGTGCCGAAATACGCGACACCGTCGCCTTCATCGGCAAGCGTCACGGTAGCCAGCGGAGAGCGGGGACCTGCAGGCGCCTGGTCATCTGATGGGAAGGCGACCAGAACAGTCGAGGTGCCGATCATGTCCTCGACCATGGGCAGATCGACCCGCTGCCCGCCCAGAAGATCAGCCTCCGTCGTCCACCCGGAGCGCGAGCGCTCGCCACGGTAAGCAGATTCGATCAGTTCTACCAGCGCGGGAGCGTCGCCCAGTTCGGCGCGGCGGACTACAAGACGGCTCACTTGTCAGCCTCCCCGCGCACGCCGCGGTATGCCAGGCCTGCCACGACAATGTCTTCCCAGCCTTGGCCGACTGTCTTCCACACAAAGGGGCGATCGTCGGGAATGCGGGCCCCAGCGGAGTTCACGATGTCGCTGAACGACAGAACCTCATCCCAGGTCAGGTGGCCTTCTTCAACCGCCTGGTGAACGTCCCCGGCTTCACGTCTGCCGTTGTCGAGAGCTTCCACGCCGACGGTCGAACGGCCCAACAGTTCGCCGGGAAGTTCACGGGCGTCCAACAGGTGAGAGCCCATCGCGACGACAACCGCGTCATCGCGCACGTGGACATCCTCCAGCAGGGGTTCAGAGGCGCCGGTCGCCGTGACAATAAAACCGGCCCGCTGGACAGCGGCAACAGCTTCAGGGCTGTTGGACGTTGCTTCAGTGAAGTCGATGCCGAACTCCGCAGCCTTTTCGGCAACCCTCTGCGCTTTGCCCTCACCGCGAACAACCGCGGTGATCGAGGTCAGCGGCACGGTAGCCAGTGCGGCCTCAATGTGAGCGGCAGCCTGCGCTCCCCCACCGAAGATCACCATCGCAGCACCCTCTGCGAAGCGGCGCTGCAGCACGTCTTTCACCCCGGCCATTGACAAAGCGGGAGTGCGCAGCTCAGTGATCGCGGCACCGTCGACAGTCGCCAGCGGAGTCTGCGTTTGGCCGTCGAACAGCAGAACACTGCCCTGAATTGTCGCCAGGCCGCGGTCGGCGTTCTCCGGGGTGACAGTCAGCACCTTGATGCCCACGAAATCGCCGACAGCGCTGGGCATGAAGAGAAATTGGCCGTTGGGAAGATCAGCCGATGTACGCGGCAGGCAGGTTTCCGGATCATAGCCTCCGCGCAGAGCTTCGCGCATGCCGTCGCGCGCCTGAGCTGACGACACGGTCGACAGCAGGGTTTCGGCGTCGATGTTCAACAAGGAAACCTCCCACGGGTTTGAGTATCCGGGTTTGCATGTGCTGGTCACCACTGTAGACGGAATAAGCTGAGCGCCTCACCTCGTTTCGACGAGTGAGGAAGGGAGACCCATGACGAACGTCAACGTAGAACACCAGCGCGAGAACAAGCGCTACGTCGGATTCATCGACGGCGAAGAAGCAGGTTTCGCCGCCTACAGCGAAAACGGCACCCACCGCGACTTCTTCCAAACCGTCACCCACGACGGCTACACCGGAAAAGGAGTCGCCGGCCAGATCGTAGGCCACGCGCTCAGCGAATCAGTCAACGACGGGTTTACGTTCACGCCTTCATGCAGCTACATCGAGCACTACATCGGAAAGCACCCCGAATACGCCGAACACGTCAAATGACGCACACACCCGCGAACGGCCGGTGAGCACAGCGGAACCGGGCCGTGGACAGGGTGGTGAGCGGCGCCTCGTCAGCTGTTGAGTGCAGGCGCTGACCAGCAAAAAAGGGGAAGCCGAACGGCACCCCGGGCGCATACACTGGCACAGGAGCAAAGAGAAAGGACGGCTCAAGCATGGACGCACAGTCGATCATCGACAAGGTCAACACGGGACTGTTCATCGACGGGCAGTGGCGCGACGCCGAAACCGGCGACACCATCGACGTCATCAACCCCGCCACCGGGAAAGTCATTGCGAAGGTTGCCGACGGCAGCGAAAAGGACGCGCAGGACGCCATCGAAGCAGCTGGCCGCGCCCAGAAGTCGTGGGCGGCAACCCCGCCGCGCGAACGCGGTGAAATCCTGCGTCGCGCTTTCGAGCTGCTCATGGAACGACAGGATGAAATCGGTGCGGTCATGACCGCTGAAATGGGCAAATCGCTCACCGAAGCCAAGGGCGAAGTGGCCTACGGCGCCGAATTCTTCCGCTGGTTCTCCGAAGAGGCCGTGCGCGTCGGCGGTGACTACATGAAGTCCACCGACGGCAAAAACCGCCTCATGATCTCCAAGGAGCCGGTTGGCCCGTGCATCCTGGTCACGCCGTGGAACTTCCCGCTGGCCATGGGCACCCGCAAGATCGGACCCGCACTGGCAGCAGGCTGCACCGTTGTGCTCAAGCCCGCGCAGCTGACCCCGCTGACTTCGTTCATGCTCACGGAAGTGCTCATCGAAGCCGGTGTTCCCGCGGGCGTGGTCAACGTCGTCACGTCGAGCTCGGCCCGCCGCGTGGTCACCCCGTGGATGGAATCCGGAATTGCGCGCAAGATCTCCTTCACCGGATCCACCGATGTCGGCAAGAACCTGTTGAAGCAGGCGGCCGACAACGTGCTCAAGACCTCTATGGAGCTCGGCGGCAACGCACCGTTCATCGTGTGTGAAGACGCTGACCTCGACAAAGCGGTCGACGGGGCAATGCAGGCGAAGCTGCGCAACATCGGCGAAGCCTGCACGTCGGCCAACCGACTGATCATCCACTCGTCCGTGGCGGATGAATTCGCCAAGCGGATGGCTGAGCGCATGAGCACGCTCAAGGTCGGCAACGGGCTTGAGGAAGGCGTTGACATCGGGCCGCTGGTTGAAGAAAAGGCACTCGACAAGGTTGCTGAGCTGGTGGATGAGGCCGTTTCCGCCGGTGCGACCGTCGTCACCGGCGGCAAGCGCATTGAAGGCGACGGCTTCTTCTACGAGCCGACCGTTCTGACGAACATCCCCGCCGGTGTTGCCATCAACCACGAAGAGATCTTCGGACCGGTTGCCCCGATCTACACCTTCGACAGTGAAGACGAGGCCATCGAGATGGCCAACGCCACCGAATTCGGGCTGTCGTCGTACCTCTACACGGAGAACCTGGAGAAGGCCCTGCGTCTGTCCGAGCAGATCGAAGCCGGAATGGTCGGCCTCAACACCGGCCTCGTTTCCAACCCGGCCGCCCCCTTCGGCGGGGTCAAGGAATCCGGTCTGGGACGCGAAGGTTCGCAGTTCGGCATCGACGAATACCTCGAAATCAAGTACGTTGCCACGCCCGTCGGCTGATTGCTCAGCGCGCACTTCTGCAGATCAGGGCGCATATGGAGGCGATTTTTGCCTCCGGATGCGCCCTGATCTGCACACCACCCGGCGTGCAGGACGCTGAAATACTGAAGCCTCGCACGGTGATAGAACCGGGCGAGGCTTCAGCAGTTGAGTTCAGAGATCAGGCGCGGCGGCGAGCCAGCAGATCGTTGACCTTTGCATAGGCGGCGTCCTCAGCAGCACGCGACACAGCGCCCAGCTGCGCGGTCTGCTTGTCGGCACGGATTGCCTTCCGCCCGTGTTTCAGGGCCGCAGTGCCGTCATCTTCCTTTGCCGCATCGACCAGTTCGGGAACAGTGCCGTCGGCCGCCGCGAAGTGTTCGGCGGCGGATTCGCGTTCTGCAGGTGAGCCTTCAGCTTTCTGCGCATCGCCTGCGGCATCCTGCGCGGCTTTCTCACCAGCCTCCCGAGCCACCTTGACGTACGTGGGCTCCGGCACCGGGCGAGGCGCAAACTCAGCACTCGCCACGACCTCTCGGGTGCGCTGAACACCAGTTGAGACAACTGGGATTTCGCCGGTCGGAGCTTCGAGGTCCAACACCTCTCGGCCTGCAGCATCGTTGCGGCGCGCAGAGCTGGCCGCCAAGCGACGCGCGTCCTCAGCACGGGCTTCGCTATTGTCTCCGCTATCGCGAAAAGCAGGCTTTGAATCCGACGAGGCGGCAGTCGCCTTGTCTTTCTGCGCGGGCGTCTGCCGGCTCACCTTGGCCGAGGAAGGCTCAGCTTTCACCGTCGGCGTGGGCTCAGCGGTGCGGGTCTTCTGCGCAGTGCGCGCCGGCTGCGCGGCCGGGGCAGCTTTTACGGTCGGGGCAGCTTTTGCTGCGGGCGCAGGTTTGCCGGTTCCAGCCTGAGCACCGGCAGTCCGACCGGCAGCACCCTGCGAACCAGCCACCCGATCAGCAGCGCGACCGGCGGGAGCTGAACGACGCTCGACTGCGCTTTCGGAGGCTTCGCCGTTGATGGCTATGACAACCAGCACGCAGCTGAGCGCCATGGCTGTGCTGAGCACGGGAACCGCCCAGGTCAGAGCCGTGAACAGGGAAAAGAAGAACGTGACGATCGTTGTGAGGCTGAAGAGCAGAAAACCGATTCCGAGCGCGCGTCGCACATTGCGCGTGTCCACACCGGCTGCAGCGTCGCCGTTGCCAGCACCACGGTGTGCTGGTGCACCGCTGTGAGTCGAAGCAGCATTCTGCGCGCCGCGTGCAGATTCCCGAGTGCTGCGCGGCTGCGATGAGCTGTGTGAATTCATAGATGTGTCCGTCCGGCGCCGTTTTCGCTGATCATCCAGAACACAACAATATGCAGACCCCTTATTGGGTGGGGGATGCTTTGCGGTGTGTCTGTCACATTGTCAGCGTCTATTCACATTCACGGCCCCGCACTGCCTGCCAGCACGCTTTTCCCAACTGCCGAGGCACCAGCCGAGCTCCGCCTGCCCACTCACCTTCAGGGCGCCTCACCCATCTGCCCACCCGCGGTCACGGGTGTAGAGGCTGGTCAGCCCGGTGGGCACCTCGTCAGCAAGCAGGGCGTAAGAGCGGTGATCCGCCCACTTTCCCGCAATGTGCATGTACCCTCGGCGCACACCCTCAAACCGAAATCCCAGCTTTTCGACAACGCGGAGGCTCTTGGCGTTTTCGGGTCGAATGTTGATCTCCACCCGGTGCAGCCCCAGCTCAAAGAAACAGGCGTCGACAGTCATAGCCACAGCAAGCGGAACGAGCCCCCGCCCCGCCATGCGCGAATCAATCCAATAGCCGATCTGCGCTGAGCCGATCGACCCCCACTGAATATCCGAAACGCTCACCTGCCCGCGAAAACTCCCGGCAATCTCAATGGCAAACGGGAGCGCCTCTCCCCTTCTGGCCCGTGCTTTCAATGCCCGGCGCATAAAGTGAAACGCGGTGCGCTCCTCCTTGAGGGCCGCTCGGAGATTCGGGTCGGAAGACTGCTCGTCAAGGCTGCTCGCCGCCCAGGCCGCAGAACCGCCGGGCACGGAAGCCCCGGGCAGAGTTGCGTCCCACGGTCTGAGCCAATCGCGATTAGCCACCCGAACCTCGGCAAAGGCCGCAGCGTCAGAGCGCTTGAGCGCCCGCAGAACCAAGCTCTGCGGGCCCACCAGTCGCATCGGCCACCACGGAGCACCCACGCCTCTCAGCCCCACAGCGCCGCGCGCTTAAGCATCACCCTCGTCATCCGGGGTGACAGGGCGCGGCATCTGAAGGATCGAAGCACCGCCGGAGGGTTCATTTCCGGGCCCGCTGCGAGATTCACCGCGCAGACGATCAGAGGGCCCGCCCGGCCCAGTGTCGCTGTCGCGCTGCTCCAACAGCTGGGAGTACAGCGGAAGCAGTTCGGACATGACGGAAGCTGCCACCGCCTCGTCAGCGGGCAGGGCAATAGCGAGTGTCGTGCCGACCCATCCAACCCACGGGGCCGTGAACAGCACGTGAGCAGCCCCGTGACGGCGAGCGGAATCGAAGATGATCGCCTGCAGCCCCGGCAGCGGCGTGTCGGTGAACTGTGACAGGGCGCCGGCCACATCCATGCTGTCATCGGCGCTGAGCCCTCCGACCAGCACGAGCAGATCCGCCGAATCAGCAAAGGCATCGCACAGCGGCCCCACACCGGCAACATCCGGCAGGAGTGCTTCGATGGAGTCAAAACCGGCGCTTTCGAGCTCTTCGTGCACGGAGGTCGCCGCCTGCGCTGCCAGCGAATCGCCCCCGAGCGGCGCAACCGCAGCACTTCTGTGAGGCGGCTGCCACTGACCCGCAGTCATCAGAGAACCTCCCGGATGCCGATTGGGCATGAGCGCACAGCGGCAGAAGCGCGCGTTGGCATGCTCATCTGCGCATCTGGGGCAGCGCCTGCCGCATCACCCTTCTCAGTCAAGGGCGCTCACGTAGTCGCGCAGCCAGTCGTTGAGGTCTTTGCCCAGGTCATCGCGGCGGCCGGCGAGGGTGACAACAGCTTTGAGATAACTGAGCTTGTCGCCCGTGTCATAGCGGTCGCCTGAGAACACAACGCCGTAGACACCATTCGAAGACGGGTCTTCCGCCAGTGTCTGCAAAGCGTCGGTCAACTGGATCTCACCGCCGCGGCCAGGTGGGGTCTGCGCCAGCACGGGGAAGATCTCCGGTGCGAGCACATAGCGTCCGATGACTGCGAAGTTCGACGGGGCTTCTTCCGCTGCCGGCTTTTCAACCAGACCGGTGATCTTGACGGCCGAATCAACTTCCAGACCTTCAACAGCAGCATCTTCAACCGCTGCGCAGCCGTACAGGCTGACGTCTTCCGGGGGCACCTCCATGAGCGCGACAACTGAACCGCCCGTAGCTTCCTGCACCTTGATCATGGTCGGCAGAATGGGGTTGTTCGTGTCAATGAGGTCATCGCCCAGAAGCACGGCAAAAGGTTCGTCACCCACGTGCTGCTCGGCTTTGAGAACGGCGTGGCCCAGGCCCTTGGGATCTCCCTGGCGCACATAGTGAACATCCGCCAGCGTGCTGGCCTTCTGGACTTTTTCCAGTTTGGCGTCATCGCCTTTTGCCCGCAGTGTCTCTTCCAGCCCGTCAACCCGGTCGAAGTGGTCCTCCAGCGGCCGCTTGTTGCGCCCGGTGATCATGAGAACGTCGTTCAGCCCCGCATCGACGACTTCTTCGACGACGTACTGGATGGCGGGCTTGTCAACCACCGGAAGCATTTCCTTGGGGATGGCCTTCGTGGCCGGGAGGAAACGGGTACCGAGTCCGGCAACCGGAATAACAGCTTTGCGGACTTTTCTCTCAGGGTTCTTCATGCGGTCATTCTAAGCTGTAACAGATGAACGGAAGGTGAGCGACGATGGACCACAGCATCAAAGCCGCTCTGCGCGCCGATGTGCGGAAAACCCGCAGGTCAGGCAGCCTTGCTGCGGCATCCGCACAGAAGCGTCTGGCACGCGCGACCGCTCGACTCATCGCCGGTCGTCCTGCCGTCGTCGCCTACGCGGCACTGCCCGGCGAACCCAACCTCGATTCCGCGCTGAATGCCCACATGCACGACGGCGGCACCGTGTTCCTGCCCGTCACCCGCCCGAATAGGCCGCTCACCTGGGGGCGAGCTCCCGGCCGCATGGACCTCCCACCGCGGGGCAAGTGGCACATTCGCGAACCCCGCGAAGAGCTCACCACCGCGCAGCTGGCCGAACACCTGCTCGACCTCACCCAACCTGCCAGCGTGGATTCCAAAGAGAACCGGGCCGGCGCCTCGGAAACTTCCGGGCCTGAGCGCGGTGCGTTCCCCCAGGACAGACCGCATGCTCCGCTCGTGCTGGTTCCGGGCCTACGGTTCGGTGCCGACGGCACCCGGCTGGGCAACGGCGGCGGGTTCTATGACCGCACTTTCGGGCCGCAGGGGCAGGCTGCCGCTCTGGCTCACGAGGTGCCGCTGACCGGAGTCTGCTTCTCTTGGGAGTTCGGCGGTCGCCTGGCGGCAGAGGAATGGGACCTCACCGTTCAGTCGGTCCTGACGGAAGACGGGCTGCGCACAGCCGAATAGTCGGTGCGGCACTCGCAGGAGCCTTGGCGGGCGGCGGAGTTCGGGGGGGGGTGCGGCGGGTGCGGCGGGTTCTGCGCATGCGCGGCTGGCTATACTTTCTGGGTCGGTCACACGGGCCGCAACAGCCCACCGTCAAGGAAAGAACACATGCCCACGTACTCCTACTCCTGTAAGAACTGCGGTCACAGCTTCGACATCCACCAGGGTTTCAACGACGATGCCCTGACAACATGCCCCGAATGCGGGCAAGACCAGCTGCGCAAAGTGTTCGGTTCACTCGGGGTGTCGTTTAAGGGTTCGGGGTTCTACCGCAACGATTCTCGCGGCTCATCTGACGGAGGCTCCGGGGACTGACGCCGCTGCTGCGGGGATTCGCAGCAATAGCAGCTCTTTCGCGACGATTGCGGAACAGCAGCGCGGCACTGTAGGTCACAGTTGCTCTTTTTTCCGTGTGTCACTTACCTCCGCGGCACACACTTGGGGCATGTCTGAACGCCTCGCCTCTCTTCGTCGAACAGTGCGGTCGCACCGAATGGTCATCGCTCCGCTGCTCGTGGGCCTTGCCACCCTGATTGCCGTCTGGACCGTCATTCCGCAAACATCCGGCAAGCCCGTCGTGGTTGCCGCCACAAACCTGGCGGCGGGAACAGAAATCACATCTGCCGACCTCGACGTTCGCACTTTTCCTCCCGCCCTCATTCCCGAAAGCGCACACAGTTCCATCGAGACAGTCGTCGGATCGCACGCTTCCGGATCACTGTCTGCCGGTGCACCCGTCACTGACAATGCCCTGTTGGAAAAGACAACAGCCCCAGACGGGACAGTCCTCGTGCCGGTGACCGCCGCTGACCCGGCATCGGCCTCAATCATCCAGACCGGCAGCAGAGTGCGCGTCTACTCTGCCCATGGCGATGGCCGCATAGGGCCGGACAGTCCAGGCCCGACTGGGGAATCAGACGGGGCAGGCGGTGCCGGACCCAAGGCGCTGACACGCAGCGGTGCGGCGGTCGTTCAGTCAGCCGTTGTCACCGGAATATCCCGTCCGGCAGGCAATGCGCTTGCTGACGACAAGCTGGTCTTCACACTGGCCGTCACCCCGGACGAAGCCGCGGAACTGGCGACAATACCGCCGGACATGCTGAGCTTCGCGATCGTCCAGTAACTCCAATAGCCGCTGCGCTCGGGGCTCTGCAGCACTGCTCAGCCGACGGCATAGTGCCCGCTCTGCAAGCACGTGCAGCAGGATCGGAAGCACAGAATAGGCGCGCTATGTGACAGATTCCACCCATTAATGGCGAGGCAACCTGCCTAATGGACAGGTTTTCTGCCTAAAATCGGTACGTATCTGTTACAAACAGTGTCCTACTTAACTCAAAAACAGGACCGCGAAAGGGAAAACCATGCTCAAAGGGTTCCGCGACTTTATTCTGCGCGGCAACGTTGTCGAACTGGCAACCGCTGTCATCGTCGGTGCTGCATTCACCGCAATCGTCGAAGCCATATCGACCAAGCTCATCCAGCCGCTGCTGGCCGTTGCGGGCCCGCCGGACATGGAAGGCCTCGGCTTTGAGATCGTCTCCGGCAACAAGGCCACCTTCATGGACTTCGGTGCTGTTATCACCGCGGCCATCAACTTCATCATCGTCGCTGCCATCGTCTACTTCGTCATCATCGTCCCGATGAACAAGCTCAACGAAATGCGCAACACCGGCGACCTCGAAGACGAAGACGTTCCGCCCACTCAGGAAGAACTCCTCACCGAAATCCGCGACCTGCTCGCAGGCCGTTCGATTGCCGGCGAACCTGCCGCAGAAGGCAACAACATCAACTTCAACAACGGTCCGGACGTCCCTCCCCGTCACTGAGATCAGCGGGATCAGCGCAGCCAGCTGACATCCCGATCAGCACAAAAGGCTGATGCCCCAAGCCGCGGCTTGGGGCA